>NZ_JAXAVV010000010.1:0-308227 GCF_033949925.1 Lentzea kristufekii
CGCCTAGCCCAGCCGTTTCGCCAGTCGGTCGGCGGCTTCGAGCCGCCCCGACTCGGCGAGCAGGCCCACCGGTGCCAGCACGTAGTCGCGGTCGACGGTGATCTCCGCGGTCTTCAGCACCGGCCGCAGCACCGGGTCGGCCCGCAGCGCCTCGACGATCGGCCCGATGTCGGGCGTGTGCCTGAAGACTCCGCCCGACAGCACCAGCAGGCCCGCGCCGTGCGGTCCGAGCTGGCCGTCGACCTGCCTGAGGTGCCTGCGCACGGCCAGGATCGCCGCGAACGACGCCAGCTTCACGTCGACGGCCGGGTCGTCCGGCAGCCAGCCGACGTTCTCGGCCCGTTTCTGGGCCTCCGCGGCCAGGTCCTCGGTCGTCAGGCGTTCGGTCAGCGCTTCTTTCACCACGCCCGGCGCGGACCAGCGCATGCCCAGATCGCCCTCGACGGTACGCCGGTCCGGCGGCAGCGCGACCGTCCTTTCCAGACCCTCGCTGTCCGCCGTGGACACTGCCGAGTACACGTCCGTGGTCGCGCCGCCGACGTCCACCACCAGCACGGCACCTTCGCGGTCCTGGGCCGCGAGCCGGGAAACGCCTGCCAGCACGGCATCCGGCGTCACGGCCCGCACGAGCTGACGGAACCTCGGGCCTCTCGAAAGCCCCTTGCCGCCGATCACGTGCTGGAGGAACGCCTCGCGAATCGCCTTGCGCGCCGGTTCCGGAGCGAGCTGACCGACGTCCGGCAGCACGTTCGGACAGGCCACCACGGTGCGCTTCGCCAGCAGCTCCAACGCTTCCGGCTGCGCCTCGACGTTGCCCGCCAGCACGATCGGCACGGCCACGCGGGCGAGTTTCGCGGCGTTGTGCAGCAGGACCGACTGATCACCACCGTCCGTGCCACCGACCAGCAGGATCAAGTCGGGGGCCGACGCGCGCAACGCCTTCACGTCGACCGGGCCCGCGCTGACGTGCACGATCTTGGCGCCCGCGCTGAGCGCGACCCGATAACCGGCCTCGGCGCTCACCACCCGTTCCTGGCCGACGACGGCAAGTCTGAGGCCACCGCCCGCCGAGGAGCACGCGAGGATCTCGCCGTCACCGACCTCTTCGCGCAGCGCGTCGATGCCCCGCAGCACTTCCGGCGGCGTGGTCGGGTGCTGCCCGGTCCTGACCAGTTCGCCCTCGGGGGTGATGAGAGCGGCCTTGGTCCAGGTGGAACCGACGTCGAGACAGAGGATCACAGGGTTAGCTTGCCACCATGAAGCTCACACCCAAGGTGATCCTCGAAGGCACGCGGCTGACCGGCAAGACGGACCTGGCCTTCGCGTTGAACGAACACCCTCGTCTGGTCGGTCACCGCAGGTACCGGTACCACTCGCCGTTGATCTCGGGTGAGTGGAGCGGTTTCAGCAACGAGCCCTGGGGCCGTGGGCTGATCGACTTCGCGCCGGAGGAGACAGCGCACGCGATGGAGACCTACGAGACATGGGCGCGGATGTTCGAACTGCAGCGCTACTACTCGTGGATCGTCGACCGGTTCCACCTGTCCACGTTGGCGTACCAGGCACGGCAGGGGCGCGACTTCGACTTCGGCTGGCTGGAGGAAAGACTGAAGCCGCTCAACTTCGCGATCGTGCTGTGCACACGGCCCGAGGACACGTTCGAGGCGGCACGGGAAGAACGGCTGAAGATCAGCGCGAATCCGAAGCAGTACGTCTCGCTGGAGCCGTTCGTCGAGGAGCAGCGCCAGCTCCGCGAGCTCGCGGCGAAGTCGATCCTGCCGGTGCTGGAGCTGGACGTGACGCGGCAGGGCCCCGACGACGTGGCGGAGTGGCTGGACGAGCGGGGCCTGCTGACCCTCTAGTCGTCGGCTTTCTCGTGCACGACCTTCATGAACGACCCGAGCTGTGCGAGCTGCTCCGGGGTGAAGAGGTCGATCAGGTATTCGCGGACAGTCCCGACGTGGCCGGGTGCGGTGGTCCGCAGCAGGTCCTTGCCGGCATCGGTGAGCACGGCGAGGATGCCGCGCTCGTCGGACTCGTGCGGCTCCCGCCGCACGAGTCCGGCCTTTTCCAGCTTGCCGATCTGGTAGGTCAACGAGCTCTTCGACACCACGACCCTGCGCGCCAGCTCGGTCATGCGCATGCGGTTGTCCGGCTGTTCGGACAGCACGATCAGCACGTTGTACTGCGCGTGCGAGAGGCCCGCGTCGCGCTGCAACTGCTGTTCGATCTGCCTCTCGAGGAGGTGGTAGGCCTGGACGAAGTGGTGCCAGGCCGTCGCCTCCTCCTCGGAGAGCCACCGCGCGTTTTCCATGGTGCGCAGGTTAGTTGGTGGCGAGCTAGATGCCGGGCTCTTCGCCGTGCTTGACCACCGGTTCGGGTTCGACCTTGCTCTGGCCCGTCTTGCCCAGCACCGAGTTGCGTCGGCTGTAGACGAAGTAGACGACGACACCGAGCGCCATCCAGATGAGGAACCGGATCCACGTGAGCGCGGTCAGGTTCAGCATCAGCCACAGGCAGGCGAGGATCGCGAGGATCGGCACCAGCGGCACGAGCGGCACGCGGAAACCGCGCGACAGGTCGGGCCTCGTCTTGCGCAGCACCAGCACACCCGCGGAGACGAGGATGAACGCGAACAGCGTGCCGACGTTCACCATCTCTTCGAGCTTGCCCGCCGGGAAGAAGCCGGCTGCGACCGCGACGAGCACACCGATGATGATCGTGATGCGCGTCGGCGTGCCGTGGCTGCCGGTCTTCGCGAGCTTGCGCGGCAGCAGTCCGTCGCGCGACATCGCGAACAGCACGCGGCTCTGGCCGAGCATCAGCACCATGACGACGGTGGTCAGACCGGCGAGCGCGCCGACCGAGATCACCGTTGCCGCCCAGTCGACCCCGTTGTCCGAGAACGCACTGGCGAGCGTCGCGCGCGTGCCGTCCGGCTGCGTCGCGAGCTTCGTGTACGGCACCATGCCGGTGATCACCAGCGTGACGGCGACGTACAGCACCGTGACGATGGCCAGCGAGCCGAGAATGCCGCGCGGCACGGCCTTCTGCGGGTTCTTCGTCTCCTCCGCCGTGGTCGCCACGACGTCGAACCCGATGAACGCGAAGAACACGATGCTCGCCGCGGCCAGCATGCCGAGCACGCCGTAGGTGCTGCCCGAGTAGCCGGTGATCAGCGAGAACAGCGACTGCTCGACGCCGGTGTGCGCGGCAGGGCCACCAACGGCAGCCGGCGGGATGAACGGCGAGTAGTTCTCGGCCTTGATGTAGGTGATGCCGAGCACGATCACGAGCAGCACCACAGCGACCTTGATGGCCGTGATGACCGCGCTGACCCTCGAACTCAGCTTCGTGCCGATGATGAGAAGCGCGGTGAGCACCGCAACCAGGAGCACGGCGCCCCAGTCGAACTTGATGCCGCTGCCCACCTCGGTCTTCACGTCGAGACCCATGAGCCCCAACGTCGTCTGCAGGTAGGCCGACCACCCCTTGGCGACCGCGGCCGACCCGACCGCGAACTCCAGCACCAGGTCCCACCCGATGATCCACGCGGCGAACTCGCCGAACGTCGCGTAGGAGAAGGTGTACGCGCTACCCGCGACCGGCACCGTCGAGGCGAACTCGGCGTAGCACAACGCGGCCAGCGCACAGGCGATCGCCGCCAGCACGAACGACAGCGAGACCGACGGCCCTGCGATGTTGCCCGCGGTGCTCGCGGTGAGCGTGAAGATGCCGGCACCGATGACGACCGCCACACCGAAGACCGTGAGATCCCACGCCGTCAGATCCTTGCGGAGCTTGGTGCCCGGCTCGTCCGTGTCCGCGATCGACTGCTCGATCGACTTCGTGCGCCACAACCCGTTCCCCGGCACGGTGCATACCTCCTTGATGGATCCGATTCGGACCACCCTAGAGGTAACCACCAGGTGAGATGCCCATAGCTCTTTTCCGCAGGTTGTCCGGCGTTCTGTCTCGACACGACGAAGCCGCCCCGGGCAATCACCCGAAGCGGCTTCGACAAACCCAAAATCAGGAGCTGGAGACCGTGGACCGGTCCAGGTCCGGCTCCAGGTAGATCAACCGGGCGTGCGGCACCTTGGCCCGCACCCGCTGCTCGGCGTCGTTGATCGCCTGAGCCACCTCGTCCAGCGGCAACCGGGGCTCCAGCGCGATCTTCGCCGCCACGAGCATCTCGTCCGGGCCGATGTACTGCGTCTTGATGTGGATGACGCGCTGCACCTTGCCGGCGGCCAGCTCGTCGATGATCACGTCGAGGTCCTTGTCGGACGCGCCCTCACCGATGAGCAGCGACTTCATCTCGATGATCAGGATGATCGCGATGATGCCCAGCAGCACACCGATGGCGACCGTGCCGAGCGCGTCGAAGACCGGGTTGCCGGTGATCGTCGCGAGGCTGACGCCGATCAGTGCCAGCACCAGACCGATCAGGGCGCCCGCGTCCTCCAGCAGCACGACGGGGAGTTCCGGCGTGCGGGAGTTGCGGATGAACTGCCACCAGGTGGCGTCACCCTTGATCTTCTTCGACTCGACGATCGCGGTGTAGAAGCTGTAGCACTCCAGGCCGATCGCGACGACGAGGATGCCGACCGCGACCAGCGGGCTGGAGAGCTCCTCGGGGTGCTGCAGCTTGTGGATGCCCTCGTACAGCGCGAAGACCGAGCCGAGGGTGAACAGCATCAGTGCCACCACGAACGACCAGAAGTAGCGGTCGCGGCCGAAGCCGAACGGGTGCAGCCTGGTCGCCTTGCGCTGGGCCGTCTTCTGGCCGAGCAGCAACAGGCCCTGGTTCGACGTGTCGGCGACCGAGTGCACCGACTCGGCGAGCATCGACGACGAGCCGGTGATCAGGAATCCGATGAACTTGGCCACCGCGATTCCGGCATTCGCGACCAAGGCCGCGACAATGGCCTTGGTTCCGCCCCCTGCTGACACGCCTGTCTCCTCGCAACAAGTCCGGTTTGTCCGGTCGTGAACCTTAGTCTGTTCCGGCCGTGGCGCGGAAAAGTTCAGCGGATTCAACACCATCCGGTCGCAGGAGCACGGCCGGGTCCGACGCGGGGAGCCACACGGACTCGCCACGCGCCAGCCGCAACTCCTCGCCACGGGCGTTGGTGAGTACCACGGCGCCCTCGGTGCAAATCATGATCTGCGGGCCTTCGTGGTTGATCCGGGTCTCGCCGGCCAGGTCCAACCTGGACAGTTCGAACTCCGGCGCGGGCGTGCGGTACACGCGGACGCCGGGCTGGACCTCCTCGCCCAGCAGCACTTCCATGTCACCGCACGTGAAGTCGAGCACTCGCAGCAGCTCGGGCACGTCGACGTGCTTCGGCGTCAGGCCGCAGCGCAGGACGTTGTCCGAGTTCGCCAGGATCTCGATGCCGGTGCCCCGCAGGTACGCGTGCAGGTTGCCGGCGGGCAGGTGGATGGCCTCGCCCGGCTGCAGCACGATCCGGTTCAGCAACAGCGCCGCGAGCACGCCCGCGTCGCCGGGGTAGGACTCGCCCAGCTCCAGGATCGTGCGGCACTCCAGGTCGAACTCGCCGTGCTCCTTCACGTGCAGCACGCACGCGTCCAGCACCTGCGGGAGCAGCGACGACAGCGACGTCTGCGGCAGCGTGATCAGCATCGTGAACAACGCGCGCAGGCCCGACGAGTCCGGCTGCGCGACCAGCATCTCGGTGTACGGCGAGAGCGCGGGCGCGTCCAGGGTGCGCAGCAACGAGACGGTCCGCGACGGCTCGCGGAACCCGGCCAGGGCGTGGAACTCGGTCAGGGCGCAGATCAGTTCCGGCTTGGCGGCCGGGTCCTTGTAGTTGCGGACGGCGGCGTCGAGCGGAACGCCACGGCGTTCCTCGGCCGCGAAACCCTCGGCCGCCTGCTGGGCCGACGGGTGTGCCTGCAGGCTCAGCGCCTCGTCGGCGGCGAGCACCTTGAGCAGGAACGGGAGCCTGCTGCCCCACCTCTCGGCCACGCGCGGGCCGAGCTGGCCGTCGGGGTCCGCCGTCAGCAGGTCGAGCAGCGAGCGCTCGATGCCGTCCGCGCCGCGAACGCGGGACGGGTCGCCGGGGTGGGCGCCCATCCACAGTTCGGCCTCGGGATGGGGTGCGGGCACCTCCTTCCCGAGCAGCTCGGCGATGGCCGTGCGCGAACCCCACGCGTACGGCCTTACCGCGTTGTGCAGCAGGTCCACTTCTAAGTCAGCTCCCAAATCAGTACGGGTTGCCGCCGAGAGTCCCGGTGGCGAGCCCGAGGTACAGCGCGGCCAGTTCGAAGCGGAGCGCGAGCAGCGCGGCGCTGACCGCGTCGCCTCCCGCCACCTCGACGGCCGGCTCCAGCACGTCGGCGCCCGGAAGGGCGTCCTCGGCGGCGTGGCGCACGGCATCGGCCACGGGGCCTTGGCGCACGGCCAGCAACAGCACGCGCACGAGTCCGCTGCCCGGCTCGTCGTCCGGGTCGGCGAAGAGGTCCGCACCCGAGGTTCCCTGCACCGCGCGGCGGTGCAGGACCGGGCGGGTCAGCGCCTGCGAATACCCGGAGACGTCGCAGGCCACGCCGGCGAACGCCCCCAGCACGCCGGCACCGTGCACACCGACCGACGTGGCGACCTCGTCGAGGCCCCACAGCAGCGGCGTGCGGTCGGCGACGCGCAACGCGAGCGACTTCGCCGGGTTCACGAACGACTCGTGCATCGGGTGGTCGCGCTCGGCCTCCCGGTCGAGCTCGTCCGCGATCAGTTCGACGTCGGCCTTGAGCA
The DNA here is from genome assembly GCF_033949925.1 of Lentzea kristufekii. NCBI lineage: Bacteria > Bacillati > Actinomycetota > Actinomycetes > Pseudonocardiales > Pseudonocardiaceae > Lentzea > Lentzea kristufekii. Next base: position 6,779 of record NZ_JAXAVV010000010.1, read on the forward strand.
GGCCGAGCGAGTGCAGCACCAGCAGCCACGCGGCGAACGCGCGCGGGAAGCTGAAGCCCGGTGGTACGTCGATGCGGGGCGGCAGCAGCACGGCCCGGCCGGCGGCGGCCGCGGCGATCGGACCGGAGTCCGGCGCCGTCAGCAGTGTGCGGGCGCCCCTGCGGACGGCCCGGTCGATCGACTCGGCGAGCACCCGGTCGCCGGGGTCCTCGGTGTGCGCGAGCACCACGTCGAGAGCGCCCACCCACGGCGGCACCTCGTCGGACACCACGACCGGCACCGAGCAGCCGGGACCGAGCAACGCCATGACGACGGCGGCGACGGCGACCGAGTGGCCGGGCCGGGTGATGAGCACCACCGCGCGCGGGCGTTCGGAGAAGATCCGCTCCACTCCCGCCTCGGCCGCGGCCTCGGCGGTGGAACGGACCTGTGCCCCCGCCCGTGCGGCAGCGCGCAGCCAGCCGCCCGTGTCGGCGTCGGCGAGGCGGCTCTGGTCGTCGAGCAGCGTGTCGTCGAGCACCTACGTCACCCAGCCGACGGCGGCTCGACCGCCTCGTCCAGCAGCAGGACCGGAATGCCGTCGCGCACGGGGAACGAACGACCACACGCAGTGCACGTGAGGAAGTCCGCCTCCGGGTCGGACGGCGTACCGACCTGCAGCGGCGCGTGCTCGGGGCACGGGCAGGCGAGGATTTCCAGCAACTGCTCTTCGAGTTTGACGGCCACGGTGTTCTCCTCAGGCCCGCACGATCGCGAGGACCTCGTCGCTGAGCGCGGCGACGGCCTCGGGGGTGGCGGCTTCGACGTTCAGGCGCAGCAGCGGCTCGGTGTTCGAGGCACGCAGGTTGAACCACGACCCGTCCGCCAGCTGCACGGTGAGACCGTCCAGCTCGTCGATCGTGACGCCGTCCTTGGAGCCGTACGCGTCCTTGATCGCGGCGATCCGCCCCGCCTGGTCGCCGACCGTCGAGTTGATCTCACCGGAGGCGGCGTAGCGGTTGTAGATCGAGGTCAGCGCCGACAGCGGGCCGTCCTGCTCACCGAGGGCGGCCAGCACGTGCAGTGCGGCCAGCATGCCGGTGTCGGCCTTCCAGAAGTCGCGGAAGTAGTAGTGCGCGGAGTGCTCGCCACCGAAGATGGCGCCGGTCCTGGCCATCTCCTCCTTGATGAACGAGTGGCCGACGCGCGTGCGCACGGGCTTGCCGCCGTGCTCGGTGACGATCTCCGGCACGGCGTGCGAGGTGATCAGGTTGTGGATGATCGTGCCGCCGGGGTCCTTCGCGAGCTCGCGCACGGCCACCAGCGCGGTGATCGCCGACGGGCTGACCGGGTCGCCGTTCTCGTCCACGACGAAGCAGCGGTCCGCGTCGCCGTCGAACGCGACACCGGCGTCGGCACCCTCGGCCTTGGTGCGGGCCTGCAGGTCGACGATGTTCTTGGGGTCGAGCGGGTTCGCCTCGTGGTTCGGGAAGCTGCCGTCCAGCTCGAAGTACATGGGGATCACCTCGATGGGCAGGCCCTCGAAGACCTGCGGCACCGTGTAGCCGCCCATGCCGTTGCCCGCGTCCACGACGATCTTGAGTGGGCGGATGTTCTTCAGATCGACCAGGTCGTTGAGGTACGCCGCGTACTCGACGAGCATGTTGCGCTCCTCGAACGTGCCGGGCTCTACGCCCTCGACGTCGGGGACCTGGTTCTCGGCATCCTGGCGGATCTGCGCGAGACCGGTGTCCTGGCCGACCGGCGAGGCACCCGCGCGGCACATCTTGATGCCGTTGTACTGCGCCGGGTTGTGGCTCGCGGTGAACATGGCGCCGGGCAGGTCGAGCTTGCCGGACGCGAAGTACAACATGTCCGTGCTGGCCAGGCCGATGCTGATCACGTTGACGCCCTGGGCCTGAGCACCCTCGGCGAACGCACGGGACAGCCCCGGTGAGGAGTCACGCATGTCGTGACCGATCACGATGGCCGGTCCACCGACCAGGCGCGCGAAGGCGGCGCCGAAGTCCCGGACCAAGCCGGCGTCCAGCTGTTCGCCGACCACCCCGCGGATGTCGTACGCCTTGACGATGCCGGACAGGTCACGCACGCCGCACACTCCCGAAACTCGCTCTTGACGGCCACTGCCAGGGCAGCCTACCGGCGAGAAGATTAGTGGTGCGTGTGGTCAGTCAGTCCTCGTGCGGATCGGGCAATACCCGCAGGTGGCCACGCCGATGAGAGCCCGCAGGCACATCGGGCAGCTTCGGGCTCACATCAGCCCGCCCAGCCTCCCGCACGGCCTCGGCCAGGGCCGTCAGGTCGTCCACAGTCGGCTCGGGCGCCGCGAACTCACCCTGGTGCCTCACGACCTCCCAACCCCGCGGCGCAGTGAGCCGCAAGGCGTGCTCCTCGCACAGGTCGTAGCTGTGCGGTTCGGAGTACGTGGCAAGCGGCCCGACGACCGCGGTGGAGTCCGCATAGGCGTAGGTGAGCGTGGCGACAGCCGGGTTAGCACACCCGGTTCGCGAGCACCGTCTCACGCTCCGCACGATCGGGGACGATAGCGCGTCCACGCGAGGCTGTGTGTGAGGCACGCTGTGTTTAGTCGTCAGGGGTAGCAACTAGGCTGCTTGGTTGTGGTGATGGCACGGGGTTCTCAGCGGCAGGGTTCGCCGCGCCGACGCAACCGCGACCGGCACGGACGGGGCCTGCGCGGCCCTCTCTACCCGGCCACGCTCCCGGCGGCCCGCTCCCGAGCCGAACGCTTCGACGCCCTGGTCATCGAGGCCCTGGAGCCCATCGAGGCCCGCTGGCGCACCGAACTCACCCAACTCGACGTGGCCGTGGACGACGTGCCGGACGTCCAGGTGGAGGGCGAGGACGGCGTGGTGGAGGACGGCAACGTCCCCCTGGCCCGCCTGCTGCCGGCGGGCTCGGACAACCGCGCCCGGATCGTTCTGTACCGCCGCCCGCTGGAAGCCCGCGCGAAGGACGGCGCCGACCTGTCCGACCTGGTGCACGACGTGCTGGTGGAGCAGATCGCGAACTACCTGGGCCTGGACCCGGACGTGGTGGACGAGGGCTGAGACCCCTCTCACACATCGCACGCTCACGGCGCGCAAGCCACCCGCGAAGCCGAAGGCGAGCACGCATCCCGCCTGCGAAGCCGAAGGCGAGCCGTCCGAGCACACGCTCAAGGGCACGCAACTCATCCGCGATGCCGAAGGCGAGCCGTCTTTACCAAACGGTCCGGGTGGGGTGGCTTCGTCACGAGTCGTGCCACAGCTCTTGCTGCCTGCCTGAAGGGGTGTCAAGCGGACACGCTTTTCGACACGCTTTTCGTCCGCTTGACACCCCTTCAGGCATGTGGCCCGCTCTTGGTACGACTCGTGACGAAGCCACCCCACCACCGCGCCCCCCAAAGCAACGCGCCTGCGCCCGAAGCAACAGGCGTGCCATCAACCCGCGCACGGCGTGGACCCCGGCTTCGGATCAGATTGGCGGGGTCTGGGGCGGAGCCCCAGGAACAGCCCGCCGCCGAGTGGGCACCGCAGTCAGCAACGTGAACAACGCCGCCGCAGCCTGCCCCAACAACAAAAAGTCCCGCAAAGTACTGGACACGGAAACCCGGACCTCAGCCCCACCAGACGGCAACGGCACCCCGACCAGATGCCCCCAAGCCCGGACAACCGGCACCGCAGCCCCGTCCACAGAAATCTGCCACCCAGGCTCGTCCTCGGCGGCCAGAACCAACACCCGCCCCTCCCCACCAGGCGAAACCCGAACAGCCACATCAGGCAACGACACGTTCACCGGCGCCACCCCGTCCGCCCCGAGCTCAGACGGCGGCTCCCCACCGGTACGAGCCCGGCGGGCAAGATCAGGCGCCAGCAACACCCCGGTGTCCGCAACGAGCCGCATCCGCAACACAGGCCGTCCGTCCGAAGCCCGCGGAGCCTCCGACACCAACTCCCCAGCGGCGGCCCGAACCCGAGCGGAAGCCTCCTCAGACGGCAGCACCACGAACGTGACCCCGGACGAAGCGGCCTGCCCCAGCGCCACCTTCACCGCCGGCGCGGCCCCGTCGAGCAACGAAGAGTTCCACCGCCGCAACCGAGCAGGCGACGACACCGTGGGCACGAGATCGTCGTCCCCGAACGCGGGCATCCGTCCGGCAACCTGACGCACAGGCGTCCCCAGAATCAACACCGAGCGCCCGGTCCGCTCCAACTCGGCGGTCAACGATGCGTTCAACGCAAGCCCGCCGTCGGCCTTCAACGGCCCGGACCGCAGGTCCAGGAAGCCGGCAACCCCGAGGCTGACCAGCGTCACCACCCCGACGACGTACACGGCCCGCCGCACACCGGCCCGCCCGGCCACACCCGGCTGCACCCCGCGCTGGCACCCGGCCAGCACCACGCAGACGAGTCCCCAGGCCAGGATCACCAGCGGCGTTCCCGGCCAGGCACCCACCGCGGCCACCGCCGCGAGAGCCCCGATGGCGAGCACGATCACCGTCAGGCCGGGCAACATCGAGGCGTTCGGCCGCAGGACGGCGGCGGCGAACGCGGCGGCCGCGAAGACCGAGCACACGATCAGGTTCGGCGGTGGCGACTCGAACGCGGCGCCAAGGCCGTTGAGGACCATCTCCGGGTGTTGCAGCAAGACGGCTGGCCACGGCAGAAGCAGTCCCATTGGCAGAAGCACGATCACGAACAGAGCCGCGATTCTGCGCGCACCGCCGGTCACCGCGATGAAGCCGCCCAGCGCGCCGATGATCACCACGACGTGCGTCAGCGGTGAGAAGGCGCCGAGGACCGCGACACCGATGGCGGTGCCGGAGGCCATGGGCAACCAGGCGTGCGTCGACGACGCGCGCAAGACCGCGTACACGCCTGCGAAGACCACGGGCGTGACGATGTGCACAACGACGACGTCCAGACGACCCTCGGCCACGGCGGTCGTCGCGACCGGCAGCAGGCCGTAGAAGGCAGCCACCACCGCGCGCACGGAACGGCGTACGCGCAAGCCGCGTGACGCGATGTAGGCCGACAACGCGGCGAGGGGGATGTCACCGAGCAACAACAGGGCGACGGCGAACGACGGTCCGCCGGGGATCAGGCCCAAGACGGCCAACGCCGCGGGTGCGGGCGCCGCGGTGCCACCGAAGACCGGGTGCCAGGAGGAGAGGTAGGTCGACCAGACCGACCCCACCGAACCGACCGGGAGCAGCCGGCCACCCGCGAGGTCGAGTCCGAGCCGGGACCAGTTCGCGATCACCGCGACGGCCGAGAGCGACAGCAGCAACAGCACCGGCGGCGCCAGCAGCAGGGAGCGCAGCACCCGCGACTGGTCGACCTCGACGAAGACCATGCCGGAACCGGCACGCGGGCCGGGCGACGGACGGGGTCGCGGCGAAGGACGCAGGGCGCCGGGCAGTGCGGCGTCGACGGGAACGACGACGGGCGGGCGGCGCAGACCGGCCACACGCGGACGACCGCGGGACGCGCCCGCCGGCAGGGCGGACGGGCCGACGAGCCGGGAGTCCACTTCGGACGGTTCGAGCCACGCCGAACCGGAATCGGTTGCGGGCAAACGACCCAGTGCGGCGTCGGCCTCGACCCGGCGGCGGATCAGGAAGGCGGCGCCGGCGCGCACCGCGTTGCGCAGCCGGGTGAGTCTGCTGGTGAAGAGGCCGCGCACGACGGCGGAACCGCGGCGGGCGCGCCGTCCCTGCAGCAAACGGCCCCGCGTCAGGAGGTAGCGGGCCGCGCCGACTTCGGCGTGTGCGTCCGCGAAACGCCGGAGCAGCAGGAAGCCCAGGGCGCGCAGCAGCGACAGGAACAGCAGCCGCGGCACTCCGACGAGAAACGACAAAGTTGAACAATTGACCAAAAATGTACGCATGCCGTGCGCGCGGTCGACGCCACGAAATGACGGACCCGGACGCGCCATCGCCGCGTCCAAACGGCGTGCGCCTTTAGTTGCGGCGCGTGCATGTCTCATGCGTGCGACGGGTACGCATAGGACCAAATGACCCGCGCGATTAGCGCGCCAGCCGAAGTCGACATCGTCGCGAAGCAGTGGCATCGCTTCGTCGTAACCGCCGAGCGAGTGCCACACCTCACGTTTGATCAACGATCCGGCGGACGACACGGCGAGAACCTCGGTGCTCTGCTGAAACGATGCGGAATGTTCCGCGGAGGACAGACCAGTCTGTCGATGTCCTGAAGAATCCGTCGACACACCTGCCTCGACGACCAGACGAGAATCCACCCAATCGAGGCACAGCGGACCGAGCACAGCGGCCGACGGCGACACCTCGGCCGCGGTCAGCAGAGCCGCCAGGCAGTCCGGTTCGGGCGCGCTGTCGTCGTGCAGCAACCACAGCCACTTGCCCGGGTCGCCCCACCGTTCGACGGCGTGCTCGACCGCGATGCGCAGGGCGGTGCCGTAGCCGGTGCCACGCGGCGCGGTCAGCACTCCGTCCAGCAGGTCTCCGGCCTCCGCCAGGACTTTTGCCGTCCGGTCCGTCGACCCGGTGTCGACCGCGACCACGTGCCGGGGACGAATTCGCTGGCGCCGCAAGGCAGACAGCGCCGTGCTGAGCCACTGGTCGCCGTCGTGGCAGACCAGGACGCACAGCACCGGCGCTGTCCGGAGCCTCGGGTGAGGACTTGTCACGCCCTCAAGTTAAGGCAGAAAGATCACGCTTCTGACCGACTAGACGGCTCGCTTCTTCAGCTTGCGGCGTTCTCTCTCCGAGAGACCGCCCCAGATGCCGAAGCGTTCGTCGTGCTGGAGTGCGTACTCCAGGCACTCCGAACGAACCTCGCAGCCCAGGCAGATGCGCTTGGCCTCCCGCGTCGAACCACCCTTTTCGGGGAAGAACGCCTCGGGATCCGTCTGGGCGCAGAGCGCGCGCTCCTGCCAGTCCTGCTCGTCGGCAGGGTCGAACAGGTACGACAGCTCGCCCTGTACGACCGGCTGCGTGACGTGATCTTCTTCGAGCTCTTCGAATTCCTGCATTTCGTCCGCCTCCTCGCCTTCCGCTCTCCCCGGTTGGCGGACGCCAGACGCCGTTCCCACAACGACGAATGACACCGATGTGATTACACCTGCGTCACAGCGGGCGGTCAAGCGGAGTCCACACGTCGGGGGATATTCCCGCAGATGGCCGCAAAAACCTTGACTCACTGCACAGACAGTGATTCAGGTGTCGCAACCCGTCCCCGAACGGCCCACCACGCCGGCCGACACGCCACACTGGAGGGGTGAAGCGATCAGCGGTTCGCCCCAGCCCACTGTTCCTCGGCCTGCTCGCGGCAACCGTCGCCGGAGCTGCGCTCACCCTGCTCGAAGGTGACGTCGCCATCATCTCGGGCACCATCCTCTTCGTACTCGCCGGGTGGGCGGTGACGCTGTGCCTGCACGAGTTCGGGCACGCCGCCGTCGCGTACAAGGGCGGCGACTTCTCCGTACGTGACAAGGGTTATCTGACCCTCGACATCCGTCGTTACACCGATCCCGTGCTCAGCATCGTGCTGCCGCTCGTGCTGCTGGTCATGGGCGGAATCCCACTTCCGGGTGGCGCCGTGTGGATCAACCACCACGCCCTCCGGTCGAAGAAGATCGAGTCGTTGGTCTCACTCGCGGGCCCGATCTCGAACCTCGTGATCGGTGTCCTGCTCGCGCTGGTCGTCACGATCTTCTCGCCGCCCGCCGCCCTCGCCGCCGCGATTTCGTACCTTGCTTTGTTGCAGGTGTTCGCGTTCGTGCTGAACATCCTGCCGATTCCCGGCCTGGACGGCTGGGGTGCTTTGGAGCCGTTCCTCCCCTACTCGGCGCAGCAGTTCGGTGCGAAGGCCCGGCCGTGGGCGCCGCTGGTCCTGTTCGCCGTCCTGATCGGCTTCTCCGAGGTCAGCCGACTCTTCTTCGAGGTGTCGACCTGGCTGTTCCAGCTCGTCGGCGGCGACTCGTTCGCGGCGTACCTCGGCTCCGCGACGTTCTCGTTCTGGCGCTCCCTGTAGGCCACTCACCGCGCTGTGGAAGCATGGGCGGGCGTGAAGGTCGTAGCACTCGTCGGCGGAGTCGGCGGCGCCAAGTTCCTGCAGGGACTCAAAGCTCTCGGAGCGGACGTCACGGCGGTGGTGAACACCGGCGACGACGTGTGGATGCACGGGCTGCGCATCACGCCCGACCTCGACACCTGCATGTACACGCTGGGCGGTGGCATCGACGTCGAACGCGGCTGGGGCCGCGAGGACGAGTCGTGGACCGTCAAGGAGGAGCTCGCGGCGTACGGCGCCGAACCGACGTGGTTCGGCCTGGGCGACCGGGACATCGCGACGCATCTCGTTCGCACCCGCATGTTGCGCGCCGGCTATCCGCTGTCGGCCGTGACGGAGGCCCTGTGCGACCGGTGGAAGCCGGGCGTGAAGCTGCTGCCGATGTCGGACGACCGGGTCGAGACGCACGTCGTCGTCGAGCTCGACGGTGAGACGAAGGCCATCCACTTCCAGGAGTGGTGGGTCAAGCACCGCGCCGGCCTGCCCGCGCAGTCGTTCGCGTTCGTCGGCGCCGAGAGCGCCACCGCCGGGCCCGGCGTGCTGGACGCGATCGGCGAGGCCGACGCGGTGGTCCTGGCGCCGTCCAACCCCGTGGTGAGCATCGGCACGATCCTCAACGTGCCCGGTGTGCGCGACGCGCTGCGCAAGACCGAGGCCGGGGTCGTGGGCCTGTCGCCGATCATCGGCGGGAAACCGTTGCGGGGCATGGCCGACGCCTGCCTGGACGCGATCGGCGTGGAGACCACGGCCGAGGCGGTCGGGCGGCTCTACGGCTCCCGCAAGTGCTCCGAGGACGGCATTCTCGACGCGTGGCTGGTGCACACCGGCGACCGCGCGGACGTGCCGGGTGTCGCGGTCCGCGCCGTTCCGCTGCTGATGTCCGATGTGGACGCCACGGCGCAGATGGCGCGGGACGCTCTGGAACTGGCCGGAGTCGACGTTGACTGATCACGCCGCGGCGGCGCTGGAGCTGCTGCCGGTCCCCGGTCTGCCGGAATTTCGCCCCGGCGACGACCTGGCCGGCGCGATCGCGAAGGCCGCGCCCTGGCTGCGCGACGGCGACGTGCTGGTCGTCACGTCCAAGGTCTTGTCCAAAGTGGAGGGACGGCTCGTCCGCGTCCCGGCCGACCCCGTGGAGCGGGACAGGATCCGGCGCGAGCACGTCGACGCGGAGTCCGTGCGAGTGCTCGCCCGCAAGATGCGCACGCTGATCACCGAGAACAAGCTCGGCATCGTGCAGGCCGCGTCCGGCGTGGACGCCTCGAACGTGGCGGGCGACGAGATCGCGCTGCTGCCCGTGGACCCGGACGGCTCCGCGGCATCGCTGCGCGCCGCGCTGAGGAAGTCGCTGGGCGTCGAGGTCGCCGTGGTGATCACGGACACGATGGGCCGCGCGTGGCGGATGGGCCAGATCGACGCCGCGATCGGCGCCTCCGGCATCCGCGTGCTGCACGACTACGCGGGTTCGGTGGACGAGCACGGCAACCAGCTCGCGGTGACGATGGTCGCGATCGCCGACGAGATCGCCGCGGCAGCAGACCTGGTGAAGGGCAAGCTCGGCGCGGTGCCGGTGGCGGTGCTGCGCGGGTTCGACGTGGTGGACGACGGTTCCACGGCCCGCGACCTGAACCGGCCGGTCGAGGAGGACCTCTTCAACCTCGGCACGGAGGAGGCGCTGGCGGCCGGCCGTGCGCAGGCCGTGCTGATGCGCCGGTCCGTGCGGTTCTACGCGGACGAGCCCGTCGATCTCGCTGTCCTGAAGCGCGCGGTCGGTGCGGCGCTGACCGCGCCCGCGCCGCACCACACGAAGCCGCTGCGGTTCGTGCTGGTGCGGGAGAAGCGCGCGGAACTGCTGAAGGCCATGCGCGAGCAGTGGGAAACCGACCTGCGCGCCGACGGGTTCACCGACGAGCAGATCGCGCGCCGGGTCCGCCGGGGCGACCTGCTGGTGGAGGCACCGGAGATCGTCGTGCCGTTCCTCGTGCGCGACGGCGCGCACTCCTACCCCGACGACCGCCGCGCGGACGCCGAGAAGACGATGTTCACGGTCGCCGGTGGCGCCGCCGTGCAGGGCCTGCTGGTGGCGCTGGCCGCCGAGGGGCTCGGCTCGTGCTGGGTGTCGTCGACGATCTTCTGCGCGGACGTCGTGCGTTCCGTGCTGGGTGTTCCCGACGACTGGGAACCGCTGGGCGCCGTCGCGGTCGGGCACCCGACCGAGCCGCTGACGCCGCGCGAACCGCTGGAAGGGCTGATCGAGCTGTGACACTGCACGCCGACGCCGTCTCGACGCTGAGCCGGTTCTCGGGACAGGACGCCCTGCGCGAGGCCTACCTGGGTTTCCTGGCGGCCCGCGAGGACGCCTGCCGACGCTCTTGCGAGCCCGGACACATCACGGCCTCCGCGTTGGTCCTGGACGCCACCGCGGAGCACGCGTTGCTGACGCTGCACCCGCGCGTGGGCCGGTGGCTGCAGCTGGGCGGCCACTGCGAGCCCGAGGACGAGTCCCTGGCCGCGGCGGCCCTGCGCGAGGCGACCGAGGAGTCCGGCATGCGCGGGCTGCGGATCGAGCCGACGCCGATCCACCTCGACGTGCACCCGATCACGTGCTCGCTCGGCAAGCCGACGCGGCACTTCGACGTGCGGTTCTTGGTGCGCGCACCCGTCGGCGCACAGCCGGTGCGCTCGGCCGAGTCCGTCGACCTGCAGTGGTGGCCGCTGGACTCGTTGCCGGACAACGTGGACGACCTGCACCCGCTGATCGAGAGCGCTCTCGCGCGCCTGCGCTAGAACGCCGGTCTCAGCGCCGGAGCGCCCGGTAGCGCTTGAGCAGGGCGGTGATCCGCGCTGGATCGGCGGCGCCGTTCAGCTCGGCGAGGAGGTCGTCGGGGCACAGTTCGCAGTGGTCGCCCCACCACCGCCGCGACTTGTTGTTCCAGATCCGGTAGCCGCCGGGCACGCCCCTCGCCACGTACTGCCGCTTCGCCAACGGAGCCCCTAGAACTTGCGGTAGTCGCGCGGCGAGAACCTCGGTGCTCGCCGCGGCCGCCGCAGGCCCGCCGCCTCCAGGTACATGACCGCGCGGTGGCGTTGCGGCTTGTAGGGCTCCAGCAGTTCCATCATGCCGTCGTCGTCGCCCGGCGTGCCGGTCAACGCCCACGTGACGTTCTTGGCGACGTGGTAGTCACCGACGCTCACGGCGTCCGGGTCGCCCCAGGCCCGTTGCGCCACCTCGGCCGACGTCCAGACACCCACTCCGGGCACCTTTTCGAGGAGTTCACGGCTGCGCATCTCGGCGGCCTTCTCCAGCCGGTGCGCGACCTGCGCGACGTTGATCAGCGTCCGCCGGCGGGCACCGTCGAGCCCGCACTGGTGCCACTCCCAGTCCTGCAGGCCCAGCAACCGTTGCGGCGTCGGCGGAACCTTCAGCGGCTTCGGTCCTGGAGCGCTCTCACCGAACCTGCGGCCCAGTTCACGCCACGTCCGGAAGGCCTCCACGCCGGTGACCTTCTGCTCCAGGACCGAGGCGAACAGCAGGTCCCAGACGCGTCCGGTGGCGCCGAGCCGCAGCCCGGGGCGTTGCCTGCGCGACTCGGCGATGACCGGGTGGTGCGCGATGAACTCGTCCACCGTGTCGTCCGCGCCGAGCAGAGCGGGCAGGCCGTCGAGCAGCCACGGCCCGCCCTCGCCCCACGCTTCTGCCAGCACCTCACCGCCTGTTCTGGTGATGTGCAGCGTGCTGGGCCCGCACGGCGTGTTCGCCGCGAGCCAGACGCCGCCCTCCGCGCTGAAGGACGGATCGCCGGGCCCGCGGCGCAACCTGCCGAGCACCGCACCCAGATCGAGTGGGAACGGTGGAGTCCAGGCTCTGCTAGGCATCCGTCGAGAAGCGCACGCCGGCCTCGGGCAACACGACGCCCGGCCACACCCGCGCTCCCCCGATCAGCTCACACCGCGCACCGATCACCGCGGAGTCACCGACCACGGCGTCCTTGAGGACCGCACCGGCCTGCACGAGCGCACCGGCACCCACGATCGAACGCTCGACCAAGGCACCCTCGCCGACAACAGCTCCGTCGAACAGGATCGCGCCATCGAGCACAGCACCGTCCGCAACCGTGCAGTTCGCACCGACCGTGCTGCCGCCCTTGAGCGTTGCACCCTCGTGCACCGCGGAGCCGTCGAGCACCAGGTAGTCGCCAGGCTGTGCAACTGCCGCCGACGGCGCGACGCCGCGCACGAGGTCCGCGGACCCCTGCACGAACGCCTCGGGCTTGCCGAGGTCCAGCCAGTACGTGGCGTCCACGTGCCCCTGCAGCCTCTTCCCGGCCTCCAGCAGCCCGGGGAACGTCTCGCGCTCCACCGACACCGGCCGACCGGCGGGAATAGCGTCGATCACCTCACGCCGGAACACGTAGCAACCAGCGTTGATCTGGTCCGTCGGCGGGTTCTCGGTCTTCTCCAGGAACGCCTGGACGCGCCCCTCCTCGTCCGTCGGCACGCACCCGAACGCCCTGGGATCCTGCACCTTCACCAGGTGCAGCGTGACATCCGCCTCGTGCTCGCGGTGGGTGTCCACGATCCCCGTCAGGTCGACGCCCGACAGGATGTCGCCGTTGAACACCATCACGTCGGGTTCACGCAGCTTGTCCGCCACGTTGCGGATCGCCCCCGCCGTGTCCAGCGGCACCTCTTCCACCACGTACTCGAGCTCCAGCCCGAGCCTCGATCCGTCCCCGAAGTACTCCTCGAACACCTCGGCCTTGTAACTCGTACCCAGCACCACGTGCGTGATGCCGGCCTCCTTGATCCGCGACAGGAGGTGCGTCAAAAATGGCACCCCCGCGGTAGGGAGCATGGGCTTGGGAGCGGACAGGGTCAGCGGGCGAAGACGAGTGCCCTTGCCCCCGACCAGCACCACAGCTTCGACGCCGTGCACCTTTTTCCTCCTCCGCGTTACAGCAAGCCGTTCGACGGAATACTCTGACACGAAGCAGATCGTCATACGGGATCTGGTCCCGGCAAGGAGCTAAATCCGACATGGACCCCCGCGACCGGGCCGACGCCATGCTCGCCCGCGCCCGTGCACGTGGGCGGAACATCGTGACGCCGGACAACATGACGTCCCCGATGGACGCGTCCGACACGCAGCAGATCCCTCGCGCGCTGGTCAACGCCGTGGACCCGCGCCGGGACCCGGACTCGACCATGATCCTCGCGCCCGCCCAGATGGGCCACCAGCAGCCGCAGCGGCCCCAGCACCACGCACCGCACCAGCCCATGCCGACGCAGCCGATGCCGCAGCAACAGGCCCCGGCAGATGACGCGGAGATCACGCAGGTGGTCCAGCCGGGCCTGATCCCGACGGTCTCGCACCACCAGCAGTCCCGCAACTCGCTGTCGCAACGGCTGAGCGGCGACATGTAGCGGACACAGCACAGAAGACCGGGGCCGGAGCCCCGGAGATCAGCCCGACTTGCGAGTGAGAATCTTCACCCGCGCCGCAAGCCCTGCCTTCAACGCCAGCCGGAACGGCGCCCACAGCACTCCGGCATGCCGATCGGCCATGTACCGGTAGGCACTCCGGTGGTGCTCCCTCAACATCCGGTCCGAGGACCGAGCGGTCGAGTGCCCCCCGATGTGCGTGACCTCGGCATCGGGCACGTAGACGTTCAACCACCCGGCCGCGCCGACGCGCTCGCCGAGGTCGACGTCCTCGAAGTACATGAAGTACCGCTCGTCGAACCCGCCGACGGCGTCGAAAGCCTCACGCCGCATCAGGAAACAGGACCCGGACAACCACCCGGCGGAACGCTCCACCGGAGCCTTCTCCTGCCGGTAGGCCCGAGTCCAGGGGTTCGACTTCCAGACGGCGCCGAAGAGCGCGTGCCCGGCCCCGCGTCCCAGCGAGGGCAGCAACCGGGCGGACGGGTAGACCTCGCCGGAGGGTTCCCGGATCAACGGCCCGAACATCCCGCCCCGAGGCCACCGCTGCGCCGCGTCGATCAACGCGTCCACGCTGCCGGGTGAGAACTCGATGTCGGGGTTGGAGATCAGCACCCATCCGACCTCGGGGCCCAGCGCCGCGACGCCGCGGTTGGCGCCGCCGCCGTACCCGAGGTTGCCGCCGGTGGGCAGGAAGGTGACGTGGTCGTGAGAAGCGGCCACCGCCTCCGGCACGCCGTCGGTGGACCCGTTGTCGGCGAGGATCACCTGCGCCGGACGGGTGGTGGCCTTCGCAAGGGTGTCCACAAAGGGAGCCAGCGTCTCGCCCGGCGAGTACGTGACCGTCACGACACCAAGTCCGTCGCCGTAGTTCACGCGCGTCACCCTAGCGTCGCCTCGACTCAGCGCCGGCGACGCACCAGCATCGCGCGCTCGTAGGCCAGGCGGTGGCGGTCGGCGCTGACGGCCCAGGAGAAGTCCTTGGCCCGCTGCTGTCCCGATGCCGCCAGCGAAGCACGGCGAGCCGGGTCGTCCAGGAGCTCGGCGATCGCGGCCGCGATGTCGCCCGCGCCGACGCCGCAGTACGCGACGGCCTCGCCGCCCACCTCGGGCAGCGACAGGCGTCTGGTGGTGAGCACGCAGGCACCGCAGGCCATGGCCTCCAGCACCGGCAGCCCGAAGCCCTCGCCCAGGGACGGGTACGCCACCAGCTGCGCACCGCCCAGGAAGCCCGCCAGCTGCTCGAACGGCAGGTAGCCGGCGCGGATCACGCGGATGCGGTGCGGGACGGAGTCGAGCGCGCGCTCGACCTGGCCGTCCCAGCCGGGCTGACCCGCCAGCACCAGCGCGGGCGGATCGGCGCGGCCCACCATCGCCTGCGCGAAGCCGCGGATCAGCGCCGGGACGTTCTTGCGCGGTTCCAGTGCGCCCAGGAACGCGACGTACGGCGAGTCACCGAGCGACAGGGTGCGGCGCACCGCGAGAACCTCGTCCGGTGACGGCGGGTGGAAGCGTTCGGTGTCCACGCCGTGCTGCGCGATGTGCAGGACCCGGCGGTCGGCTCCGGCCACGCGCACGAGTTCGTCGGCGGTCGCCTGCGACGGGACCACGCACAGGTCCGCGCGCCGCAACGACGCTCGGGTCCAGCCGCGGAAGAAGCGGGCCTTCACCGACGAGTGCAGCACCGGGTCGGTGAAGAAGGTGGCGTCGTGCAGCGTCACGACCGACGCGGCCTTGCCGGCCAGCGGAAGCGTGTAGTGCGGCGAGTGCACCACGTCCACGCCGAGGGTGCGGATCAGGCGCGGCAGCGTCGTCTGCTCCCAGGCCAGCCGGGCCGTCCTGGTGGCGACGGCGTCCGCGGCGCGGATCACGCGGGCGTTCGGCGCGATCTTGGTGAACAGGTCTTCGTCGCGCGGCTGGCAGACGACGGAGAGCTTGGTCCCGTCCGCGTCCAGCGCCGCGACGAGCGAATCCACGTAACGGCCGACGCCACCTCGATCTGCTGGGATCGCGGTGGCGTCGATCAGCACGCTGGGTTCGACGGTCGGCACGATCAGCTAGCGTAATGTCATTCGCTAATGCGTTTAACGGGAATGCACTAATCCGATCGTCAAGCGTGTGCCTTCCACACTCCCTGTGCCGTCTTTGCCCAGGTGAACTCACTCGCGCGAGTGATCCCGGCCTCGACCGTGTGACGAGGATCCGCCAGAACGGCCCGCAGACCTTCCGTCAACGACGCCAGGTCGCCACGCCGCACGACGGTTCCGGCGCCGCCCGCGACCTCCACCAGAGCCGGGTCGTCGGAGTGCACGACGGGCACACCGGCGGCCATCGCCTCCAGCACCGGCAGCCCGAAACCCTCCGCCAGGCTGGGCGCGGCGAGCACGGTGGCACCGGCCAGCACCGAGGCGAGGCGCGCATCAGACACCCTGCCGAGCAACGTCACGTGCGGCGCGCGCAGGTCGACGTCGCCCCATCCCTGCGGACCGACCACGACCAGCGGCACCCGAAGCCGCTCGGTCGCCCGCACCAGCAACCCGAAGCCCTTGCGCGGCTCCACGGTGCCGACGGCGAGCACGTACGACGAGGGCAGGTCATCGGCCGGTGAACCGACCAGCCGCGTGACGCCGTTGGGCACGACGTGCACCGGTACGTCCACACGCACGCACTCCGCCAGTTGGGACGCAACGGCCTGTGTCGGCACCACCAGAGCGCGCGCCTCACGAGCAGCACGTGCGATCACCTTGCGGTGCCAGGCGACCCCACGCGGAGTCAGCGTCTCCGGGTGCGTCCACGGCACCACGTCGTGCACGGTGACGACCGCGCCCGGCAGCGGCGCGAGCGGCGTCGGGGCGTGCACGTGCGGGCCGAGCTTCGGCGGCAGGCCGCGTTCCCACAACGCCACCAGCGCCCGGCGCGGCACCCTGATCACGCGGTCGGCGCGGGCCGTCGCCGCGGTCGTCACGGTCCAGCCGGGAGGGGCGTTCTCCCCCAACGCCTCGAGCAACTCCGCCGTGTAGCGGCCGGTCCCGCCGGGGACCGGGGCGTTCAGTTGCTCGGTCAGCACTACTAGCTCGGGCACGTCGCGTACCGTCTCACGCCGTGTCGGCAGTCAGCACCGTGGTGGTCGTGACGTGGCGCGGCCGTGACCACATCACGGCGTGCCTGGACGCCCTCAAGACCCAGAAGAGTCCACATAGGACGATCATCGTCGACAACGCGTCCGACGACGGCACAGCCGAGCTGATCAGCGGGCACGAGGTCGTGAGGCTGCCCCGCAACCGCGGCTACGCGGGCGGCCTCGCCGCCGTTCTCGACATGGTCGAGACCCCGTACGTCGCGTGGCTCAACGACGACGCCGCACCGGACCCGTCGTGGCTCTCCGAACTGGAGCGCGCTCTCGACGGTGAGCCCGGCGCGGCCGCCGCCACCTCGTCGATCCTGCTCATGGACGGCTCGACGCAGTCCGTCGGCGTGGCGCTGACGGCGGACGGCCACGGCAAGGACGTCGTGCTCGCCGGCCGCGAGGTGTTCGGGTTCTGCGGTGGCGCGGCACTGCTCAGGACCGCGGAGCTCAAGGCCGTGGGCGGCGTCCCGGCGAGCTTCTTCTGCTACTACGAGGACACCGACACGGCCTGGCGGCTGCGGCTGGCCGGCCACCGGGTGATCTCGGTCGGGCCGGCGCGCGTCCGGCACCGGCACGGCGCGAGCACGCGTCCCGGTTCGGCGCTCTTCCACCGCTGGAACGAACGCAACCGGCTGCTGATGCTGCTGCGGTGCGCGCCCGCGTCGGCGGCCTTCGCCCAGCTCGCGCGGTTCCTGGTGATCACGGCGCTGCTGCCGTTCCGCCGGAACGTCCCGGAAGCCGCCAACTTCCGGCTCGGACTGCGCACCCGCGTGCTGGCGGAGGTGCTGCTCAGACTCCCCGCCACGCTCGTCCAGCGGCTCATGATCAGGACGACGGTCTCCCGCAGGAGCGTCTGGCAGGACTGGGCCGGCCGGTGAGGGCGGCCTGGCTGCTGATCGCCGGCGGGCTGACCGCGCTGGCGCTCGGCGTCGGTGTGAGCATCACGCTGACCTACGGGCTGGTGTTCATCGGCCTGCTCGGCGGCCTCGCCTACGCCCTGGGTGTCAGCGGGCTCTCCCAGCGCAAGTGGATCGCGCTGCCCGCGTTCGTCCTCGGGCTCGTGGCGCCGTTCGTGCTGACCTTCGGCGTGCACAGCGTGCTGATGCAGCGGATCGGGCACGTCGAGCGGTGCGCGGTCACCGCGACCGACGAGCACCCGTTCGCCAAGTACCCGAGCGTCGACTACGTGCTCGCCTGCCCCAGCGGCGAGATCGAGCTGGACCGGAACTGGAACGACCGCCTCAAGACGACCGAGGCCGACGTCCTGACCGGGCCGCCGCTGCCGCCGATGTTCGCGGACGACACCCGATGGAACCTCCTCCTGGTCACAAGCGTCCCCGGAGCGATGACTCTTCTCGTTCCGGTCGCGCGGCTGCTCAGGAAGCAGCCGTGAGGCGGCCAGTACCACTCATCGTGATCGGGCTCGTCGCCGTCGCCGCCGCGGTCCTGCTGGGTGCCGTCGTGCCCGAGCAGTACGAGCTCGCGGTGCTGGTGCCGTGCTGCCTGCTGTCGCTGGCGTTCGCGTGGGGCGTCGGCAAGCTCGGGCCGGCGTGGCTCGTGCTGCCCGCGTTCATGGTCGTGATCCCCGGCACAGCGGTGCTCGTGGGCGACGGTCATCGCGCGTTGATGGACGTCCTCGCCACGCCCCAGACGTGCGTGATCACCAGCGTCGAGGACGTGCCGGGGCCGGACAACCCGGTCTTCGCGCACCAGGTCACCTGCCCGGACGGCGCCGCGCTGCGGATCGTCGTCCGGGGTGAGCAGGACAAGAGGATGCAGCCCGGTCCGGCCACCGTCCTGCGGCACCCGCTGATGCGGCCGCTGCTCGCCGAGCGCAACGACTGGTCCGGGGAGTGGGTCTTCGGCGTGCCTCTTGCTGTCGTCTTGCTCCTGATCTGTGCAACCACACTGCGGGCGCGCAGAGTGATGAGGCAGGCTTAGCGCGTGGATCGTGCCTCGCTGCCCGTCGTGTCCGTCGTCGTCGTCAACTACCGCGGTGCGGACGACACCATCACCTGCGTGCGCGGACTGG
The DNA here is from genome assembly GCF_033949925.1 of Lentzea kristufekii. Lineage (NCBI taxonomy): Bacteria > Bacillati > Actinomycetota > Actinomycetes > Pseudonocardiales > Pseudonocardiaceae > Lentzea > Lentzea kristufekii. The sequence goes on from NZ_JAXAVV010000010.1 coordinate 25,431, forward strand.
CCGACGTCGACTACCCGGCAGAGCTGCTCCAGGTGATCGTCGTCGACAACGAGGCGCACGACACCGCGCGGCTGCAGGCCGCACTGCCCGGCGTCAAGATCGTCACCTCGCCGGAGAACCTCGGCTTCGCGGGCGGCTGCAACCTCGGCGTCGAGCACGCCACGGGCGGGGTGCTCGCGTTCCTCAACAACGACGCGCGCGCGGACCGGAACTGGATCAAGGCCGCGATCCGGGTGTTCCACTCCGAACCGGCGGTCGCGTCGGTCGCGAGCAAGGTCCTCGACTGGGACGGCGAGAAGATCGACTTCGTCGACGGCGGGCTGACGTGGTTCGGCATGGGTTACAAGCGGCACGCCGGGCAGGACGACGACGGCAGCCACGACGGCCCGAAGGACGTGCTGTTCGGCACCGGCTCGGCGATGTTCGTGCGGGCCGAGGTCTACCGCGAGCTCGGCGGGTTCGACGACCGGTTCTTCATGTTCTACGAGGACGTCGACCTCGGCTGGCGGCTCAACCTGCGCGGCTGGCGGGTCCGCTACGAACCGGCGTCGCTCACGTTCCACCGCCACCACGCGTCGATGAGCTCGATCCACGAGAGCCGCGAGCTGTACCTGCTCGAGCGCAACGCGCTCATGTCGCTGTACAAGAACTTCTCGGACGAGACGCTGGCCAAGGTGCTGCCGGCCGCGCTCGCGCTGTGCGTCCGCCGGGCGACGGCACGCGGTGAGATCGATCCCACGCAGCTGGAGATCACCCGCCGCCCGGCCGACCCCGCTTCCGACCGCGAGCCCGTCGGCGTGTCCCGCCAGGCGCTCGCCGGGTTCCTCGCGATCGACCAGTTCGTCGAGCTCATGCCGTCGCTGGCCGAGTCGCGCAAGGTCGAGCAGGCCGCCCGCCGGATGTCGGACACCGACCTGGTTCCGTTGATGCGCAAGGCGTTGGAGCCCGCCTATCCCCTGCCGCGCTACCTCGCCGCGCACGACATTCTCGTGGACGTCCTCGGCCTCGACGACGTCTTCGGCAAGCCGCGCAAGATCCTGGTGATCACCGGCGACGCGATCTCGGACCGGATGGCGGGCCCCGCGATCCGGGCCTGGCACATGGCCGACGTGCTGTCCGGCGAGCACCAGGTGCGGCTGGTCACGACGAACCCGCTGTGCGCGCCGCCCGACGCCCCGTTCGCCATCGAGCGAGCCCGGCCGAAGGAACTGCCGCCGCACGTCGCCTGGGCGGACGTGGTGGTGCTGCAGGGCCACGGGCTGGAGATGGTCGGCGAGCTGAAGAAGGAGTCGTCGACCAAGATCGTGGTCTGCGACATGTACGACCCGATGCACCTGGAAATGCTGGAACAGGGCAAGGACAAGCCGGACGACAAGCGCGCCCTCGACCTGGCGGCCGTCACGAAGGTGCTCAACACGCAGCTCGAACGCGGCGACTTCTTCCTGTGCGCGTCGGAGCGGCAGCGGCACTTCTGGCTGGGCCATCTGGCGGCGCTGGGCCGGCTCACGCCGACGTTGTACGACAACGACCCGACGACGCAGTCGCTGCTCGGGATCGTCCCCTTCGGACTGTCGGGCAAGCCGCCGCAGCGCACCGGCCCCGCGATCAAGGGCGTGGTGCCCGGTGTCACGGACGCGGACAAGGTCGTGATCTGGGCCGGTGGCGTCTACAGCTGGTTCGACCCGCTGTCGCTGATCGAGGCGATGGACCACCTGCGCAGGCGGCAGCCGTCCGCGAAGCTGTACTTCCTGGGCATGAAGCACCCGAACCCCGAGGTCCCGGACATGGACATCGCCGGCCAGACGCGGGCGTTGTCCGCGCAGCTGGGGCTGACCGGCGAGACCGTGTTCTTCAACGACGGGTGGGTGCCCTACACCGAGCGGCAGAACTGGCTGCTCGACGCGAACTGCGGTGTCACCACGCACTACGAACACGTGGAGACCACGTTCGCGTTCCGCACGCGGGTGCTCGACTACCTGTGGGCGGGACTGCCCATCGTCACCACGTCCGGCGACTCGTTCGCGGACCTGGTGCTGCGGGAGGGTTTGGGCGTCGTCGTGCCACCGGAGGACCCGGAGGCACTGGCCGACGCGCTGGAGAAGGTGCTCTACGACGAGGAGTTCGCGGCCGCGTGCCGTGAGCGCATCGCCGTCGTACGCGAACGGTTCACCTGGGAGACGGCTCTCGCGCCGCTGGCCGAGTTCTGCCGCAACCCCAGGCCCGCCGCGGACCGTCTGCCCGGCTCGGCCCCCATGGTGCGCACACCGGGGCTGAGCAAGGCGGACAAGGTGAAGCGGGACCTGCAACTGGTGCGCGAGTACCTGGACGCGGGTGGCCCGACCGAGTTGGCCAAGCGGGCGACGGGGCGCCTGCGCAAGATCGCGCGTGGTGGCAGGTAAATGGCGAGATCCCCGAAACCCCTCAAGGTGCTGCTCGACGGCACCCCCCTGCTCGGAAACCGCACCGGAATCGGCCGCTACACAGCGGCGTTGGCCGAAGAACTGGCGTCGATGGCGGACGACGTCGACGTGCGGGCGGTGGCGTTCACGCTGCGCGGCTGGCGCGCGTTGCGGACGGTGCTGCCGCACGACGTGACGGCGCGCGGCCTGCCCGTCGCGGCACGGGCGTTGCGCCAGATGTGGCTGCGCGCCCCGTTCCCGCCGGTCGAGATGCTGGCCGGGTTCACCGACGTCATGCACGCCACGAACTTCGTGCTGCCGCCGACCGTGCGGGCCGGTCGCGTCGTCACGATCCACGACCTGGCGTTCCTGGACTCGCCCGGCGACCTGCCGGCGTCCGATCGCCGGCTGCCGGAACTCGTCCGGCTGTCGGCCGGTCGGGCCGACGTGATCTGCACGCCGACCGCGGCCGTCGCCTCCGTGGTGGCGGACCGGTTCTCCGTGCCGCTGGAGAAGATCATGGTGACGCCGCTGGGCGTCGACCCCGCGTGGTTCGCCTCCCGTCCGCCGTCGCCCGCGTTGCGCGGCCGGCTGGGGCTGTCCTCGGAGTACCTGCTGTTCGTGGGTGCGGACGGGCCGCGCAAGGGCCTGGAGTACCTGGTCAAGGCGCACGCGGCCGACCCGTCGCTGCCGCCGCTGGTGATCGTCGGGCCCGGCCGGTCCGGTGTGGACGGTCGGGTGCTGCGGACCGGGTACCTGCCGGACGTGCACCTGCGGTCGGTCGTGGCGGGCGCCACGGCGCTGGTGCTGCCGTCGCGGGACGAGGGATTCGGGCTGCCGGTGCTGGAAGCCCTGGCGTGCAACGTGCCCGTGGTGTGCTCGGACGTGCCCGCGTTGCGCGAGGTCGCCGGTGGGCACGCCTTGCACGTGCCCGTGGGGGACGTCGAGGCGCTGGCGGACGCGCTCGCCCGTGCCGTCGCGGCTCCGGCGACTCCCGAGGCACAGGCCGAGCGACGCGCGTACGCCTCCGGGTTCACCTGGCGGCGGTGCGCGGAGAAGACGGTCGAGGCGTACCGGCGCAGCCGCGCCTGACGTGCACGCTGAAGGGCGTCAGGAAACCCTGACGCCCCAACGACTTCACCGAGAGTGCGGCCTCGGTGAACGCTTGTCGAGCTGACTCATCGACACCTGCCGCGAGCCCGTGACAACAGCAACGCACTTCAGGAAGCGCTGCCGATCGGAATCCTCTGTCGCGGGACGCTGAGGTTTGCGCCCGGAATCGAACATGCCGAAAAGGGTCCCGCACTCGGAACTACGGGACCAGACCGGTCACTCCAATGGCGCAGCACCGGTACGGGGAGCTACCACCCCTGCCCGGAATGCCTCCGAAAGGGCGCTGCGCCAGTGCGGCAAAGGGCGTAGTCCCGCCGCTGCCCACGCCGCACCCGACAGCACCGAGTAGGCGGGTCGCGGAGCCGGGCGCGGGAAGTCCGCCGTGGTGCACGGTTGCACCCGTGCCGGGTCGGCGCCCAGCTCCTCGAAAATCGCCCGCGCGAACCGGAACCACGTGGTCTGGCCGCCACCGGTCGCGTGCAGCAGACGCGTCGCGGGCAGCACCGAGACCAGCTCGAGAAGCCCGGCGGCGAGGTCGTGCGACCACGTCGGCGCACCGGCCTGGTCGTCCACAACGGACAGAGTCGGCCGCGAGGATTCCAGCGCCGCCATGGTCTTCACGAAATTCGATCCGTGCACGCCGTACAGCCACGAGGTGCGCACGACGTAACCGCCCGCATCCAGGACGCGGTGTTCGCCTTCGAGCTTCGTGCGGCCGTAAGCGGACTTCGGGCCGACGGGGTCGGTCGTCTCGTACGGCCGCACGCCGTCGCCGGAGAACACGTAGTCCGTCGAGACCTGGATCATCGGGATGCCAAGGGAAGCGCACGCCTGCGCCAGCAGGCCGGGGCCGACGGCGTTGACCGCGAACGCGCGTTCCTCGTCGGTCTCGGCGGCGTCGACCGCGGTGTACGCGGCACAGTTGATCACCGCGGAGGCGCCGGCCAGGTCGGCGGCCGTCACCGCGGTCACGTCCAGCTCGGCGGAGGACACCGCGCGGACGTCGGCGGACAGTGCGGCGAGGTCGTGGCCGAGCTGGCCACGACCACCGGGAACGAGGATCACCGGGTCAGCCCTTCACCAGCGCGGCGCGCTCCTTGAGCGGCTCCCACCAGGCGCGGTTCTCGCGGTACCACTCGACCGTGTCGGCGAGACCGACGGTGAAGTCGACCTGCGGCGCGTAGCCCAGCTCGGAGGCGATCTTGGAGATGTCGACCGAGTAGCGGCGGTCGTGACCCTTGCGGTCCTGCACGGGCTCGACGGCCGACCAGTCGCGGCCGGTCGCCTCCAGCAGCTTCTCGGTCAGCTCGCGGTTGGTGAGCTCGGTGCCGCCGCCGATGTTGTAGATCTCACCCGGCCGGCCGCCCTCGGCGACGAGCTGGATGCCGCGGCAGTGGTCGGCCACGTGCAGCCAGTCACGCACGTTCAGGCCGTCGCCGTAGAGAGGCACGTTCCTGCCGTCGATCAAATTGGTGACGAAGAGCGGGATCACCTTTTCGGGGAACTGGTACGGCCCGTAATTGTTCGAACACCGTGTGATGCTCACGGGCAGTCCGTGAGTGCGGTGGAACGCGCGAGCGAGCAGATCGGAAGAGGCCTTGGAGGCCGAGTACGGGGAGTTCGGCTCGAGGATGTGCGTCTCGGTCCAGGAGCCCTCCTCGATCGAGCCGTAGACCTCGTCCGTCGAGACGTGCACGAACTTGCCCACGCCCGCGTTCAGAGCCCCCTGCAGCAGGGTCTGCGTCCCGAGGACGTTCGTGAGCACGAAGTCCGCCGATCCCGTGATGGACCGGTCCACGTGCGATTCAGCCGCGAAGTGCACGACCAGGTCGATGCCGCGCATCTGCTCGGCGACCACGGTGGCGTCGCAGATGTCGCCCTGGACGAACTCGAACTTGCCCGCGACCGGCGCGAGGTTGGTCTCGCTGCCCGCGTAGGTGAGCTTGTCGAGCACCACAACTTCGGCACCGGCGAACGCCGGGTAGGACCCGCTCACCAACTCCCGCACGTAGTGCGAGCCGATGAAACCGGCCCCACCTGTCACCAGTACGCGCATGCCATTTCCTCCCGTGGTGTACCCCGACAGCAGTCTGTCACCTACCTGATCGCTGCAACCCACAGCAACGTCACGTCGTGTGACCTATAAACGACTAAACTCAGTGTGGTGGGGGAGGAAACGGCTGTGGAAGGCAGGAGTCTGCCGGTCAGAGTGGTCGGAAACCGGCCATCCGCCGCCCTTCGCGCTTTCCTGATGACGGGGAAGATCTTCGTGGCCCTCGTCTCGACCGCTGTGCTGCTCGTCACGTCGTACGGCTGGAACAAGCTGCGCACGACGAACGACGGGATCGTGAAGACCGAGGTCATCTCGGACGAGCTCACCAAGCAGGGCCCGAAGCCGCTCGACGGCGCGGTCGACATCCTGCTGGTCGGCATGGACAGCCGCACGGACGCGCAGGGCAACCCGCTGTCGGAGGAAGTGCTGGCCATGCTCAACGGCGGCATCGCCGACGGCGAGCAGAACACCGACACGATGATCCTCGTGCACATCCCGGTGGACGGCACGCGCGCGGTCGCGATCTCGTTCCCCCGCGACTCCTACGTCGAGATGGCGGACGGGTTCGGCAAGCACAAGCTCAACTCGGCGTTCGCCCGCCAGCGCAACACGGTCGACCAGGAGCTGCGCGCACAGGGCGTGACGGACGAGGCACGGATCCGCACCGAGTCGATGGCCGCCGGCCGCAAGACGCTGATCAAGACGATCGAGGGCCTGTCCGGTGGCGCGGTGCGCGTCGACCGGTACGCCGAGGTCAACCTCGCCAGCTTCTACGAGGTCACCAAGGCCATCGGCGGCGTCGAGGTGTGCTTGAAGGAGCCCACCTCCGACCGCGACTCCGGCGCGAACTTCAAGGCGGGCCCGCAGACGATCGAGGGTGCGGCCGCGTTGTCGTTCGTGCGGCAGCGCCAGAACCTGCCCGGCGGCGACCTCGACCGGATCGTGCGGCAGCAGGTGTTCATCGGCGCCCTCGCGAAGAAGGTCCTGTCGACCGGCACGCTGACCGACACGAGCAAGCTCAACGGGCTCGTCGAGGCCGTGCAGAAGTCCGTGATCCTCAGCTCCGGCTGGGACATCACCACGTTCGCCGAGCAGATGCAGGGCCTCGTGGGCGGCAACTTCGAGTTCAAGACCATCCCGGTGGGCGAGCCGACGGACACGTACAGCGACGGCAACGTGCTGCCGGTGAACCCGGCGGAGGTCCGCAAGTTCCTCACCAGCCTGGCCTCGGACAAGGGCACGTCGAGCACCCCTCCGACGACGAGCACGAACCTGCCCGCGCCGCCGAACTCCGCGATCACCGTGGCCGTCTACAACGCGGCGGGCGTGCAGGGTCGCGCGGCGCAGGTGATGAACACGTTGGCGGCCAAGGGCTTCCAGCGCGGCCCGGTGGCGTCGGCGTCGCAGAACAGCGACACCACGGTCGTGCGGCACGCGACCGGTGAGGAAGGCTCCGCGCGCAAAGTCGCCGCGGAACTCGGCCCCGGCGTGGCCGTCGAGGAGGACGCGTCCGTCCGAAAGGGACAGATCCAGGTCTTCGTCGGCGGCGACTACCAGGTACAGGACGACTCGGACGTCGACCCCCAGGGCGTGCCCGGCACGTCGACGGCCGCGAGTTCGAGCAGCACCCCGCCGATCACGGCGGGCGGACTGGTCTGCGTGAACTGAAACCCCCGGCGTAACGCTCTTCCGATAGTTACGCTGAGCACGCAAATCCAGTCCACGGAGGGTCAGACGTTGAGCACTGCCGCACGCGCGAAGAAGACCGCACGGGTTCTAGGCCGTGTGGTGGTCGCGCTACTGGCCGTGACGACGCTGGCGTTCTCCGGCTACTTCTGGACCGCGCTGCGGCTGGTGAAGCAGAACACCAACACCACGCAGATCCTCCAGGTGCTGGAGGACATCCCGAACTCGCCGCCGGTCGAGGACGGAGCGATCGACATCCTGCTGGTGGGCAGCGACAGCAGGACGGACGCGCAGGGCCGGCCGCTTCCCGCGGACGTGCTGCGCAAGCTGCGCACCGAGGGCACGGACACGGTGAACACGGACACGATCATCGTGATGCGCGTTCCCCGCAACGGCGGCAAGGCCACCGCCATCTCGATCCCGCGCGACACGTACCTCCCGATCGCCGGCTACCGCGAGGACAAGATCAATTCCGCGTACGGCGCGGTCAAGTTCCTGACCGCCGAGCGGCTGCAGGCCGAGGGCGTGAACGATCAGCAGGAACGCGAGCGCCAGTCGGACGAGGCCGGCCGCAAGGCGCTGGTGCAGGCGGTGCAGGACCTGACGGGAATGCGCGTCGACCACTACGCGGAGATCAACCTCTACGGGTTCTACCTGCTGACCGAGGTGATCGGCGGCGTGCAGGTGTGTCTGAAGGCGGGCACCTCGGACCCGAACTCCGGCGCGAACTTCCGCGCGGGCCCGCAGACGATCTCGGGCGGTGACGCGCTGTCGTTCGTGCGGCAGCGGAACATGCCCGGTGGTGACCTGGGTCGCATCGCGCGGCAGCAGGTGTTCATGTCGCAGGCGATGAAGCAGTTGCTGTCGGCCGGCACGTTCACCGATCCGGGCAAGATGAGCGGGCTGCTCGACGCGGTGTCGAAGTCCGTCGTCGTGGACCAGAAGCTCGACATCGCGACGCTGGCGACGCAGGCGCAGGGCCTCGCGTCGGGCAACGTGGAGTTCGCCACGATCCCGGTGACGAGCATCGACGGCCGCAACGAGCGCGGGCAGAGCATCGTGACGGTCGACCGCGAGGCGGTGAAGGCGTGGGTGGCCCAGCAGATCGGCGAGACCCCGAAGCCCTCGCCGTCGTCGGTGGCGCCGACCTCCGAGACCCCGAGTACCCCGTCGCGGTTCGGCCCTGAAAAGCTGCTCTCGCTGGACGGCGCGCACGCTGTCGCAGCCGCCCGACAGGATGTGCCCTGCGTCGACTAGGAGTGCCGCGTGAGCGTGACCGAGATCCTCTTCACGCCCCTGCTGAAGGCCGATCCGGGTCGTCCGCTGATCACGCACTACGACGACGCGGCGGGCACGCGGATCGAACTCTCGCGGGCCACGGTGAAGAACTGGGCCGCGAAGACGGCGAACTGGCTGCGGGACGAGCACGACGTCGAACCCGGTGACCCGGTGGCGGTGCTGCTGCCCGCGCACTGGCAGACCGTGGGCCTGCTGCTCGGCGCCTGGTGGTGCGGCGCCCGCGTGGTCGGTGCGAGCTTCTCCGATGCGAAGGTGGCCGTGGTGCCGCCCGGTGGCACGGCGGACGCGGACGTCGTGGCCGTGGCCTCGTTGCACCCCATGGGGTTGGGCTCCGGCGCGCCGGTCGACTACGCCGACGACGTGCGCGTGCACGGCGACGACTTCATGCCGTGGGAACCGGTCGCGGGTTCGACGCCCGCGCTGGGCGAGTCCACCGTGGATGAGGTGGTCGCCCAGGCACGCGAACTGGGCGCCGCGCTCGGTTCCGAACCGCGAGTCCTGTCCACTCTGGAGTGGGACTCGCCTTCCGCTGTGCTGGAAGGATTTCTGGCCGTGCTCGCGGCCGGTGGCTCACTCGTGCAGGTGAGCAATCCCGACGCGGGCCTGCTGGCCGCGCGCCGGGAGAGCGAGAAGGTCACGCGGCAGCTGGGTTGAGCACCTTGTTGTTCTTGAACAGCACGCGGTCCAGCGCGTAGGCACCACCGTTGAAGCCGAGCGCGAGAGCGGCGGCGCCGAGCACGATCACCAGTTCCGCACCACCCTCGCCGAGCAGGCCGTTCGGCAGGTGGACGAGGAGCCACGCGCCGAGCATGTTGACGGCGAGCAGGATGCCGGCGATCGGCAGTGCCACACCGGCGATCAGCGCGAGGCCACCGGCGAGTTCGACGGACGCGGCGAACCACGCGGACACCGACGGCAGCGGCACGCCCATCTTGTCGAACGACCCGGCGGTGCCGGCCATGCCGTACTCGGTGAACTTCTGCCAGCCGTGCGCGACGAACACGATGCCGACGGCGATGCGCCCGATGAGTGCGGCGACGTCCTTGACCATGATGTTTGCTCCCCGATCCTGTCGTTCAGCTGTAGGTCGTTCAGCCTCGAACCAAAAGTAGTGCAGGTTTGAACGACCTCATGATTTCGACAGGAAGCCAACAGCGAGTCCTTAGGTTCGCAGGTCGGCGCGGGGGAAAGCAGGGCGGTTCCGTCATTTCCTGAGCTTCAGGCCCGCGCCGTTCGCGTTCATCAGGGTCATGGTGTCGCCGTCGATCTCGAAGGTGACCTCCCCCAGACCGAGGGTGTCGAGGATGGCGCTCTCCACCTTCATCTTGTCCTCCGCGCACATCATCAAGGTCATGGTGAGGCTGCTGCCGAACGTGATCCGCTGACCGTCCACTTCGTACTTGTCGGCGCCGGTGACCTCCGTCGACCCGCCGTTGCAGCCGCCCTGCACGTAGATGTAGCCGTTCTTGAAGGAGATCGTGCCCGTCACGCCTTCCGGCGCGGACGACACGACGTCCTTCGTGATGATGCCGTCGACGGTCCAGGTGACGCCCTCGAGCGGTGCCTGAGGTTCCGGCGCGAGCACGATCTCGGAGTTCGCTCCGGTGAGCACGAGGTTCGGGCCGTCGAGTCTCCAGGACGGCTTTCCGCCGAGCAGCCCGGACAACCACTCGTCCTGCTCGTGCAGGCCCTGGGTGGGGCAGGCCATGTCGGTGGTGCTGAGGTCGGTGACCGTGAGCTTGCCGTCGTCGAGCTTCACCGGGCCCTGCATCTGGTTGCAACCTGCGTTGGCGAGCAGCCTGCCGTCGGCGGTGAACCTCAGCTCCACCTTCGTGCCTTCGACCAGAGGGCGCGGCTTGCCCTGTTCGGTGACGGACGTGGACGTGAACACCTTGCCCTGCACGCCGTTTCCTCCTCCTCCAGCGGATCCGCACGCGGTGGCCAGCAGAACCACGGCGACGAGAAGCCGGGACCCCATGCGCACTACTTCGCGAGTTTCAGGCCCGCGCCGGACGCGTTGGTCAGGCTCAGCGTGGCGCGGTCGATCTCGTGGGTGGCCTCTCCGTTCTCGAACGTCGCGCGGACGGCGTTCTCCACCTCGTCCACGGCACCGCACGACTTCAGGGTGCTCGCCCCCAGCTCGGCCTTGATCACCTGGCCCTCCAGCACGTACGGCGTTTCGCCGCCGTTCAGGTTGCAGCCGGTGTCGACGAGCATGGCGCCGTTCTTGAAGGCGACGGTGACCTTCACGCCCGCGGGCACGGACGAGACGGCGTCCCGGGTGACGAGGCCGTTGACGGTCCAGGTGCCCTCGAGCGTGGCGGGCTGTTCCGGCGCGAGGACGATCTCCGCGTTCGAGCCGGTGACCACGAGGTTCGTGCCGTCGAGCTTCCAGGACGGTGTCGCGCCGAGCAGCTTCGACAACCACTCGTCCTGCTGGTGCAGCTCGGGTTTGGGGCAGCCCATCGCCGTCATGCCGAGATCGGCGACGGAGAGCTTGCCACCGTCGGCGTTCACCGGACCCTGCATCTGGTTGCAGCCCGCGGTGGCTATGAGCCTGTCGTCGTCGGTGAATCTCAGTTCCACCCGCGTGCCCTCGACCATGGCGCGCGGCTGGCCCTTCTCGGTGACGGAGGACGAGACGTACACCTTGCCCCGCAGGTCGGCGCCCTGGCCCGCGGAAGGACTGCCACAGGCCGCGGTGACGGCCAGGAGCAGGACGGCGAGGACGATTCGGTTGCTCATGTGCGTAGGACGGAACGTCGTGGCGTTGAGGTTGCCCGAAGGCCGGGAGCGGGATCTCCGCGCCCGGCCAACGGAGAATTCGATGTCACGGGGACAGCGACTCAGCGAAGTCGTAGAGGCTCTTGATGTCGTTGTCGAAGTACGGCCCGTCCATCTGGCTCGCGTCCGCGTGCCGGTGGCTGACCACGCTGTTGATGTAGCCCAGCCCGTTCTGGTCGTTGTACTCCTGCAGCCACGGACCGCCGGACGATCCGCCGGTCATGTTGCACCAGGCCCGCACCTGCTGGCCGTGGCCGTTCCAGGTCGTGCCCTGGCAGAAGTACTGCAGCTCACCGGTGAACGGCGCACCCGCGGGGTAGCCGAGGATCGTGACGGACACCGAGTAGCCCCAGTTCCAGCGCAACCCGTTGCCACCCACGACGTTGGCGATCGAGCTGCCGCCGAGGGTGTTCATGACGACGATGCCCATGTCCTCGTCGCTGCTGCTGGAGTTGATCCAGGCCGTGCGAGTGGTGAGCGTGTACGCGCTCCACGTACCGAACGGGCGCACACCGTTGCGGTAGCGGGGAACGAACACCCAGTTGGACATCCACTGGCCGCCTGCGCCGCCGTGCACGCAGTGCCCCGCCGTCTGGACCAGCTTCCTCTTGGTGCTGCTCACGGTCGCGCCGGAGCAGACGTAGTTCAGGCCGTTGGCCGGGTTGGTGAAGAACACCTTTCCGACCGTCTGCGCCTCGTTGAGCATCGTCCCGATGCCCTGCGCCTGCTCCGTCTTGACCTTCACCGAGGGTGCGACGCCCTCGATGCTGCCCGCACGACCCGAGGGCTGGCGTGGGGAAGAGGCCTGGACGGTGGCGGGTGCCTGAGCCGGGATCGCCTTGGCCATGCGCTCCGGGGTCCAGTACGCCTCGGCCGCGGCGGCCGACTGGATCTTGTTGTCGGAGGTTCTGGCCTGGCTGGCAGCGCTGCCGTTCGGTGCCGCCTGCGCGGTCGGCACGAAAACGGAAGCAGCCAGCACAAATCCGAACACTAAAGATACGGTTTTTCTCGTTCTCATTCGGAATACCTCACTAAGCGAGGTTGACTTGCGGCTTTGCGAAGGTAGCGACGCCTCTGACCTGCTGTCCAGCCGTTTCTCGAAATTGCTCCACTCGGCCTCACGTCCATTCCACGCCCTTTAGAAAGGGGTCCCTAAGGGCCATTTCCCGCATTAATGCGCCTGATCGGAAAGCGCTATCCACAGAGTCGATCTTGAACCTGGGGGTTGACAGCCGCCGCGCCCCTCGCTCTACTTAACCCAGAGGTTAGATAACCAAGTGGTTAGGTACGAGATGGACCAGCTGAGCTCCACCTTCGCCGCACTGGCGGACCCGACCCGCCGGGCGATCCTCGCGCGGCTCACCGAGGGCCCGGCAACGGTGAAGGAGCTCTCCGAGCCGTTCGACATCAGCGGCCCGGCGATCTCCAAACACCTGCGAGTGCTGGAGAAGGCAGGCCTGATCACCCGCGGCAGGGAGGCCCAATGGCGTCCCTGCCAGCTCGACGCGACACCGCTGAAGGAGGTCGCCGTGTGGGCTGAGAACTACCGCCGCTTCTGGGATGCGAGCTACGCACGCCTGGACGCACTCTTGACCGAGATGAAGGAGATGGACTGATGAGCACCACCACCAAGTTCGGCACGACCGTGACCCTCCCGTCCGACACCGAGATCGCGATGTCCCGCACCTTCGACGCCCCGGCCTCGCTGGTCTGGAAGGCGTTCACCACGCCGGAACTGCTCCGGCGCTGGCTGCTCGGCCCCGACGGCTGGGAGATGCCGATCTGCGAGGTCGACCTGCGCGTGGGCGGCAAGTGGCGCTACGGCTGGGCGCAGCCGGACGGTTCCGGCGCGTTCGAGATGCACGGCGAATACACCGAGGTCACCCCGCACTCGCAGCTCGCGAACACGGAGATCTTCGAGGACAACCCGCCGGCCCGGTCGACGGTGACGTTCGTCGAGGAGAACGGCCGCACGACCATGACCACGACGATGAAGCTGGTGTCGCAGGAAGCCCGGGACGCGGTGCTGGCGTCCGGCATGTCGGACGGCGCCGGGCGTTCCTACGAGCGCCTGGGCGAGGTCCTGGCCACGCTCTGACGTTCTGTTCTGGACCGTCCACTGTGGTCGTTCTCGCTGCGTAATCACCTCTTGTGGCAACGGTTCCCCCGGTCGAGGCACGACTTCGCGGTTACGTTCGAGCGCATGGGACGTTTCCTCGTGGCTCTGGCCGTCGTGCTCGGCTTCGCCGTGCTGTCCACTCCCCTCGCTCATGCTGCTCCGGGCACCCGCTGGGAAATCGCGCCGTGCGCGTCCGGCTCGAAGGCCCTGTGGCTACCGCGCGTCGACAAGTTCGGAACGGATCTGTCCTGCACGACCGAGGAAGCCCGTTCCGCGGCGGTGAAGGCGGCCGTGGACAGCGGCAGCCCGAAGCGGATGGCGAACGTCGCCATCGCGGCCGCGCAGCAACTCTCCGACAAGTCGCTCACCGCCACCTCGCCGTGCGTGCTGGGGGCCAAGGGAGCGATCGGCGAGGCGATCGGCACCTGCGTGGCCGCCTGATCGGGCGATCTTGTCGGTGGTGTCCCGCATGATGCGGCGCAGGACACCACCGGGGGGAGTGCTCGTGATCGTGCAGGGTTCCGGCGACCTTCTGGACGCCGATGTCGACGCGCTGGTGAACGCGGTGAACTGCGTGGGCGTGATGGGCAAGGGGCTGGCGCTGCAGTTCAAGCAGCGCTTCCCCGGCTACTTCGCGGCCTACGCGGCCGCTTGCGCCGCCGGCGAGGTGCGGTTGGGGCGCGTGCACGTGGTGTCTCTGGACCGGTGCTTCATCAGCTTTCCGACCAAGGGGCACTTCCGGTCGCGTTCGAAGCTGCCCGACGTGGCTTCCGGGCTGGACGACCTGGCCCGGGTGATCGGTTCGCTCGGGCTGCGATCGGTGGCGGTGCCGCCGCTCGGGGCCGGGCTGGGAGGGCTCGCGTGGGCCGACGTGGAGCCGTTGATCACGGCGAAGCTCGGGCCGCTGGACGCGACCGTTGTGGTCTACAGCCCGGAGAACGCGGCGCGACTGGGGTTGTGACGCCTGCGCAGCAACTCCGGTTCGCTGCACCCTGATCGGCCTGCTTCGCAGCCCTCTCGCTCACTCCGGGTAGCTTGTTCGCTGTACAGAACCAGCGCCCGCCGAGGAGGTAGCTCGTGACCGACAACGCCCAGCCAGGGCGGGTTGGCTATCGCGAGATCGCGGACGACCTCCGGCGGCAGATCGACTCCGGTGAGCTTCCGCCCGGCAGCAAGGTTCCGGGGGAGAACGACCTCACGAGCCGATACGGCGTTGCGCAACTGACCGCACGCCATGCTCTTGACGTGCTGAAGTCCGAAGGCCTGATCATCGCGAAGCGCGGGTCCGGAACGTTTGTTCGCGAGTTCAAGCCGATCAGGCGCGTGTCGCCGGACCGGTTGCAGGCGAGCACCTCGTGGGGGTCGGGCCAACCGATCTGGACCACGGACGTCGGCACGCGCCCGAGGACGGAGAACGTCGCTGTCGACGTTGAACTCCCGCCCAGTTGGATCGCCGACGTGCTGGACCTGGACGACGGTGCCCACGTGGTCGTCCGACGCCGCACCTACGTGGTCGACGACAAGCCGGTGCAGCTCGCGACGTCCTACTACCCGGAAGCACTGGTCGCGGGATCCGCGATCAGCGAAATCAACACGGGAGAGGGCGGGGCTTACGCCAGGCTCAAGGATCTGGGCCACGAGCCAGTCAGGTTCCGCGAAGAGCTGCGGGTCCGCATGCCGCGCGAAGCCGAGCGCAAGGCTCTCGACCTCACCCGGGACACCCCGATCATCTTGATCGTGCGGACGGCGTACACGGCCGACGACCAGCCTGTGGAGGTCACCGAGATGGTCCTCGACTCAGCGGCGTACGTCCTCGAGTACAAGTTCACGTCGTAGAACTGACATTTGCACTTCTATATAGAACTACGGTTCACTAACGAAGCCAAGTTCTATACAGAGATCGGGCGTCGACATGCCGGGCATCATCGCGCCGTACATCACCGCTTGGAGCGCGGAGCAAGATCTGCCGTGCGCCCTGGTAGAGCGGCTCGACCACAGCATCGGGTACGCCAACGAACTGCTGAGCGACCGCGATCGGCACGGCGTGCTGTGGCGCCAGACAGCGCTGCGCCACAGAATCGGACGGCCCGAATTCGCCAGGGTCCACCCGTTGCGGCAGCGGCGGGCGATGGAACTGTTGCTGTGCCAGGTTTGCGGCGGGCCGGCAGATCGCAACGACGACGGTGTCCTGTGGCTGCAACGCGATCACCGCGACGACTGGCCACAGTGGCCGGACGGAATGGCCTCCGTCGAGCCGCCGACATGTCTGCCGTGCGTGCCAGTCGCAAGGCGCATGTGCCCTGCGCTGCAACGAGGAGCCGTGACGGTCCGCGTGAGGGAATGCCCGATCGCAGGTGTCCGGGGCGTGTTCTACCAGCAAAGCGTGCTGGCGCCCGCAGCGACCAAGGCGGGGAACTTCACTTACGACGATCCTGCGGTACGCAGGGTTCTCGCCTCTGCACTGATCCGCGAACTGCGCGGCTGCGTCGTCGTCCCGCTCGAAGAGTCGAGCGGGACGACGACTCGAAGCCTCAGCCGTTCAGGACGGCGCGGGACATGACCACGCGCTGCACCTGGTTCGTGCCCTCGTAGATCTGCGTGATCTCTCACCAGGGTGTTGCCGAGCTGGCGCTTTGAGCTGGAATCTGGCTTCTACCAGGGCGGACGTGTCTCGACAGTTCTCGGTGGTTCTCGACGCTTTCTAACGTTCGACGGCCTGTGGGCGGCCTGAGATCTGATCAACACACTTCGGGCATCACCCCGACACGAAGCCGATCTCGCGGACAGTGGCGGCGGGTCAAGACACGCTTTCCCGTCTTGACGCGGTGCCGCTGGCCGTGACTGATCATGGCGTGTCGGGGTGGTGCCCTTCGTGCTGCCTCGGGTCCCCTGCTCGGTGGCAAGGCGGCGTAGCCGTCGCGGCAGTCGATCGCCGTGCCCAGCTCGGTTAACTGGCCGCCCGCGCGATCGTCCCGGCTGGCGTCTGCTGGTAGCTCGTGGTTCAGATTCCGCTGTTGGCGGCGCGCTGCCGCGCCACCACGTGGACCGCGCCGCCGTGGCCGGCGGGCGGAGCGAAGCGGGAGCCCGACGTGCCCGGATGGATGCGGGCCACGCTGGTAGGCGACTGGCCCACCGCGCGCCGCCGACGGCGGCGCGTCTTGATCCCATAGAGCCAAGTTCGGCAGCACATGAGTTGGACATCAACTCTCGTACGAGGAACACACGCCAGCGAGCGCACGATACTCACCGGTGATGAGATGAGGCGGAACCTGTCAGCACAGCTCAGCGTTGTCAAACTGTGGCCTCGCCCAAACGCCGCTAGCGCTGCGCGAACCTGCCCGGCATGCTACAAGGGCCAGTAGACACCTAGGAGGGCTACATGGCTGGTGGACCTAACGCACCAGTGGACGAGGTTGTGCTTTCTATCGCCTTCGAGCACAACAGCGGCCTTGTTGGTCCACGCCTAGGATTGAGCCTTTCTGAGCTCCTGGAAGACTACCCAAGGATCGAGCAGCAGGCGACATACGAAATGCCGCTGGAGCTGCCGCCAGGGTCTACCCTAAATCAAGGCGTAGGCATCAGGTTCGAACTCCTACACGGAAATAAAGTACCTCAGCCTCGCTATTGGCTTATTTCCGAGGATGAAACTCACCTAATTCAAGTTCAGCCAAACTATCTCGCCCTAAACTGGCGCAGGAGAAGCGACGAGCAGGACTACCCAGGATACGTGGCGCTACTAAAAGAGTTTGAGCGCGTCTACTCCACGTTGTCCGATAAGCTTGCCAGCCACGACGGCGAGGGCCTTGCACCAGTACGGGCCGAGATCACCTATATCGATGTCCTTCGCCCTAGCGAGCTGTGGCGAGATTTCTCAGACACACACCATGTAATTTCACTGAGGTTCGCGGACGAGACCGAGTACGAGACTCTCAATTTCACGTACACGAAGGCAATGTACTCACCCTCGCATGAGTTTATAGGGCGGGTCCACGTCGGCGCGGAGCCCGCATTGGAGATCAACTCACGCAAGCCGGTACTGAAGATGGCAATTACAGCCCGAAGTGCACAGTTCAATACCTCGTCACGCGAGAGCGTGACCGAGTTCTTTTCTCTTGCGCACACGACTATAATTGATACCTTCACCGCGATGACGACGGCTGAAGCACGGAAGTCTTGGGGGTTGGAATGACTACCATGCTAGCGTCCCTACCGGTTGAGTCTGCCGCAACTGAAACGACCTCAGCGGGCGCGAGTAGACATCTTTACGTGGTTGGCGACACTCGGATAGCACAATCAAGCTCACAGTTCCGATCCGATATCGCCCCCCCGCCCTGGGTTCGAGACATTGGCGAGAAGGTCGTCAGTTGGATTGACCTTGATAGGCAAATTAGCCCTCTCGCATTGAAGCGATCGCTGCGCTTCCTGTGCTCACTTGGCATCTCGACGCCTGCACCGTTTGTCGCGCTCGGTGACGATGGAAGCATCGGGGTCGAATGGGATGCCCGTGGCAATCATCTCCATCTGACCTTTAGCGACGACGGAGACGAGATGTTCTGGATGTCTAGCGATGGCCAGGAGTGGGAAGGCGAGCTGAAGACTGGTAGCCTTCTCGACCAGTTGATTCGGAAGGTATCGGCCCAGTAACGGAGTCCGTGAATGTCGGCATCGTCAAGCATCCCGTCCGAGGTGCCTGACGACTGTGTCGTGTACAGACTCATCAGGGAAGACTGGGTCAAGACAGAGGATGGCGAAGAGCGACCAACCTCTCAGTCGTTCCACAACACCGACGATGGCGCTATGTCGGTATTCTTCGCCGACGAGATGGCAGCCGCAGGCGCCTCAGTGGCGGATCTTATTCAGACTTTCCCACCCTTCAGCCGAGCGGTGACGTTCACCGCTGGCGAGCTACGAGCCCTGGGCCAAACGGTAGAACGCGACAAAATCGAAGAGTTTCCAGGCCACGGCGCAGTGCGACATCCAGACAAAGATCGACGCCCCCAGGGCGTAAGATCAAAGATGTCCCTCAAGGCAGAATGGTTCAAAGAATAGCCTGAACGACATCAACCAGCGCGCGCATATCCGTAAATGTTAGAAGAGCGCCATCCTCGGCGAATTTTTCCGCTTTTCCCGGCTTGTTGGCATAGCCAATGACCGGCGCACCAGCAGCACGCGCAGCATGAATGTCTGACAGTGAGTCGCCAACGAACAAGCACCTCGAAGGAGAAATTCCGAGGGCATCCGATGCATTGAGCACAAGAAATGGGCTCGGCTTCAACATCGATAGGTCAGCCCCCGAGCGGGCAGATACACACTGAACGTGAATCGCCAGTTTGTGAAGATGCAGGTAGGTCGTGACTGCGACGTCGCTGTTGTTACTAACAACCGCAAGCTTGCGACTGGGGTGCCATGCCGCGATGAGGTCGTGTGCGCCAGGAGTGGGATGAGCGGTCGCTACTGCTTCGACCTCATGGGCCCGCATCGCAGCTTCGACGTACTGAGCCTCCTTACGGCCAAGAGCGGCGGCATAGCGCAGAACATCGAACGGATCTTCGGCCTTCTCGATCTCGGCGGGCAGCTCGTCGTGTCCGCCGTCGGCGAGAACGCCGCGCAGCTGGTGCGCAACGAGGTGAGCTGGGAAGCCGGCGAAGACACTGCACACTGGGCCGTCGAAGTCCAAGAGCAGGGCTTCAGCATTGGCCAAGATGCTGCGCAGCAGCTCGGGGTCGTCGACTGGGGCCTGCTCAGCGGTCACCGCTTGTACTCCGTGCTGATCGTGTTCCACATGCTGTCGAACCACGTACGCGCCTGGTCGACGTACTGACTGCCGGTGCTGGTGTCGTCGTCCGTGCTGGAGTGCTGGAAGAGGATGGCGTCCTTGCCCATCAGGTCGTAGATCGCCTGAGGCTCCCCGCCAAGCGAAAGCACGTGCTCGCGGACCGGGTAGAAGCCGAAGAACGCTTCCTCGTTGTTGATCAGGTACAGCTTGAACAGCGGTGCGGCCGGATGCACCCGCACTTCCGCGGTTGCATCCTTGACGAGTCCAAGCGCGCCCAACTCGGTGACGTTGTCGACGATCGCGAGCGTGTGACGGCGCATGATTTCCTCGGCGCGCTTGCGGAATGCCGGGCTGTCAGCACGGGTGTCCACCGTGGACGGGACAGACCACGGCACGCGCGGGTCCGGAACGAGGATGCGCACGTGGATCGACTCGGGGGTAAGTCGGCCGATACGGATCTTGTCCAGCGGCTCCTGCATGATGCCGTGCAGCGTCTCGCCAGAGAAGCCGGCGAAGTCGATCGTCACGCGCTCGGCGTTGAACGCACGCTCAATGTGCGGACGAAGTCCGACCGGACGTTCGGTGCGCTCGCGGACGAACACACCGCTGCCCTGTCGGGAGACGATCAGACCCTCGTCGCGCAGTTCGCGTAGAGCGTTCTGGACGGTCATCGGCGCGACTTCGTACTTCTTCGCCAGCTCGGCGCGCGAAGGCAGCTTGTCGCCCGCCTTGAAGACCTTGGTCAGGATGGCAGCGCGAAGGGCGTTCGCCACCTGCACGTATGGCGGTCGCGGGTCGTCCGGGTCCAGTGCCATGACGGTTCGATGCTCCTCGTATGCGGCAAAGTTACTCGTGTCGGAAACAAGGGTGACAGCAGCGCCAGCATCCTGTCTAGCCCGCCTAGCGAGCTAGCTCACCAGCGCAAACACCAACTTGCTTGACTTGGCTAGACAGGCTAGCTACCTTGTTGCTTGTCTAACCCGGACAGCCGGGCTAGCAGAGTGACGGAGGCAGACATGGCGGTTCCCTACGGCACGCGCTTCGACGCAGCGTTTGACCAGGTCTTTCCGATGGGTGCGCTGATGGTCGGTGAGGTCGCACCGGACATGGAGTACATGAGCCAGGAGGACAAGGCGCGCGGTCGACAGGCCAAGCAGAAGGTCGACGAGCGGTCCGGCAAGCGTCAGTGGAAGGTCGTCGTCACCGACCCCTCAGCCGAGAAGGAGCGGGACGCGTCGGTCACGGTGACGCTGCTCGCCGACGTCCAGCCCGTTCCGCCGCAGGCCGTACAGGTCATGCCCGGCGTGGAGGTGCGACCGATCGCGTTGGAAGGGCTGACGGTCGAGCCGCGCGTCATGGGCGACCGGTTCAAGTACCAGGGCTTCACGATCCGCGCGACGGGCATCGCCGCACCTCAGGCGGGCGCGGCTCCCAAGCGGGAGAGCAAGCCTGCTGGTCAGCAGGGCCAGGGCGATCAGAAGACGGCGGCCTAACCGTGGCGCGGCCGTCCCGTGAGGCGGTCGCCCAGTGGAACACCGCGTACGCGGAGCAGACAGCGGCCCTGTTCGAGGCGTCCAGCACGGGCGACAAGAACGCGCTGATCCGTCTTGCTCTTGGCTACTCGGCCGTGGCACAGGCGTGGCGGATCTTGGCCGCTGATCTGGCGGTGCCGCTGTGGGCTCGTCACGCCTGCTCCATCGCTGCCGAGGAGTTCGAACGCCGTGCGCGACTTGAACAGTCCCGTTCTGGGGAGGAGTCGTGATGTTGAAGCTCATGGTCTCGCCTGGGCCTGGGGCATCGGCGGACATCGTGGCGTGGCCTGACACGGCCGCTGCGGATCACTGCCTGCGGCTGAACCTTGACGCGGCGCAGATCGCTATCCACGTGCCGGACGGGCCTGACGGTCGGGAGCGACTGGCGGCGTTCCTGCGGACGCTGTCGCAGCATGCCGGCCTGTTGGCTGCGGTGCTCGAACCGGCCAAGGGCGCTGGCTGGGTCGGATGCATGCCGGAACAGATGTAGAAGGAGCGTCGCTGGCCGCGTGAGGCGGTGGTGCCGGTGAGGTCTCGCCCGCTGGCTCGGTTGATGTACGCGATGAACCTGACGGCCAAGCATCCGGTGACCGGGCGGGTTCGGATGGAGTACCGAGACTGCTCGCGCTGCATGGGTGCCGGGTGGTTCCGCAAGACGGAGAAACGGCCGCTCTGCTCCTGGTGCAGGGCGCTCGCGAAGAAGCTCAGAGAGCACTGATCGACAACTGAACAACAAGTTGGTGTGTCGCAAGGGAAACGGTCCAAGTCTTGGCGGGCCTCGACCGTTTCCCAGCGACCTACACCGACTCGAACAACCATGCTTTCTTTGTGGCACAAGGAGATTCGAGTCATGCAGAGCGTATCGCCACACGTATGTGGTGCGTCAAGTCGGGACGGTCGTCCGTCTGAGTGGAAGCTGCGGAACGGTCGTCAGTGCCAGTTCTGCCACCGGTTCGGCGTGTTCGCTCCCGGACAGGTCAAGTGCTGCCGCTGCCTCGGGTGGCTTCCGCTGATCTTCGTCGTTCTCGTCGTGGACGGCGGTGACGCGCGATGAACGCGGCAGAGAAGCACGCGCACTTCGTCGCGATGATCGAGGGAAAGCAGGACGTCGGCCGGTACCGCGTGGTCCTCAACAACGGGCACGTGGAAGGCATGTTGCTGACCCTCGCTCAGGCTGAGGGCTTCGAGTGTCTGACGTGCAAAGTGTTGTGCGGCAGGGGAAACGACGCGTTTCGTCCTGTTGGTCACGCGGAACCGCTTGGCTTCGATGCTCCGGGCGTCGGTCTGGTGTTCCGGTGCGTGGCCTGCCTCGACGGCGTTCGGGGCGGTGAGGCGCGATGAAGGGGCACAGGTGGGTTGATCCGGCCCCGTTCGAGGGCTACCGGCCGCGCGTCCCGTGGTGGGCCTACCTGCCGTGGTGGCTGAAGCTCGTCATGCTGCCGTTCGCGCTCGCGTGGCTGACGGTGCGGCTGGTTGTGCGGCTCGGGCTCGTCGCGGTCCGCTACCCCGTCTCGATCATCGGCCTGTTGACTGGGCACCTGTTCTACGTCCACTTCGACTGGTGGGGCCTGGCCTTCCTCGTCCTGGTGCTCGTCGGCGCACTGACGATCTGGGCGGGCCTGCACCGTGCCTCGTTCCTGTGGCACTGCTGGTACCGGCTGCTGACCGAGTGGCGGCGGCTCACGGTCTACGTTCCGCAATGGCGCACCGTGATGCGGCTGGCTGAACTGACCAAGGACAGCCGGGGACGGGAGTACCGGCCGAAGCTGCGGCGCGTTCGCTCTGAGGGCTGGCGGGACAAGGTCCGGGTTTGGATGATCCCGGCCCAGTCGCCGGGGCAGTGGGAGGCGCGTCGGGACAACCTGGCGCACTCGTTCAACGCCCGGTCCTGCCGGGTCCGTGTGCTCAAGCCTCGGGTCCTCGAACTGGACTTCATCCACTCGGACCCGCTGGCGCGGCCAGTGTCGGCACCTGCGCTGACAGACGACGTGACTGCGGTCGATCTCAAGCGCGTCGTCGTTGGCCGCACTGAGACTGGCCGGCCGTGGCGGCTGCGTCTGCTCGGGTCTCAGGTCCTCGTGGTCGGCGTACCCGGTGCGGGCAAGGGCTCGGTCCTGTGGTCGATCGTGTGGCAGCTCGCCCCCGCGATCAAAGCCGGGCTCGTGCGGCTCGTCGGCATCGATCCCAAGGGCGGCATGGAACTTGGCCAGTGCCCGGACGCCTTCGACAAGGTCGTCTACGACAACGGCCCGGACGCGGTCGCACTGTTGGAAGAGATCGCCAAGGAGGTCAAGGAGCGCGCGACTCGTTACCGGGGCATTCGGCGGCTGTGGGCCAGGTCCACGGGTGAGCCGTTCACGGTGCTGATCGTGGACGAGCTGGCGGACCTGATCGCCTACCAGTCGGACAAGAACCTCCGCGAACGAGCTGCGCGGGCTATCCAGACGATCACCTCGCAGGGACGTGCACCCGGCTATGCCGTCGTGGGCCTGGTCCAGGACCCGCGCAAGGAGGTCGTGAGCTTCCGCCACCTGTTCACCACCCGCGTTGCGCTGCGCCTCGACGAGCCGCAACAGGTCGACATGGTCCTTGGTGACGGCGTGAGGCAACGCGGCGCGGCTGCTCACGAGATCAGCGAGAACACGCCCGGTGTCGCCTGGCTCAAGGAGGACGGCCGCAGGGAGCCGGAGCGGGCTCGGGCCTTTCACGTCACTGACGCGGACCTCGTCGAGCTCGGCGTCTTCCTCGCCCCTGCCACGGTCCACGAGCTCAAGACCAACCACGACGGGAGGGCTGCGGCATGACGACGGACGTTCCCACACTTCCCGCCGATGTCGGAGCCCAGACCCGCGCAGAGCGCATGAGGCAGCCTGCCGCGTTCGACGTGGCCAAGGCCGCTGCTGAGCAGCATGGCGTGTGCGTTCGGCCGTTCACGATGGAAGTCGAGGACCACGAGTCCTACGAAGTTCGGTACGTGGCGGTCCCGTGTGGCTCGACGGTCGAGAGCGTCTGCAAGCCCTGTGCCAAGAAGGCCAAGGCGTTGCGGATTGCTCAGTGCCGCGAGGGCTGGCACATGGAGGTGGAGCCTGACTTCACCCCGGAACCGCCCACAAAGGACCAGACGGAGTTGCTGGAGTACCGCGCCGACCTCATGAAGGCGTTCAAGGAAGAGGACAACTCGGCGGAGGCGGACGAGCTTCGGGAGGAGATTCACAGCGTCGACGCGGAACTTCGGCAACTCGGCGTCCGTGGTCGGCTGCCGTCGCCGGACGACCCCGGCAAGCGACCGGTGAAGCGGTCTACGAAGCGTCGGCAGGATTCGCCGGAGCTGCCTCGGCGGCGTGTCGAGAAGCGGACGATCGGGCGCGAGTACGCGGGAGGGTTCCGGCCGTCGATGTTCGTCACGCTCACCCTCGACAGCTACGGCAAGGTGCGCGACGACGGCACGCCCGTTGATCCGGACAGCTACGACTACCGCCGTGCTGCTCGGGACGCCGTGCACTTCGCCTCGCTGGTGGACCGGTGGTGGCAGAACCTGCGGCGCGTCGTCGGCTGGGACGTGCAGTACTTCGCCACGGTCGAGCCACAGAAGCGGATCACTCCGCACCTGCACGCGGCAGTCCGCGGTTCGATCCCCCACGAGGTGATTCGCCAGGTCACAGCGGCCACGTATCACCAGGTCTGGTGGCCGAACCACGACGAACGCGTCTACGTCGACGAGGTGCCCGTATGGGACACCAACATCAAGGCGTTCGTTGACCCGCACACGCGCAGGGCCTTGACCACCTGGGAAGACGCGGAGGTCGACGAACCGGCGCACGTCGTCACGTTCGGCCGCCAGGTGCACTCCAAGGGCATTCTCGGCGGCTCCGAGGAAGCCGGACGCCACATCGGCTACTTGACCAAGTACCTCACGAAGTCCATCGGCGAGGTGGTCGAGCAGGACACCGAACGGCAACGCCGGCATGCGGACCGCCTGGCGGACGAGCTGGCCGTGACGCCGTGTTCGGAGCGGTGTCCGATGTGGCTGCTCTACGGCGTCCAGCCACGCGGAGCCAACGGCCGGATGACTCCGGGACGCTGCAAGGGGCGGGCGCATCGGCGGACCACGCTCGGCCTGCCCGGTCGGCGGGTGCTGGTGTCGCGCAAGTGGTCGGGGAAGACGCTTGCGGACCACAAGGCAGATCGGAAGCGGTTCGTCACGCAGGCGCTCGCGGCGGTCGGCATCGAGAAGCCCGTCACCGACACGTCGCGGCTCGTCTGGCACAAGGTCCGGCCCGGTGATCCGAACGTGCCGCCACGGGCTCACCTGCTCATGCACGCGATCGCCCAACGGGTCACGTGGAAGGCCGAGTACGACCGCGCGATGTTGGCGGCTTCCGGCTCTCCGCCAGACACAGATCTTTCGGCAATTCCGCAAGCGGCCTGATCCGGGGGGGATCACATGTCATCCGTCGAACCGCTGTGGGGTGTGGAAGAAGTCTCGCTCTTCCTCGGAGTCCCCGTGAAGACGCTCTACCAGTGGAAGTGGCAACGGATCGGGCCTCCGGTCCGCAAGGTCGGGCGCCATCTCCGCTACGTGCCTTCGTTGGTGCGGACCTGGGCTGAACAGCCCGACGACCAGGCCGCATAGAAGTTTCGGCAATTCGACAGACGGAAGGAGTCTGCGGTGGGCCACGTCCAAGATCGCTGGTGGAAGGAGGTCAAAGACCCCGTGACGGATGACGTCACGAAGGTCAAGACCTCCTTGTACGGGCAGGGTTTGCGCTACAAGGTGCGCTACCTCGACCCGAGTGGAGTCGAGAAGAGCAAGAGCTTCCCCGACAGGCAGAAGAAGCGCGCGGACGCCTTCCTGATCGAGGTGGAGTCGACCAAGTTGGAAGGTAAGTACGTCGACCCTAAGGCGGGTAACCGGAAGTTCAGGACGCAGGCCGAAAACTGGATCAAGGCTCAGTCCCCCGACGCGGCATCTCGGGAGGCGGTGCAAAGCCGTCTGGACAGCCGCATCAATCCGCACTTCGGAGAGATGCCGCTCGGCAAGATCAAGCCTGCGACGATCCGCGAATGGCTCGGCAAGCTCGACGAGGAACGGCTGAGCGAGAACTACAAGACCGTTCTGTTCACCACCGTGTCCTCTGTGCTGGATTCAGCGGTTGAGGACAAGCTGATCATCGACAACCCGTGCAAGGCGAAGACGATCAAGCGTCCCGTCTCGGTGAGCCCGGACATCGTTGTATGGCCGGACGATCGCGTGATGGAGGTCGAAGGTTCGATCGATCCCCGGTTCGCGATCGTGGTTCCCCTCGGTGCGGGTTGCGGCCTGCGCCAGGGCGAGATCCTCGGCGTCTCCCCCGATGACATCGACGAGGAAGGGATGGTGCTCCGCGTACAGCGTCAACTGCGCGTGGTTCGCGGCACGTTGGTGTTCGCCCCTCCGAAGGGCGGCAAGAGGCGTGTCGTTCCGCTCGCGTCCGGCGTCTTGGCCGCGATCAAGGAACACACGAAGCTGTTCGCACCGGTCACGGTGACGCTGCCCTGGAAGGACCCTGGCGGCGAACCCGTGACGGTGCGACTGCTCGCGACCGGTGAGAAGGGGCGGCTCTACACGGGCGACCTGTTCCACAAGGTCGTGTGGATGGGCGCGTTCCGGGAAGCCGGGCTCAAGTACCGGGGCCGTGCGGACGGGATGCACGCACTGCGGCACTTCTTCGCCTCGGTGCTGCTGGCTCAGGGTGTGTCCATTAAGGAACTGGCGGAGTACCTGGGTCACTCCGACCCCGGTTTCACGCTCCGGACCTACACCCACATGGTGCCGTCGAGCCACGAGCGGGCGCGGCTCGCGATCAACGGCGTGTTCGGCGGTTCTCAAGATCACGGCCTGGAGGCGGCCTGATCATGGAAATCAGGAGCCTCCAGGCCGTGACCCGAAGTGGTGATCTAGCTGTTTCAGCTGTTCAGGACCGCGCGGGACATGACAACCCGTTGCACCTGGTTCGTGCCCTCGTAGATCTGCGTGATCTTCGCGTCCCGCATCATCCGCTCGACCGGGAAGTCACGCGTGTAGCCGGCGCCACCGAAGAGCTGCACCGCGTCCGTCGTGACCTCCATGGCCACGTCGGAGGCGAAGCACTTGGCGGCGGCGGTGATGAAGCCGATGTTCGGCTCGCCGCGTTCCGCCTTGGCGGCTGCGACGTAGACCATGTGGCGGGCCGCCTCGATCTTCATCGCCATGTCGGCGAGCATGAACTGGACGCCCTGGAAGTCCGAAATGGACTTGCCGAACTGCTTGCGGTCCTTGACGTACTCGACCGCGGCTTCCAAGGCGCCCTGTGCGATGCCCACTGCCTGCGCGCCGATGGTCGGGCGGGTGTGGTCCAGGGTCCGCAGAGCGGTCTTCAGACCGGTGCCCGGCTCGCCGATGATGCGGTTGGCCGGGATGGTGCAGTTCTCGAAGTAGATCTCGCGGGTCGGCGAGCCCTTGATGCCGAGCTTGCGCTCCTTCGGGCCCACCGAGAAGCCCTCGTCGTCCTTGTGCACGACGAACGCGGAGATGCCCTGCGACTTCTTCGGGGCGTTCGGGTCCGTCACGGCCATGACGGTGTACCAGGTGGACTCGCCCGCGTTGGTGATCCAGCACTTGGTGCCGTTGAGCACCCAGTGGTCACCGTCGAGCAGGGCCCTGGTCCGCATCGACGCGGTGTCGGAGCCCGCCTCGCGCTCGGACAGCGCGTACGACGCCATGGCCTCGCCCGAGGCGATGGACGGCATGACGAGCTGCTTCAGCTCGTCGGAGGCCGAGAGCAGGATCGGCATGGTGCCGAGCTTGTTCACCGCCGGGATCAGCGAGGAGGACGCGCAGACGCGGGCCACTTCCTCGATGACGATGCAGGTGGCGACGGAGTCCGCGCCCTGGCCGTCGTAGTCCTCGGGCACGTGCACGGCCGCGAAGCCTGCCTTGACCAGGGCGTTGTGTGCCTCTACCGGGAAGCGCTCGTTCTCGTCGACCTCGGCCGCGTACGGCTTGATCTCCTTCTCGGCGAGCGAGCGGACGGCCTCTCGCAGCGCCTCGTGCTCCTCGGCGAGCTGATAGGTGCCGAAGCTCGGGTTCACCTTATTACCTCCCAGTAGCGAGTACTCGGCACGATGTTAGCGCTCGTTCACGTCGGGCGCTGCTGTGCTGTTGAGCACTCAGAGGGACTTCTGCAGGGCCGCGTCCTTGTCTAGTACGAGCTGCTCGAGTTCTGCCTGGAAGCGGGCCATGCGCTCCTGCAGCCCGGCGTCCGAGGAAGCCAGCATCCGCACGGCCAGCAGGCCCGCGTTGCGCGCACCACCGACTGAGACCGTCGCGACCGGGACGCCCGCGGGCATCTGCACGATCGAGAGCAGCGAGTCCATGCCGTCGAGGTACTTCAGCGGCACCGGAACGCCGATCACCGGGAGCACGGTGGCCGAGGCGACCATGCCGGGCAGGTGGGCGGCGCCGCCGGCACCCGCGATGATCACGCGCAGGCCGCGTGAGGCAGCCGACGTCGCGTAGTCGAGCATCCGCTGCGGGGTGCGGTGCGCGGAGACGACGCTCACCTCGAACGGCACGTCGAACTCGGCGAGCGCCTCGGTGGCCGCCTTCATCACCGGCCAGTCCGAGTCGCTGCCCATGATCACGCCAACCTGAGTCACTCCGCACTCCCGTGAATGTCGTATCCGTCTGACCAAATGCCCGTGGACAGCCAGTCCGCGGCGAGCCGCGCGCGCTGGCGGACCTCGGTCATGTCGTTGCCGAGGAACGTCACGTGCCCGATCTTGCGGCCCGGCCGTTCCTCCTTGCCGTACAGGTGCACGTGCGCGTCCGGGAACCGGGCGAACAGGTGGTGCACGCGCTCGTCGGGGCCCATCGCGGGCGTGTCGGTCGCCCCGAGGACGTTCGCCATCACGACGGCCGGCGCCATCAGGTCGGTGCGGCCCAGCGGGTAGTCCAGGACGGCGCGCAGGTGCTGCTCGAACTGCGACGTGCGCGCGCCCTCGATCGACCAGTGGCCGGAGTTGTGCGGGCGCATCGCGAGCTCGTTCACGACCACGCCGTTCGCGGTCTCGAACAGCTCGACGGCCAGCACGCCCACGACGCCCAGCGCCTCGGCGACCTTCAGCGCCAGCTCCTGGGCGGCGGCTCCGTCCAGTGCGGGAGCCGGTGCCAGCACCTCGACGCAGATGCCGTCGGACTGCACGGTCTCGACGACCGGCCACGCCGCGCCCTGCCCGAACGGCGAGCGCGCCACGACGGCCGCCAGCTCGCGGCGCATCGGCACGCACTGCTCGACCATGAGCGGCGTGCCGGCCTCCAGCAGTTCGGGGACGACCCGCTCGGCGCTCTGCGGGGTGTTCAGCATCCACACGCCACGGCCGTCGTAGCCGCCGCGGATCGCCTTCAGCACGCACGGCCAGCCGTTCTCCGCGCCGAAGCGGAGCACGTCGCGCACCTCGTGCACCTCGGCGAACGGCGGCACCGGCAGCCCCAGCTCGGCCAGCCGCACGCGCATCTTCAGCTTGTCCTGCGCGAACTGGAGCGCGTCCGGACCGGGGTGCACCTTCACGCCCTCGCCGGCCAGCGCGCGGAGGTGTTCCTGAGGCACGTGCTCGTGGTCGAACGTGACCACCTCGCAGCCCTTCGCGAACGAGCGCAGCGCGTCGAGGTCGGTGTGCGTGCCGAGCACCACGTCCCGCGCGACGAGCGCGGCGGGGTCGTTCTCGGAGACTGCGAGCACGCGCAGCGACTGCCCGAGCGGGATCGCGGCCTGGTGCGTCATGCGGGCGAGCTGCCCGCCGCCGATCATTCCGACGACGGGGAGACGGGTACGAGAGTCCACGGTTCAGGCATTCTACCTGCGGCTTCTTGCGCGCTATCCCTCGGTCTTGGCGGTGGCGGTCCCGGACGTGGCCT
Source organism: Lentzea kristufekii (assembly GCF_033949925.1). NCBI lineage: Bacteria > Bacillati > Actinomycetota > Actinomycetes > Pseudonocardiales > Pseudonocardiaceae > Lentzea > Lentzea kristufekii. Next base: position 55,127 of record NZ_JAXAVV010000010.1, read on the forward strand.
GGTCGTCCGGCGCGGGTTCGGAAACGGGTTCGGGTGCGGGATCCGAGGCCTCGCCGGTCTCGGCGACCGGGTCAGCGTCCGGCTCCGGCGTCGCGGTGGTCTCCGCAGCCGGAATGTCCGGCGTGGGCTCGGGCACCGGCGGACCGAGGCGGCGGTGCGCACGGGAGGGCTTCCACCCACCGCCGTTGCGCATCAGCCGGAAGACCACGGCCAGCAAGCCCGCCGCGATCAGCGCGCACAGCATGAACTCGGCGATCTGGAACCACACCACGCGCTCGATCGGCTGGTAGTCGACGTACGTGCCGATGGCGGCGTTCGCACGGCGCATGCAGCTGGTCTCGTTGACGGCCATCATGCAGTCGCCCCGAGCTGGCACCGGTTGCAGGTCGGACCCGGCATAGCCGTGGCCGAGCTCCAAGCCTCGATCCGGCACTACCGGCGTTTCCTCCCAACTGGCGATCACGCGTGCCGGTAGCCAGTAGAAGGGACGCATCCACACGGCCAGGACGACGCGCACGACCACGAAGAGCACGATCGTCACCGCGATCGCTGTCACGACGTTCCTGCTCAACAGACCGATGAGCACGCCGATCGCGAGCCCGAGAGCGGCGTATCCGGCTTGCAGGAGCGAGTTGGCTTCGAAGCTGTTCCACGTCCGCACCGAACCGGTGAAGCCGTCGCCGTTGCCGATGAGCGCACCCAGCAGCACGGCCAGACCACCGAACACGATCAGCTTGCCGCGCAACCACTGCACGGGCGTGACGTCCTGGCCCCACGCCACGAAATAGGTGCGTTCCTCCAGTTCGCGGGCGATCAGCGGAGCACCCCAGAACGCGCCGACCAGCGCACCGAACCCCGTTTGCACCATCAGCGCGTAGAAGCCGGCGATCGGCATCGACGTGTTCATGTAGAAGTCGAGCGCCTCGATCGACCACAGGCTCAGGATGGCGAACACGGCGATGAGCCCGAGCCAGATGATGGGCCAGCGGTGCTGGCGCCAGGTCAGCCAGATGAGTGAATTCAGCTTCACAGGTCACGCTCCAGGTGCGCCACGACCAGTTCCTCCAGCGTCACGTACCGGGCTGTCCAGGGTTCGTCGATCCGCTGGCCGCCCGATCTCACCAGGAACGACGACTGGGCCCTGCCGTGCTTCGCCAGCACCACGTGCCCCTCCACGGGCGAGGTCGAGGCGTGCGGACCGGTGTAGAGGACGTGCTCTTCCAGCAGTTCGTCGGCATCGCCGTCCACCAGCAGCCGGCCGCGCGACAGCACCAGCAACCGGTCGGCCACACCCGCGATCTCCCCCACGGCGTGCGTGGAGAAGATCAACGTCATGCCCTTGTCGTTGACCTCGGTCAGCAACTCCCGCATGACCTTCCGGCGCGCCAGCGGATCCAGTTCGGCCAGCGGCTCGTCCAGCATCAGGACGTCCGGGCGGGACCCCAGCGCAAGGGCGAGCACCACGTGCGTGCGTTCACCACCGGACAGGTCCTCGATCTGGAGCTTGCGCGGGATCCGGAACCGGTTGAGCCACTGCTCGGCGCGGTCGGCGTCCCAGATGTCGTTCATGCGGCGGCCGAACTCCAGCACGTCCTTGACCCTGAACGACTTGTACATGGGCTTGTGCTGGGGCACGTACGCCACCCTGCCCGCGATCGACGTGTGGCCCAATTCCGGCTTCAGGTGCCCGGCCAGCACGTTGAGCAGCGTCGTCTTGCCGGAGCCGTTGGATCCCACCATCGCCGTGACGCTGCCCGGCGGTAGTTCGAACGAGACGTCCCGTAAAGCCCACTTCGACACGCCGGCCGCAACCACGCTCATTGCGCTCCCCCACTCAGCACCTCGCGCATCAGCGCGTGGATGTCCTCGTCCTCCAACCCGGCGGAGCGTGCCTCCGCGACCCACGCGGCCAGCTTGGCGCGCAACGGGTCCAGGTCCTCGGGGGCGGCGGACCCCAAGGAGGCCTTGACGAAGGTGCCGGAGCCCTGACGGGCTTCGACGAGGCCGGCGAGCTCCAGCTCGCGGTAGGCCTTGAGCACGGTGTTCGCGTTCACGCCACTCGTGGCGACGACGTCGCGGACCGTCGGCAGCCGATCACCCGGCTGCAACCAGCCGAGCCTCAAAGCCTCCCTGACCTGCTGCCCCAGCTGCAGGTACGCGGGAAAACCGCTGCCGCGGTCAACGTGGAACTCGACCACGCACGCTCCCCAGATTGTTCTAGTCAACTAGCACAATAGAACACTTCTCGGAGTGTTGGGAAGCGACCCCGGTGGGGACATGGGGAGGGCCGCCGGGCGCGGGACAGGGGGTTCAGCGCCCGAGCGAGGCGAGGAGCGCACGCGCCTCGGCGTGCGTGTCCGGCAACTGTTCGACCCAGACCTTGGCGGGGCCGACCGGCCGGACGTTGGGGTCGTCGGCGAGCCGGTCGGCCGCCAGGACCCTGAGGTTCGACACTCTTCGCGCGAGCAGTCCGTCGCGCCTGACCAGCACCGCGGCCACGCACGGGCCGAGGGTCGCCAGCGTCTCGCCGCCGTCGAAAACGGTGCGCAACGCGTCCGACACGAGTGTCATCGCGACGACGCGGGACCAGCCCGATGCCCGGTGCACGTCGAGCCTCAGCAGGACGAGGGCGTAGTCGAGGGACGCGACCGGCGTCTCCCGGTACACCTCGCCCAGCCGCGTCCGCAGGTAGGCGGCAGTCGCCAGCCCGGTCAAGGGATCTTCGGCCGCGCAGTCGCCGGCCTGCTTCGTCACCACGTCCGCCCATCCCAGCGCCGTCATGCGCACCATCTGCGAAGGGAGCGCGTCGACGTCCGGCGACACGACGTGCGACGCGTCGGTCAGCACGGCGTGCAGCGCGGCCAGGTCCAGCAGCGTCTCGCTCAGGCCCGCTCCGGCCTCGGCGCGTGCGCGGCCCAGCCGGACCAGCGCGTCGCCGGGGTCGGCGTCCTCCAGCATCGCCGCGCACACGTCGTCGACCTCGGCGAGCGGCCAGTCTGCGGGGAACGCCCAGCCGGCGGCCATGGTGGCGGTCCGCCACCTCGACTTCAGCAGGCGTTCCGCTTGTGCGACACCCACCCGGTCTCCCTTCAGTTCGCCCGATTCCAGGTGGGAGACGCAGCCGTCGCTCATTCGTGACGCAACCCGCGCGGGGGATTGAGATGACTGCGCCAGGCGCCGTAAGTCACACTGGGCGCCGCGTGGGAGGGAAACAAAAACTGTGGCGATCGTTCCTGCAGACGTCCAGGGACCGAGCGACGCGGAACTCATCGAGTCCGTGCGCGGCGGGACCATCGACGCCTACGGCCAGTTGTACGAACGCCACGTCTCGGCGGCCTACAACCTCGCCCGCCAGTTGGCGCGCTCCCCCGCGGAAGCCGACGACCTCGTCTCCGAGGCGTTCGCGAAGGTCCTGGACACGCTCCGCGGCGGCCGCGGCCCCGACTCGGCGTTCCGCGCGTACCTGCTCACAGCGCTGCGCCACACCGCGTACGACAAGACCCGCCGCGACAAGAAGGTCGACCTCACCGAGGACATGACCGACGTCGCGCCGGCCGTGCAGTTCAGCGACACCGCGGTGGCCGGGCTGGAGCGGTCGCTGGCCGCCCGCGCGTTCGCCGCCCTGCCCGAACGCTGGCAGATGGTGCTCTGGCACACCGAGATCGAGGGCCAGTCGCCCGCCGAGGTCGCCCCGTTGCTCGGGCTGACGGCCAACGGCGTGTCCGCGCTCGCCTACCGCGCCCGTGAGGGCCTCAAGCAGCAGTACCTGCAGATGCACCTCGCTGACACGGAGGCGGAGCGCTGCAAGGCGACCGTCGACCGCCTCGGCGCCTGGACCCGCGCCGGCCTGTCCAAGCGCGAGGCGGCCCAGGTCGAGGCGCACCTCGACGAGTGCGGCCGGTGCCGGGCGCTGGCCGCCGAACTCGCGGACGTCAACGGCGCGCTGCGGATCTTCGTCGCCCCGCTGGTGCTGGGCGTCGGTGCCACGACGTACCTGCTGGCCGCCGGCACGACGACAGCCGTCGTCGGCGCCGGAGCGGCCGCGGGTGGTGCGGGCGCCGTGGGTGCCGCGATCCCCCGCCAACTCGTCACGGTCGGTGGTTCCGCGGCCGCCGTGGCCGCGGCCGTGGTGATCGCGCTGGCCGCCGGTGGCGGCGAGCAGCAGGCGCCGGTGGTGCAGGCCGTCCAGCCCCCGCCCGCGCAGACGCAGGTCCAGACGCCGAGGCCACCCGCACCGCCGGTTCCGCCCGCTCCCACCCCCACCACGGAACCGACGCCGCCGACGACCACGACGGAGCCGCCGCCCTCGGTGACCCCGCCCGCTCCACCGGCGCCGGCACCGGAGCCGCCCGCCCCCGAACCGCCCGCGCCCGCGCCGCCGGCACTCACGCCGACCACGCCGAGCGGGTTCTCGCTGACGCCGGGCGAGGAGCCCAAGGACTTCCCGATCACCGTCCGGAACACCGGCGGCACCGCGGCACCGCCCGCGAGCATGGTGCTGAACCTGCCGCCGGGCGTCGTGTCGACGGGCGGGCCGTCGGGCTTCGGTGCCGCGCGCCTGTTGCAGCCGGACGGCGCGACCGACCAGACGGTGAACTGCCCCGCCGGCACCGGCACGATCACGTGCGTGACGCCGCAGGGCATCGCGCCGGGCGGGCAGGCGACGTTCCACTTCCTGCTGAGGGCGACCGACACGGCCGTGCCCGGCACGATCACCGGTGTCATCAGCGCGGGCACGTCGGTCTCGGTCGACATCAGCGTCGAGGTCAACGTGCCGCCGGTGAACGACGACATCGACCTCTTCGTGAAGACGTGGGACCACGTGTGGTGGCACCACCCGCGTGCGGACGTCGAGGTGCGCAACAAGGGCCCGCGCGCGGGCACGGTGAAGCTGGACATCTCGTCGACGAAGGACCTCGTGATCTTCGCGCCGTACCGGCAGTGCACGCAGGTGGACAAGAGGTCGATCCGCTGCCTCGCCGACCTGGACAAGGGCGAGAGGTTCCGGATGTCCTTCTGGGCGTTCGGACGCCGCGGCGGGGACGTCACCGTGACGGCCGCGCTGGGCAACGCGACGAAGTCCGTGACCGTGACGATGAAGGGCTGGCCGGAGCACCCGCCGGGCGAGGAACCGCCGAACCCGCCGACGTCCACCACGACGGTGCCGCCGACGACCACGACCACCGAGCCCACGAAACCGACGCGGCCGACCGACCCCACGAAGCCGACCGAGCCCACCGAGCAGACGAAGCCGACCGTGCCGACCCAGCCGACGGAACCCTCGGAGCCGGAGGCCCCGCCGTCGACGACCCCGCCACCGTCCCTGCCCCCGTCGACGCCGCCGACGACCACCCCACCGACGAGGGAGGAGCCGTGCGAACCGCCGCGCGGCCTGCTTCCGGGGCTGATCGGCGGCCTGCTGGGGCAGCCTTCCTGCGAACCACCGCGAAGTTGATCAGAAGTTGATCTTTGATCGTCACTGAACGTGCAGGTCACGCACCTCTGTGTCGCGGTTGGTAACACCCGGAGACAGCGTCGTGATCTAGATCCGTAAGCTGGCGCGGTGCTGCCAGTCGTTCGCCGCGCCATGAGCCGGCTGCCGGAACCGGTCCAGTTCCTGATGCACAAGCACCGCGAGCTGATCCGGTTCGCGCTGGTAGGCGGCACGACGTTCCTGATCGACAACGGCGTCTGGTACGCGCTCAAGCTCACCGTGCTGACCGACAAGGTCGTCACGGCGAAGGTCATCGGCGTGCTGGTGGCGATCATCGCCTCGTACGTGCTGTCGCGCGAGTGGTCGTTCCACACCCGCGGCGGCCGCGAACGTCACCACGAGGCCGCCCTGTTCTTCCTGGTGAGCGGCATCGGCGTCGCGATCAACATCGCCCCGCTGTGGCTGTCGCGGCACCTGTTCGGCCTGCAGGCCCCGTTCGTCTCGGTCATGACCGAGGAGCTCGCGGACTTCGTCTCGGGCTCGATCCTCGGCATGCTGCTCGCCACCGGCTTCAAGTTCTGGGCGATGCGCCGCTGGGTCTTCCCCGACGCGGGCGCTCGGCCGGACCGGCGTGTTCACCCGATCTCCGTAGACTCGTCCCGTGTCTCTAGCCGAAACAGTGGTCTCCCGGTTCCCGGAACCGATCCGGTCGATCGCGCTGAAGCATCGTGAACTAGTCAAGTTCGCCCTGGTCGGGGGCACCTGCTTCGTGATCGACACGGTCCTGTTCTTCGGGATCAAGATCGTCGTCCTGCCGAACAACCCGGTCACGGCGAAGATCATCGCGACCCTGGTCGCCACGATCGTGTCGTACGTCCTCAACCGCGAATGGTCGTTCCGCACGCGCGGCGGCCGTGAACGGCATCACGAGGCCGCGTTGTTCTTTCTGGTCAACGGCATCGGCATCGTGCTGAACTCGGCTCCGCTGTACATCGCGCGGTACGCGTTCCACCTGCAGGAGCCGCACGTGTCGCGGCTCACCGAGGAGATCTCGGACTTCCTGAGCGCGCAGATCATCGGCACGCTCATCGCGATGGCGTTCCGCTGGTACGGCTACAAGAACTGGGTCTTCCCCGAGGAGAACTTCCGCAACGCCCGGCCGATCGAGGAGGAGAAGGAGCTCGGTCACTCCTAGCGGGGTGTGCTCGGCTTCTTCCAGGAGATCCCCACCACGTCCTGGGCCTTCGGCACCGGCAGGAACACGGCGAACGTCGCCGGCCTCGCCGTGGACAGCTCCAACCGGCCGCCGTCCGCGTCGACCAGCGCCCGAGCGAGCGCCAGGCCCACACCGGTCGAGCCGCCGCCGGAGACTCCGCGTTCGAAGATGTGCGCCGCGAGTTCGTCCGGTACGCCCGCTCCACCGTCGCTGACCTCTACGACGACGGTGCCCTCCTCGCTGCGTGCGGAGACCACGACCGACCCCTCGCCGTGGCGCAGGGCGTTGTCCAGCAGCACCCCGATGGCCTCGCGCAGGCGGGCGGGGGTGGCGCGGGCCAGCAGGCCGTCCGGGACGCGGACGCGCAGCGCCCGGCCCTGGCCCTTGACCTGCTCGCGCCACTCGTCGGCGATCAGGTTGAGCGCAGGCCGCAGTTCCAGCGGTTCGGCGCCGACGGCTCGGGCCGCGCGGGCGGCGGCGAGGAGTTCGTCCAGCACGGCGGCGAGGCGTTCGGCCTGTTCCAGGGCCGCGCGGGCTTCGGCGGCCGTCTCGGGTTCCGGGTGCTCGGCGAGGGCTTCCAGGCGCAGCTGAAGAGCCGTGAGGCGGCTGCGGAGCTGGTGGGAGACGTCACCGACCAGTTCGCGTTCGCGCTGGACCAGGCGGGCCAGGGCCGTGGCGGAGGTGTCGAGGGCATCGGAGACCGCGTCGAGTTCCTCGATGTTGTAGCGCTGCTCGTCGGCGCGGAAGTCGCCGGCACCGAGCCGGGACGCGCGGGCGGCCACGTGCCCCAGCGGGCGGGCAAGCGTTTGCGCCGTCACCAGGGCGACGACGGTGCCGGTGCCGACGGACAGCGCCAGCAGGAGCAGCACCAGACCTGCCACCTGGGCCTGCGAGGTGTGCATCGGGCCGGAGGGGATCTCCAGGCGGACGGTGCCCTGCTGCGCGATCGGCAGTTCGACGGTCAGCGGGTCGTCGCCCGGCGAGGGACCCGTGGACTTGGTGGTGCCCGCCGACACGACGGTGAGACGGCCGTCTGTCGGGATGGCGACCCGGACGGCCTCGATGTCGAGGCTCTGCTGCCTGGCGAGCTGGTCGTCGAACGTCGTCGCGATCCGCTGGGCGCTTTCGCTCAGGTCGGCGCGGGCCGTGTCCTCGACGAGCTGCAGCGCGGTGTAGCCGAGCGGGAGGCCCAGCACGATCCCGGTGACGGCGACGGCGAGCAGGATCGCCCGCAGGATCCGGCGGCGCACTAGTCGGCGTTGAAGCGGAAGCCGCGGCCGCGCACGGTCGCGATGCGCTTCTCCGCGGAGTTCGGGGTGCCGTCGCTGAGCTTCCTGCGCAGCCACGACATGTGCATGTCGAGCGTCTTGCTGCCCTTGAGGTCCGGGTCGTTCCAGACCTCCGACAGGATCTCGTCGCGGCTCACGACCTGACCCGCGCGCTGGATCAGCACCTTGAGCAGCTCGAACTCCTTGTTCGCGAGCTGGATCTCGCCGCCGTCGACGGTGACGCGGCGAGCGGCCAGGTCGACGCGCACGCCGTTGACCTCCAGCGTCCCCGGCGCACGGCGGCGCAGCAGCGCCCGGATGCGGGCCATCAGCTCGGCCAGGCGGAACGGCTTGGCGACGTAGTCGTCCGCGCCCGCGTCGAGCCCGACCACGAAGTCGACCTCGTCGGCCCGGGCCGTGAGCATCAGCACGGGCACGCCCCTGCCGCTCTGGCGCAGCCGCCGGCACACCTCCAGCCCGTCCATGCCCGGCAGGCCGAGATCCAGCACCAGGAGGTCGATGCCCCCGGCTATGGCGGCGTCGAAGGCACTTGGCCCGTCACTGACGACCTGCACCGAATAACCCTCCCGCGTCAAAGCGCGGGAGAGAGGTTCCGCGATGGCCGGGTCGTCCTCGGCCAGCAACACCACGCTCACGGGCCCAGCGTATTCGTGGAACGATCGCCGCGTGTCACGCCACGATGCTGATCTCGAACTGGCCCTCCGCCTCGCCGACGCCGCCGACGCGATCACCGCGACCAGGTTCCGCGCGCACGACCTCGCCGTCGAGCGCAAGCCGGACCGCACACCCGTCACCGACGCCGACGTCGCCGTGGAGGACGCGGTCCGTGCCGTGCTGGCTTCCGAACGCCCGGACGACGTCGTCATGGGCGAGGAGCGCGGCGGCACGCTGGACGCGTCCCGCGTCTGGGTCCTCGACCCGATCGACGGCACCAAGAACTTCCTGCGCGGTGTACCCGTCTGGGCGACGCTGATCGCCCTGGTCGAGGACGGCGTGCCGGTCGTGGGCGTCGTGTCCGCGCCCGCCATGAGCCGCCGCTGGTGGGCGGCCGCGGGCGGTGGCGCGTTCGCGTCGGACGCCTCCGGTGAGCGCGCGATCTCCGTGTCCGGTGTGCGTTCTCTCGAAGACGCCTACGTGTCGACGACCGACATCAAGTCGTGGGTCGAGTACCACTCCCGCGAGGCGTACCTGCGCTTGGTGGACGCGACCTGGGAGAGCCGCGCGTTCGGCGACTTCTACCAGCACTGCCTGGTCGCCGAGGGCGCCATCGACCTGGCGCCCGAGTGCGTGGCGAACCCGTGGGACATCGCCCCGTTCCAGGTCCTGGTGACCGAGGCGGGTGGCCGTTTCACCTCGTTGGACGGCGAGGAGCGCTACGACGGCGGCAGTGTGCTGACGTCGAACGGCCACCTGCACGAGGCGGCGCTCAAGCTGTTGGCACGGTGAGACTTCCGCGCGCGACCTGGGCCCAGGCGAGCCGGCCGAAGAGGTAGTGGCACGCCACGCTCTCGTCGTCGAACCGGGCCCAGTCGTAGCGGTTGCCCTGCTCCTGCCAAAACACCTCGTGGCCCTTGCCGTCATCGTCGGTGAGGAGGCACCAGCGCTGGTCCGCCTCCTCGCCGATGCTGACGACGTCGTCGGGCACGCCGATCCTGGTCAGCCACTCGGGCAGCGACTCGACGTTCATGCGGTGATCTCCGTGAGGTAGCCGAGCGCGACGAGGTCCGCGACGGGGTGGGTGGTGCGGTACCGGCTGCCACCACCGGGCTGGCCGAACCAGGGCGCGCTGATCGTGCGGTGAACCGGCAGGTCCCTGGTGACGCGGTACCTGCGGTACCCCTCGTCCGCCGCCTGGGGCGGCAGGGACCGCTGTGCGAACGGGGTGCCCGCCGCGCTCAGGACGCGGCCCTCCGGCGTGCCGAACCTGTCGAGTTCGGCGCCTGCCTGGAGGATCTCGGGCCGGCTGTCCTCGTAGCCGCCCTCGCGTTCCGCCGGCCAGCGCGGGGTGCCGTCCTCGTGCTGGAACAGGCTTTCCCAGTCGCGTTCGTGCATGCCCGCGAGCGGGTCGTGACCGGCCAGGAGCTCCTGCACGATCGGGTGGTCCTTGCCGAGACCCGCGCCGGGCTGCGCCGGTTGGGCGGAGGACGTGTCGATCGGCTGCGGGTGGTCGTCCGGCGCGAACCTCGGGACGGCCTGCTCCTCCGCCTGCGGGGGCGGCGGGAGCTGGCGAGCCGGCTTCGGAGCGAGGGACGGGGCCCGTCCGGCGCTCAGGAAGACGGCCATGAACCAGCTGCCGGCCGCGGCCGCCGTGTAGGTGTGGCGGGCGATCTCGCCGGCGATGCCGGGATTCGCCAGCGCCAGGTCGTTCCGGTTCTCCAGGCGGTCGCTCAGCGCGTGTGAACCGCCGGGGTCCACCGCCGCCAGCGGGCCCGAGGTGGTGGTCCCACCGGCTCCGAGGTCGACTTCAGCACCGGGCGCGGCCGGGCTGGCGATGGTGTCGCCGACCTGGCGTTCGCCGCGTTCCTCCACGGTCGCGACGTCGCCGTCCAGCAGCGCGTCCGCGGCGTCCTTCGCCAGGTCCTTGGCGGCGGAGTCCTTGGCCGCCACCGACGGTGAACTCTGTGCCTGGGCGGAGACCTGCGTGCCGGACTGGCTGTGACCCGGCGCCTGCACCTGGCCCGGCTGGGTTCCGGTCTGGCCGCCGAACTGGGTGGGCTGGTTGCCCAGCGCCTGGGTCGGTGCCGCACCGGCGAAACCGGTCTTGGCCGCGGCTGCCTGCGCACCCGCCTTGGCCTCACCCGGCTTGACCTCGCCGGACTTGAGTTCGGTGGCCTTCGCGTCCGCTGCGGGCTTGGCGGCCTGCTGGCTCTGCTGAGCGGCCTGAGCGGCCTGGCCGTGCTGGCCGGGCGCCTGCGCGGCACCCTGCTGCCCCACGACGGCACCGACCTGGGACGCCGCCACGGGAACACCACCGGCAGCACCACCGATCGGGCCACCGGCCGGAGCCGCGCCCATCGCCGGGGCGGCAGCGGGTGCGGCCTGAGCGGCGGGGGCCGATGCCTGGGGTGCGGACGGAGCCTGGCCGGGCAGTTCGCCACCCCGGACCAGGGTCGGGTCGAGCACGGCGGCGGACGCCTGGGTCGTGCCTTCGGTGATGGGGCCAAGGGTGCCCGCGACGCTCGGGATCGCGTCGGCCACCGGCTGCGCGACGGGCGCGACGACCTGGCCCACCGCCTGGCCGACCGCGTGGCCCGTGTCGGCCACCAGTCCGGGGATCGGGCCCTTGCCCTCGCCCCGGCCGGAGCCTTCGCCACGGCCTTGTCCGTCACCGTGGCCCTGACCGTCGCCGTCACCCCGGCCGTCGAAGACAGGACCGGTGCCGTCGCGGCCACCGGGTACCGCGTCCACCACCGGCTGCACGACGGCAGCAACAGGTGCGGTCACGGGAGCGGCAGCGTCGAGGACCGGCGCGGCGACCTCGGTCACGGCACCGACGACAGGTGCGAGTGGAGCCGTCACGGCACCGACGACAGGTGCGACCGGGGCGGTCACAGCGCCGACGACCGGAGCGACCGCTTCGGTCACGGGGGCGACCACGGCGGCGACGGGTTCGACGACGGGAGCGACCACACCGGCCACCGGGGCCACCACGCCGCCGACGATGTCCGTCACGGGCGACAGCAGGCCACCGGGGCCGTGGGCGCCGGGTGCGGTGTTGACGGGATTCGTGCCCTGACTCATGTCGATGCCGCTGTCCAGGCGGATCGCGGAGGTCAGCGTGCTCTGGAGGTTCGCGACGTTGGCCGCGGCACCCTTCGTCAACGTGTCGAGGCCGAGCAGCGCGGCGGGGTTGCCGGCGCTGGCCGAGGCCGTCGCGGCGTCGTTGTTCTTGGCCAGCGCGACGAGCTCGCGGACGATCTCGACCTTCGCGGCACCGACCTGCTTGGCGGCGTGGTCGAGACGGTCGGCGGCGGCGTGGCAGCCGCGGGCGGCGCGGTGGAAGTCGCCGTCGGGAGCCACGACCTTGGCCCAGCGACCGCGTGCGGCGTCAGCCGTGCCACCGGACATGCCGCCCAGCGCACGGTTCGCGGCACCGTCGGACGAGGTGCCGAGACTCTTGATCTTGTCGCCCGCCTCGCGCCACGCGGTGGCGCTGGAACGCATGGCGTCCTCGTCGGCCTTGGGCCACGAGACACCGGCCTTGGCCGCGACGGCGGTGAGTTCGGCGGGAAGCTCGATGCCCATGTCAGCCTTCCAACCTTCTCATCCCGGACGCGTTCTGCTCCTCGACGTGCCGGTACGTGGAGGCCGTCGCGGCGAGCTTGTCGCTCACGTCCCCCAACGTCGACGCGAGCCCCGACAACGCCCCGGTGGCGTCCCCGGACGGCCTCTCGTGCGAGGCGGCGAAGCTCTTCCCGACCGCGTCGTCACCCCAGCAGGCACCGAACGAGGCGAGCGCCCGGTCGAGCGACCCCGCGATCTCACCTGCCTGCCCCGCGAACCCCTTGAGCTCGCGAGCCCCGGCGTCCAGCCGCTCGAGGTCGGCCGAGTACCCGGTCATCGGACCCTCCTGTCGATGAGCTCGGAGTCGAGCCAGCTCTCCCGCTGCTCGTTGTCCTCGTCGTCGTCCCTGCGCCCGCGAACGGACTGGTACCCCAGATCAACGGTCTCGGTGTCGTCCACCGCGTACTCCGAGGGCTTGAGATCAGCCGTCCCGGCGACGAGCGCGGCAGGATCCGTGGCGGAGGGCAACACGGCACTCAACGCCTGATACGTGTCCTCGGCGGCACTGGCCGCGGCCGCGGCCACGGTCCGCACGATCAACTCGGCCAGCTGCTCCGGCCGATGCCTGCGATAGGCCGACTCGGAGAGCTCCAGCGCCACGAGCTTGCCGCCAGACCCCACGGTCGCTTGGACCGTCCCGTCAGGACTGGAGGCGCGCCCGGACACGGCGGCCAGCTCGCGCTGCACCGAAGCAAGCTGCTCGCGGCTGCGCCGGTAGTCAGCGAGCAACTCCTCGACCTGCGCACGGTGGTCGTCCACCGAGTCCCCCTCACACGCATAGCCCTGGGCTCGGGCTCTAGGACGCCGTCGCCCCTAGATCGGTTCCCAGCGGATTCAGTTACGTAGAATCAACGAGATGATCGCCTTCGAGGATCTGCCCGCAGGCCGCATCATCCCGCTTGGCGAGGTCACCGTCGACCGGGACGACATGCTGGACTTCGCGAAGAAGTTCGACCCGCAGCCGTTCCACCTGGACGAGGAAGCGGGCAAGAACTCGATTTTCGGCGGTTTGTCCGCTTCCGGCTGGTACACGGCCTCGCTCTGGATGCGCCGCTGGGTGGACGAGGTCCTGGCCGACTCCACCTCGCAGGGCTCGCCGGGCGGTCGCGAACTCTCGTGGCTCGCCCCGGTCCACCCCGGCGACAAGCTCACCTTCGAGGCCGAGGTGCTCACCGCGCGCCGCTCGAAGAAGCGGCCGGACCTCGGCCTGGTGGAGTTCGAGGGCAGGGCGAAGCGGGGCGACGAACTGGTCTACCGGTTCATCGCCACAGGCATGTTCACCGCACGCGGCTGAACGACTTCGCCGGCGCTACTTCGACAGCGCCCGCACCACACGAGAAGGACTGGGCCGCCCCAACTGCTCAGCCATCCACACGGACGTCTCAACCAGCTTGTCCAGGTCGACCCCGGTCTCCACCCCAAGCCCGTCAAGCATCCACACCAGGTCCTCAGTAGCGAGATTCCCGGTAGCCGACTCGGCATACGGACACCCACCCAGCCCACCGGCCGAAGAGTCCACAGTCGTCACCCCACAACGCAAAGCGGCCAGCGTGTTGGACAACGCCTGCCCGTACGTGTCGTGGAAGTGCACAGCCAGCCGTGAAACGTCCCGGAACCCCTCCAGCAACGACTCGACCTGACCGGGAGTGGCAACCCCGATGGTGTCGCCCAGCGACAGCTGGGAACAGCCCATCTCCAGCAACCGCTCACCGACGGCCACGACCTGGGACCGGGCAACGGGCCCCTCCCACGGGTCGCCGAAGCACATCGACACGTACCCGCGCACGTCCAGACCTGCTGCCAGCGCACGGGAAACGGTCGGCTCGAACATCTCGAACTGCGAGTCCAGCGTGCGGTTGAGGTTGCGCGAGGCGAACGTCTCCGTGGCCGAGGCGAAGATCGCGATGTGCGTGACCCCGGCTTCCAGGGCACGGTCCAGGCCGCGCTCGTTCGGCACGAGCACGGGGTAGACGACGCCGGGTCGCGGCGAAAGGCCGGCCAGCAGCTCGGCGGCGTCGGCCAGCTGCGGCACCCACTTGGGGTGCACGAAGGACGTGGCCTCCAAAACGGACAGTCCTGCCGTGGCGAGCCGGTCGAGGAACTCCAGCTTCACCGCCACCGGCACGACGACCGACTCGTTCTGCAGCCCGTCCCGGGCGCCGACCTCCCAGATCGTCACCCGCGAGGGCAGCGATCCGGAGCCGACGACTTCCGGCAGCCCTACTTCACGCGCGCCCATCGACGGTCCCGGGGTAGAAGTCGTCGTCGGGGTTGTCGTTGACCTCTCGGTACAACATCGTGTGCACCTTCTCCACGGACGGGATGTCGTCGAACTCGAGCGGCTCGTCCGAGGCCGACTCGATGATCAGGGTGCCGCAGCCGAGCAGGCGGTCGATGAAACTGTGCTCGAAGCGGACGCTGTTCACACGAGCCAAAGGGATGTCGAGGCCTGTGCGCTTGAACACTCCCTCGCGGTACATCACGCGGTCCGACGTGATGATGAAGTGCGTCGTCCGCCAGCGCACGAACGGCGTCACCGTCAGCCACAGGACCAGCACCGCGCCGACCGCGGCCAGCACGATCCACACGACCGCGGCCCACGACTGGTCACCGAAGAGCCCACCGAGATAGGTGCCGAGCGCGACCACCACCAGCAGCCAGAACACCGGGAAGACCAACATCTTCCAGTGGGGGTGCTTGTGGATCACGACGTGCTCGCCGGAGCTCAGCAGGTCGTCGGGATAGGCCATGGGCCAACCCTAACTACGCAGGGCGCAAATGCACCACGTCACCAGCGGACACGCCGTGGTCGGCCCCGTCGGCGCCGCGCACGACCAGCGTGCCGTCGGCCTCGATGCGCTGCGCCACGCCGAGAAGCTCGACACCGGCCGAGAGTTCGACCCGGACCTGCGAGCCCACGGTCGACGAGTGCTCCTCGTACTCCTCCAGCACACCGGACTCGACCGCGTCGCCGCCGTTCTTGCGCCACACGCCTTCCAGGCCCGCCAGTTCGACCAGCAGCCGGAACGCCAGCTCGCCACGATCCAGCTCACCAGCGCCCAGGTCCTCCAGCGACGTCGGCGCGAGCCCTCCCGGTGCGGGCTGGACGTCGGACGGAAGCTTCGCCACGTTGAGGCCGATGCCGACCACGACCGCGCCGTCGGCGGTGATCTCGGACAGGATGCCCGCCCCCTTGCCCGCGTCGGGGCCCAGCAGCAGGTCGTTCGGCCACTTCAGCGTCGCCTCGACACCAGCCGATTGGGCGACACGAACCAAAGCCAGTCCGGCGATCAGGTTCAGCCACGGCAGCTTCGCGGCGGGCACGCCGACGGGCCGGAACAGCACGCTCACGTAGAGCCCACCCGCGGGCGACGCCCAGGAGCGGCCGCGACGGCCCTGGCCCGCGCTCTGCTCCAGCGCGATCAGCACGGTGCGGTCCGCGGCGCCGGAGGCGGCGAGATCCGCGTTGGTGGACGCCGTGGTCTCCACGACGTCAAGAGCGGCGTACGGGCCGTTGGGTGCGACGAGCCGCGAGCGCAGCTCTTCGGCGTCGAGTGCGGTGGTCATCGCGCCAGGTTATTGGAACGGAAGAGGGTACGTGCGATCGGAGATTGCCGACAGGTTGCCGTGACCTGGACAACTGCACGGGGCAGTTCAGCAATGGTCTCGTTAGGCTGCGAGCCCATGAGCAGTGCGACCGAGCCGATCGGGCACGTCCCCACCGGCGCTTCAGGCGCCCCGGACGTCCACACCACCGCGGGCAAGCTCGTTGACCTCTACCGGCGCAACGACGAGGCGGTTCACGCCGGCTCGGAACGCGCGGTCGAAAAGCAGCACGCGAAGGGCAAGAAGACAGCCCGCGAGCGCATCGACCTCCTGCTCGACCCCGGTTCGTTCGTCGAACTGGACGAGCTCGCCCGGCACCGTTCCACGAACTTCGGGCAGGAGAAGAACCGCCCGTACGGCGATGGCGTGGTGACGGGCTACGGCACCGTCGACGGCCGTCCGGTGTGCGTGTTCTCCCAGGACGTCACCGTCTTCGGCGGCTCGCTCGGCGAGGTCTACGGCGAGAAGATCGTCAAGATCATGGACCTGGCGATCAAGACCGGCCGGCCGATCGTCGGCATCAACGAGGGCGGCGGCGCGCGCATCCAGGAGGGCGTCGTCTCGCTCGGCCTCTACGGCGAGATCTTCTCCCGCAACGTCAAGGCCTCCGGCGTGATCCCGCAGATCTCGCTGATCATGGGCTCGAACGCGGGCGGGCACGTCTACTCCCCCGCGCTGACCGACTTCGTGGTGATGGTCGACCAGACCTCGCACATGTTCATCACCGGCCCGGACGTCATCAAGACCGTCACCGGCGAAGACGTGACGATGGAGGAGCTCGGCGGCGGTCGCACGCACAACACCAAGTCCGGCAACGCGCACTACCTCGGCGGCGACGAGGAAGACGCGATCGCGTACGTCAAGGAACTCCTCTCGTACCTGCCGTCGAACAACCTCTCCGACTCGCCCACGTTCGAGGGCACGCTGACCGAGGGGTCGATCTCCGACGCGATCACGGACTCCGACCGCGAGCTCGACACGCTGATCCCGGACTCCGCGAACCAGCCGTACGACATGCACGAGGTCATCAACCGCGTGCTCGACGACGGCGACTTCCTGGAGGTGCAGTCGCTGTTCGCGCCGAACATCCTCGTCGGCTTCGGCCGCGTGGACGGGCACTCCGTCGGCGTCGTCGCGAACCAGCCCACCCAGTTCGCCGGCTGCCTCGACATCGACGCCTCCGAGAAGGCCGCGCGGTTCGTGCGCACCTGCGACGCGTTCAACATCCCGGTGCTGACGTTCGTCGACGTGCCCGGCTTCCTGCCCGGCACCGACCAGGAGTGGAACGGCATCATCCGGCGCGGCGCCAAGCTGATCTACGCCTACGCCGAGGCCACCGTTCCGCTGGTCACCGTCATCACGCGCAAGGCGTACGGCGGCGCGTACGACGTCATGGGGTCCAAGCACCTCGGGGCCGACATCAACCTCGCGTGGCCCACCGCGCAGATCGCCGTCATGGGCGCGTCGGGCGCGGCGAACATCGTGCACCGCAAGACGCTGGCCGCCGCTGCCCAGAACGGCGAGGACGTCGACGCCCTGCGCGCGCAGCTGCAGCAGGAGTACGAGGACACGCTGTGCAACCCGTACGTCGCCGCTGAGCGCGGCTACGTCGACTCGGTGATCCCGCCGTCGTACACCCGCGGTTACGTGGCGCGCGCGTTGTCGATGCTGCGGGACAAGCGGGAGACCCTGCCGCCCAAGAAGCACGGGAACATCCCGCTGTGACCGCGCCGGAGGAAAAGCCGCTGCTCAAGGTCGTCAAGGGCACGCCGGACGACTACCAGCTGGCCGCGCTGACCGCGGTCATCGCCGGGCTGGCCTCGGCCGCGCCCGCCGAGGACGAGCCGAAGCAGCGTTCGGAGTGGGCGAACCCGGCTCGCCGGGTCCGCCGGCCGTTGCAGCACGGGCCGGGCGCCTGGCGCGCCTCCGGTTTCTCCGGCTGATCCGGCGTCTGCGAGTACCACCGGCTCTGAGCCTGGTGGTACTCGCAGACGCCTTTCAGCAGTCCACGCGGCGGCTGGTCACGTTCAGGCCGACGGCGACCTCGCGGCAGCGGGTCTCGCCGTCGACCTCCAGCCGCAAGGTCCAGAACGCGCTGCCGTAGGCGTTGGTCCGGCGCAGCACCTGCACACCGGCGTGGTCGAGCGGCAGGTTGGCGCGCACAGCGGGCACGATCTGCGTCAGGAGCGCGTTCTCCGCCCGATCGGCGGTGTCGGCGAACGGCCAAATGGGCACTCCATAGCCGATCGGGTCACTCGCGAGCACGCTTCCAACGCCCCACGATCCAATGAGGCCGCCGAGCACGACGAGCAGTGCCGCGATCCGTCTGCGCTTGCCTTCGCGATCGGAGCCGCGTTCGGTGAGGACAAGCACCCAGCGCTTCACTCTTCCGAGAGTGCCGACCGAAGAGGTGATCGCGCATCAGCAGTACTACTCAAACGGACCGTGCGAACTGGCGGACCGTGTACGCGCTGTGCATCGGCTTCTTCATGACGCTGCTGGACACGACCATCGTCAACGTCGCGCTGCCGTCGATGATCACCGACCTGAACGCGTCGCTGAACGACGTCATCTGGGTCGTCAGCGCCTACCTGCTCGCGTTCGCGGTGCCGTTGCTGCTGACCGGGCGGCTGGGCGACCGGTACGGGCCCAAGCGGCTCTACGGCATCGGGCTCGTGCTGTTCATCGGCGCGTCGCTGGCCTGCGGTCTCTCCACGAGCGCGGACGCGCTGATCGCCGGGAGGGTGTTCCAGGGCCTCGGTGCCGCGGCCATGACCCCGCAGACGATGGCGTTCATCACGCACCTGTTCCCGCCGGTCAAGCGGGGTGCGGCGCTCGGCATGTGGGGGTCGGTGGCCGGGCTCGCGACGGTCTCCGGGCCGTTGCTCGGCGGGGTGCTCGTCACGCACCTGGGCTGGGAGTGGATCTTCTTCGTGAACCTCCCGATCGGTGTCCTCGCGCTGGTGCTGCTGTTCCTGTGGGTGCCCGACCTGCGGCCGGACCGCGCACCGAAGTTCGACGTGCTCGGCGTCGTGCTGTGCTGCCTGGGGCTCGGCCTGCTGGTGTTCGGGATCCAGAACGGCGAGCACTACCGGTGGGGCCGGGTCGCAGGGCCCGTCACGATCACCGAGGTCATCGCCGCCGGGGTGCTGTTCCTCGCGCTGTTCGTGCTGTGGCAGGCGTCCTCGCGCAACCCCGAGCCGCTGATGCCGCTGCGGATCTTCCGCAACCGCAACTTCTCGCTCGGCAACGTCGCGAACGTCGCCATCGGCATCACGGTGACCGGGGTGTTCGTGCCGCTGGCGCTGTTCCTGCAGACCGTGCCGAAGCTGTCCCCGCTGATGACGGGCCTGGTCACGGCACCGGCGTCGCTGATGTCCGGCGTCGTGGCGATCTTCGCGGGAAGGCTGTCGAACCGGGCCGACGCCAAGTACCTGCCGATCACCGGGTTCGCCCTGATGGCGCTGGGCATCGTGGTGATGACGTTCCTGCTCGGCGACGGGTCCCAGTGGGTGCTGCTGCCCTCGATGGTGGCTCTGGGCATCGGCATGGGGCTGGTGTTCTCGCCGCTGACGAACATCTCCACGCGCACGCTCGACAGGTCGCTGCTCGGAGCCGGGTCCGGCATCTACAACACCTCGCGGCAGTTCGGGAACGTGCTGGGCAGCGCCGCGACGGCCGCCGTGCTGCAGGTCGTGCTGGCGGCCACGGGCGACTTCACCTCGGCCGTGCGGGCGGCGTTCTACCTGCTGCTGGCGGTGCTGGTGGTCGGCATCGCCGCCGCGTTCGCCTTTCGCCGGGTCGCCGCGCCGGCCGTGACAGACTCGGCGCGTGCGTCTGATCCTGGCCTCCCAGTCACCCGCCCGTCTTAGCGTCCTGCGGTCCGCGGGCATCGAACCCGTGGTCCGGGTCTCCGGTGTCGACGAGGACGCGTTGGTCGCGTCGCTCGAGAACCCGACGCCGGAGGAGACCGTCGTCGCTCTGTCGGCGGCCAAGGCCGAGGCGATCGAGCACGACGACGAGTGCGTGGTCGTGGGCTGCGACTCGATGCTGCTGTTCGAGGGCGAGCTCGTGGGCAAGCCCGGCACGCCCGAGGTCGCGCGTGAGCGGTGGCAGCGGGTGGCGGGCAAGAGCGGCGTGCTGATCACCGGGCACACCGTGCTGCGGGTCTCCGGAGGCGTCGTGGCCGGCCGCGCCTCGGCCGCCGAGTCGACCACCGTGCGGTTCGGCACGCCGTCGGAGGAGGAGCTGGAGGCGTACATCGCGACGGGTGAGCCGTTGCACGTCGCCGGTGGCTTCACGATCGACGGGCGCGGCGGCTGGTTCATCGACGGCATCGACGGCGACCACACGTCCGTCATCGGCATCAGCCTGCCCCTCACCCGCAGGCTGCTCGGCCAGGTGGGCGTTTCCGTGTCCACGCTCTGGTAGCGCTGGTCACAGTTCACCCGATCGGGGAAGACTGCCCTCAACGCCGACGTTGAGGGCAGCGGTGAACGAGTACTTGACGCGTCGCAGGCACATCGACCTGGCACGCAGGACGAGCACGGGCTGTCGGAGCTAACCGCTCCCGACGCCCCCTTTCGCTCATCCCTGCCCAGGAGATGTTCCAGTGTCGTTCGTCCAGACATATCGCAAGCCCAAGGTCTTCGGATTCACCGTTCTAGGCGCGCTCGTCCTCGGTGCGCTCGCCGGCTGGCTCGGCAAGGGCACGTGGCTCGCGCCCGTCCTCGCCAAGATCGGCTCCACCTTCACCGCGCTGCTCCAGCTGACCGTCATCCCGCTGGTGTTCACCGCGATCGTCGTCGGCATCGCGTCGCTGCGGAACCTCGGCGGCGGCCGCACCGCCGCGCGCCTCGGCGGCAAGACGTTCCTGTGGTTCGCCATCACGTCGTTCGTCGCCGTGCTGATCGGCATCGCGGTCGCCACGATCATCAAGCCCGGCGCGGGCCTCCAGATCGAACCCGCAGCGGGTGCAGTCGACAAGCTCGCCAAGCGCGCGTCCGGCTCGTGGCAGGCGCTGCTCGACAACCTGGTGCCCACCAACATCTTCAGCGCGTTCACCGAAGGCGACGTGCTGCAGGTCGTGTTCATCGCCGTGCTCGTCGGCTTCGCCGCCTACGCGCTCGGTGACAAGGCGGCGCCGTTCACGAACCTGGTGAGGTCGTTCTTCGACCTCGTCCAGAAGGTCGTCGGCTGGATCATCCTGCTGGCCCCGATCGGCATCTTCGGCCTCATCGGCAACGCCGCCGCCTCCTACGGCAACTCGTTCGTGAAGCCGCTGTTCTCGTTGATCCTCGCCGTGTACCTCGGCACCGCGCTCGTGCTGTTCGTCGTCTACCCGGTCCTGCTGAAGTTCGTCGGCAAGACCTCGCCGGTCGAGTTCTTCCGCAAGGCAGGCACGGCGCTGCAGTTCGCGTTCGTGTCGCGCTCGTCGGGCGCCACGCTTCCGTTGTCCCGCAAGGCCGCGGCCGACCTCGGCGTGCCGAACGAGTACGCGAACTTCGCCGTACCGCTGGGCACCACGACCAAGATGGACGGCTGCGCCGCGGTCTACCCGGCCGTCGCGACGATCTTCATCGCGAACATGTTCGGCATCCAGCTCTCGGCGTGGCAGTACGTCGGCATCGTGCTCGTCGCCGTGTTCGGCGCGCTGGCGACGGCCGGGACGACCGGCTGGTACACGATGCTCACGCTGACCCTGAGCGTCGTCGGCCTGCCGCCGCAGGTGATCGCGACCGGTGTGGCCGTGGTCTACGCGATCGACCCGATCCTCGACATGATGCGCACCGCGACCAACGTGGCCGGCCAGATCACCGTGCCGGTGCTGGTGGCCCGCAGCGAGAACCTGATCGAGGAGCCCGCGGCTCCGGCCGAGAAGGACCTCGTCAACGCCTAGGAATTCGCGCAAGGGCGCAACTGCGACAACTTCGGCGCCGGTGCGGGCCAGCCAGCGAGCTGCTCCCGCGCCGGCGCCGGCGTCGTACAGCCGATGATCGGCCCGAGCGCCGAGAACACCTGCACGAACGAGTTGTTGCACTGACCGTCGCAGCCGCGCTGGGCCGAGACGACGTCCGCCGTGCCGTCCTCGTTGACGTCGTGCAGCCCGAGGTACCCGGCACTGGACAGATAGGCGGCCTGCGCGCGCGACCACGTGCCGTCCTTGCGGATCAGCACCTCGCCGAGCACCTTGCCGTTCTGCTCGCCCCGTACGAGGCACACGCTGATGGTGGCTTCCGAGCACAGCAGCGACTGGCCGTTCACCGTCGCGCCGGACTCGGCGATGGTCATCTCGAAGACGAACGGGCCCGACTCGCCGGTCACCCTGATCCGCCCGCCGCCCGTTCCGGACAGCAGCTCGACGAGGTCCTTGCCGACCGACTTGCCGATGACGACCTGGCAGACGGTGGTGCCGCAACGCATTCCGGGGTCGATGCCGGACTGACCTGAATCGGTGCCGTTGGGCCTCTGGAAATAGGCGAACACCAGCCCTGCTGCGAAGACCACGGCGGCGACGACGGCGACCACCTGCACGGACCTGGTTCCACCCACATCGCAGATTGTGCTCGATGGCCTCACGATGGATGTGAAGTGAGCCGTCTCTCCCTCTCCGAGCACGTCGATTTCCGTAGACTGCGGCACCAGCCAGAGCCGTAATTGCCGGTCCAGCAGGAGGTACGACGCCGTGTCGCTGCGCAAGGTCCTCATCGCCAACCGCGGTGAGATCGCCGTCCGGGTCATCCGCGCCTGCCGTGACGCCGGGCTGACGAGCGTCGCCGTCTACGCCGATCCCGACCGCGACGCGCCGTTCGTGCGGCTCGCCGACGAGGCGTTCGCGCTGGGCGGCAACACCCCCGGTGAGAGCTACCTGTCGTTCGAGAAGGTGCTGGCGGCCGCCGCCCAGTCCGGCGCCGACTCCGTGCACCCCGGCTACGGCTTCCTGTCCGAGAACGCCGACTTCGCGCAGGCCGTGATCGACGCCGGCCTGGTGTGGATCGGCCCGACCCCGCAGGCGATCCGCGACCTCGGCGACAAGGTGACCGCGCGGCACATCGCGATGCGCGCGGGCGCGCCGCTGGTGCCCGGCACCAAGGACCCGGTCAACGGGCCGGACGAGATCATCGCGTTCGCCTCCGAGCACGGCCTGCCGGTCGCGATCAAGGCGGCGTTCGGCGGCGGTGGCCGTGGCCTGAAGGTCGCGCGCACCCTCGAAGAGATCCCCGAGCTGTTCGACTCCGCGGTCCGCGAGGCCGTCACGGCGTTCGGCCGCGGCGAGTGCTTCGTCGAGCGCTACCTCGACAAGCCGCGCCACGTCGAGGCGCAGGTCCTCGCCGACACCCACGGCAACGTGATCGTCGTCGGCACCCGCGACTGCTCGCTGCAGCGCCGCCACCAGAAGCTGGTCGAGGAGGCGCCCGCGCCGTTCCTGACCGACGAGCAGCGCGCCACGATCCACTCGTCGGCCCGCGCGATCTGCCGGGAGGCCGGCTACCACGGCGCCGGCACCGTCGAGTACCTCGTCGGGATGGACGGGTCGATCTCGTTCCTGGAGGTCAACACGCGCCTGCAGGTCGAACACCCGGTGTCGGAGGAGACCACGGGCCTCGACCTGGTGCGCGAGCAGTTCCGCATCGCCGCCGGCGAGAAGCTGCGTTTCACCGAGGACCCGGCACCGCGCGCGCACTCGATCGAGTTCCGGATCAACGGCGAGGACGCCGGCCGCGGCTTCCTGCCCGCGCCCGGCACCGTGACGACGTTCGTCGCGCCGTCCGGCCCCGGCGTCCGCGTCGACGCCGGTGTCGAGTCGGGTTCGGTGATCGGCGGGCAGTTCGACTCGTTGCTGGCCAAGCTGATCGTGACCGGCGAGACCCGCGAGGAGGCCCTGGCACGGGCCCGGCGTGCGCTGGACGAGATGGTCGTCGAGGGCATGGCGACGGTGCTGCCGTTCCACCGCGTGATCGTGCGCGACGCCGCGTTCACGGCCGAGAAGCCCGAGGGCTTCACCGTCCACACTCGCTGGATCGAGACCGAGTTCGACAACCAGATCGCGCCGTTCGCGGGTGCTGCCGAGGCTGCCGACGAAGAGACGCCGCGGCAGACCGTGGTGGTCGAGGTCGGCGGGCGTCGTCTTGAGGTGTCGCTGCCGGGTGACCTCGCCGTCGGTTCGCGGCCTGCTGCCGCTGCGGCGAAGAAGCCCAAGGCGAAGCGCGCGGGCGGCAGTGGTGCGGCCGTGTCGGGTGACGCGGTGGCGGCGCCGATGCAGGGCACGATCGTGAAGGTGGCCGTCGAGGACGGGCAGACCGTCGAGGCGGGTGACCTGATCGTGGTGCTGGAGGCCATGAAGATGGAGAACCCGGTGACGGCGCACAAGGCCGGCACGGTGACCGGTCTGGCGGCGGCGCCTGGTGACCCGATCACGCAGGGCACCGTGATCTGTGAGCTGAAGGACTGAGCGGGCGGGCTTGCGCGGGGGTCCCCCTGGGTGGTGGGTCCCCCGCGGCCCAACGTACTCAGGGGGTCTGACACTCACGGCGGCGTCGGGGCGGGCTGATCAAGGCGACAGGCCGAGGCGGCAAGCTGGAACGGCCGGTCGAGGCGGCCGGTCGAGGCGGCCGGTCGGGGCGGCAGGCCGGAGCGGCGGGCTGTGCTCTGCGAGCTGAAAGACAGAGCGGGCAGGCTCGCGCAGAGGTACCCCCGCGCAGTGGCTCCCCCGCGACCCAACGTACTCAGCGGGTCCGACACTCGCGGCGGGCCGAGGCGGCGGTGAAGCAGCGGGCCGGAGCGGTGAGCCGGAGCGGTGGCGTCGGGGCGGCGGGCAGTGATCTGCGCGCTGGAGGACTGACCGGCCGGGTCGCTCACCTACGATTGAATGCGTGAGCGACCCGAGCAGGGACATCCGCATCGGTGACACCGAGCGTCAGCAGGCGTTGCAGGTGCTCGGCGAGCACATGAGCGCGGGCCGCATCGACATCGACGAGTACGGCGACCGGTCCGCGAAGATCACCACCGCGAAGACCCGCGGCGAGCTGATGGCCTTGTTCTACGACCTGCCGGATCCGCGGCCGCAGTTCGTCGCGCCCGTGCCGATGTTCAACGAGCCCGCCAAGGCGCCCGCGCGCCGCTGGGAGAGCGCGGTCGTGCCCGTGGTGGGCATCGCCGTGGTGATCCTGTTCTTCGCGCTGGTGAAGAACCCGCTGATCTTCCTCCTCGTCCCCGCCGTGGCGATCCTGTGGGGCCAGTGGAACGGACGCCGGCGCTGAAACCCTTGCTGCTGCTCGATCTCGACGGCGTGCTGCGGTCCTTTCCGCCGCTGCCCGCCGCGCTGGCCGAGGTCGCCTTCGAGCCGTCGTTGCTGCGCCGCGCGATCACCGGGGAGATCTCCGACGAGCAGTGGCGGCAGGCGGTCGGTCCTGACTTCGCGGCCACCTCCGGCGAGGTGATCCCCGAGGCGCTCGCGTTGGTCCGGGTGGCCCGGCGGCAGTGCTTCGTGGCATTGCTGTCCAACGCGACCACGCGGCTGGAGGCGGACCTCGCACTGCTCGGCCTCGACGGCGAGGTCGACGCGGTTTTCAGCTCCGCGCGGCTCGGTCTCGCCAAGCCGGATCCCGCGATCTACCGCAGGGTGCTGGACGAGCTCGGGTACTCGACGGGCGTGTTCTGCGACGACGACGCGGAGAACGCGGCCGCCGCGACCGCGGCGGGGCTGGACGGTGTGCACGTGCCGGACACGGCGGCGTTGCGGACGGCGCTGGCGGTGCGCGGACTGATCCCGCCGACCGTGCTGCTGATCCTGCCGGACCGCGACGAGGCCGAGGAGCTGGCGACGGAGTTGCTGGAGGCCGGCTGGGGGCCGTGCGCCGTGCACAGGGACATGCTGGCGGGCGAGGACGACGCCGAGGACGTGGACTGGGTGGTCGAGCTGACGACCGCGCCGGACGGTCTGCCGGCGTCCGCTCACCGCGCCGCGCTCGACGACCTGGCCGAGCAACACGACGGATTCACGGGCGAGGGTTAGCCTCCTGGCCGTGGAGCCAGTTGAGATCAACGCGGGTGAGTACTACCTGCGCGCCTTTCGCAGCGACGACCGCATCGACGACGTGCCGGTGCTGGCCGAGGCCTTCGCGGACCCGGAGACCAAGCGGTACATGCCCCGCCTGACCGGGGACGACGCGCCGTCCGCGGAGACGCTCGTGCTGCTGCTGACCGACGGCTGGGAGAAGGACTACCGCTGGTCGTGGGCGGTGTGCGAGGCCGTCACCGCCGAGGTGATGGCCGGGATCGTCATCCACAACGTCGACCACCACCTCCTCTCGGCCGAGGTGATGTGCTGGAGCCAGCCGCGGCACCGCGGCAAGGGCGTGCTGCCGGCCGCGCTGAACTCGGTGCTGGGCTGGGTCTACGGCGCGATGGAGATGCACCGGGTCACCTACCGGCACGCGGTCTCGAACACGGCGTCACAGCGAGTCGCGGAGAAGTGCGGATTCACCCTGGAGGGTCGTCTTCGCGAGGAGGCGATCGTCGATGATCAGCGCGAAGACCAGTTGCTGTGGTCACGACTGGCGTCGGACCCCTTCCCAGAGCAGCTACGGTGACCGGCCATGCGGACCACCGGGCTCCTCATCGTCGCGTTGGCGCTGGCCGGGTGCACGGCGCCGCCCCAGCAGAGTTCCCTGACCACCCCGCCACCCCCGCCGCCGTCCCCCACGACGACGCCCTCCGTGCTCGACTTCCCGCAGCGTCCGCGCGCGTTGCCGCTCGATGCGGTCGACCCGTGCGCGGTCCTCAACGCTGACCAGCGCACGTCGCTGAGCCTCGACAACCCGCCCAGCGCGTACGTCGAGCCGAGCTTCGGTGGTGCGCGGGCGTGCACGATCCGCAGCACGACGAGCGGGAACGTGGCGAGGATCGCACTCGTGCTGGTCTCCGGCGCGGACGTGTGGCTCTCGGAGAACGCCCAGGTCGACTACACCGTGAGCGCGATCGAGGGGTACACGGCGATTACTGTCCGCACACCTGACGTGAGCAACGCCTGCAACGTCGAGGTGGACGTCGCCGACGGGCAGTTCCTCGACGTGATGTTCCGCGACGGAGGCAATTCCACTGCGGTGCAACAAGATCATCTTTGCCTCGGCGCCCAGCGGGTGGCAGAGGCGGCGATGGCCAGTTTGCTCCAGAAGCGCTGACCCACACGGGCGGATGTCACTGATCGCACTCCACAGCGTTACCTTCAGTGGTTAGAGTGTCGAAGCGCTTGTAGGCACAACCGCCGGAGGTTTCACGATGCCGCCAGGGGGACGTAGCGGGGCAGACACCTCGCCACCCGGCCAGCACCAGTTGAACGTGGAGCCGGAGGCGATTCCCGCGTTGCGCAACACGTTCTCGGCCGCCTTGATCAAGCTGGACAAGCAGATCGAGATGGCGATCACCGAGTTCCGCGTGCGCCCGTGGGCAGGCGACCCGGTCAGCGCCGAGGCCGCCGAGAAGTTCAACGACCGTTCGATCGCGGACGGTGACTCGGCGCTGCAGGCTCTGCTGAACTACCAGCGCCAGCTCAAGACCGCGATGGACAACCTCAACCAGATCGAGCGGCAGTACAACGTGGTCGAGGGCGACAACACCGGCATGATGAACAAGAGCGGGTGCTGACGATGAGCGATCACCGCTGGCAGGGCTACAGCCACAAAGAGCTGTACGAACGCATCCACTCGGGTCCCGGGGCCTCCGCGTCGTTCGCGTCGATGGAGCGCTGGCAGGGCGTCTCGGCCGCGCTGTCGGAAATCAACGACGACCTGTACAAAGGCATCTCGCTGTCGGGCGCGAAGTGGCAGGGCCGGGCCGCCGACATGGCTCAGGCCGGCCTGAACCCGATCGCGGCCTGGGCGGACGGCGCGCGCACCGGCGCGGACGTCATGCGCTACTCGGCCGAACTGCAGGCCGGTTACGTCTCGAAGGCCCGCGCGGACATGCCGGCGCCGGTCAAGGTGACCGCCGAGCAGCCGGGCGCCCTCGTCACCGGCCTCACGCACCTCTTCGGCGGCCAGACCGACCACGAGAAGCAGGAGGCGGCCCAGGACGCCGCCGAGCGCCGCGCCCGTGAGGTCATGTCGACCTACGCGTCGTCCACGACGGCGAACACCTCGACGCTCGGCCAGTTCACCCAGCCGCCGCAGCTGCAGATCAGCGGCACCGGCCTCGCACAGGGCGGTGGCGCCCAGATCGGCACGGCCGCCGTCTGGGGCATCGGCCCGAACGGAACGGGTGGCAGCGCGACGCGTGGCCGCACCTCGTCCGGCACGCGCGGTTCCGCCGCCGCCCCACCGCCCCGTGGCGGCACGCCGGCGCCGGGCACGACCACGCGGACCTCGGGCACCGGGGCCGGCACCGGTACCGGCGCGGCTGCGCTGAAGGGCTCGCACACCTCGCTCTCGTCGGCGGGCACCACCGGCACCGCCGGGCCTGGCGGCACGGGCACCGCGGGCGTCGGCCTGCCTGGCCAGCGCACGTCCGGCCGTCCGGGTTCGTCCACCGGCTCCGAGACGAAGCAGATGGAGGACGGCGCGACCGCGGCCTCCGGTGCGGCCGCCATGGGCACGGTCATGAACCAGGGCCACGCCGCCGGCGTCTCGGGCGCGGCGGGTTCCGCCATGGGCCCGATGGGCACGGTCGGCGCCTCGAACAACGACCAGGTCCACCGCAGGGCCGTACCGATGCCGCCGTCGTTCGACCCGTTCGGCGGCATGGGCGCGCGCAAGGGAGAGGAAGAGGAGGACTTGGAGCACAAGGCCGCCGACTACCTCCGCGAGCGCGACGACATCTACGGCGTGGGCAGCTACACGTTGCCCGTGATCGGGGAGAGCACGACCGACTGATGACTCTGTTCGGCTTGGACGTCGGGGCGAGCGACACGCGCGACCCGGTGGTCATCTCCACGCTGGAGTTCGACGTCCTCTGGGACCACCTGGGCCTGGAGACGATGCCGCTCGTCCTGAAGGTCCCGTCACCGGGCAAGACGACCGAGGAACGCCGGGCCATCGAGGACCGCGTCTGGCTTCAGCTGGGCGCGCGCGGCCTCGGCGGCCCCCGTTCCCTGGACCCGACCCTCGAAGACCTGCTGCACGTCCTGAACCGCCCGCAACAGGAGATCGACGCCCGCATGTGGCTGCACGAACGCAGCCTCCGCGTCCTGGCCGCGGGCAAGGGCCAGGCAGGCGTCCTGGCGCTCCTCGACGGCGACCAGCTCATCCTGCGCCCGGCAGAGGCCGACGGCCTCCCCCGCGAGGCCCTGACGGCCCTCCCCACCGCCCCGGCGGGCGAGGGCCACTCCATCACCCTGCCGTCCGCGGACCTGGACGCAGCAGCAGCCTCAGCGAACACCCCGGAAGAGCTGGAAGAGGCGCTGCGAGGCACCCTGCGCGCCGACGACGCCCACACCCTGGCCGAGATGATCCGGGACGCCTCGAACCGAGGCCAGTTCGGCGCCGCGGCCCGCGACAAGTGGGGCAAGCGAGTCCGCCCGGACCGCGTGGTCGCGTTCTACGACACCCCGAAGGGCCGCTACCTGCAGATGCGCCGGGCAGCGGAGGGCCAGCCGCCCTGGTCGACCATCACGCCCGTGGACTACCGCCGCATGCACCACCACCTGGTGGAACTGCTGGCGGAGGCCGCTGGCTCCTGACCGGCCGCGTGGTCGCACACTTCCACGACAGAACGCGCCGTCGCGGACGGCAGGCGTCCGCCTGACGGCGTTCCGGAACCACCGGTCAGGTCAGGGCCCGATCCCCTGACAGGGCCGGGTCCGCAGGTCGTTCACGTAGTCATCAGGCGCCCCGGCAGCCTCCGCGGCGTCCGCGACCACCCCGATGTACCGGGCAGACGGCAGCCCGCCCTCGTAGGCGTCCAGCACGTAGAGCCAGGCCACCACAGACCCCTCCAGGGTCTGCACCCGCAGCCGGATCTTCTTGTAGAGCCCGAGCGCGCCCTCCCACCGGTCCAGCCGCGACTCATCGCGCGGGGACACGTCGTAAAGCACGCAGAACGTCTGGTGGTCTGGCTCCTCGACGATCGTCGCGAGGGCGCCCTCCCAGCCGAGGTCCTCGCCACCGAACGTCATGCGCCAACCAACGAGCCAGCCGGTCCCCGCGAGCGGGGAGTACGGGGCTCGCTCCATCATCTGGTTCGGATCCATGTTCGACCCGTACGCGGCATAGAGCGGCACGTCCGACAGCGTAGCGACACGGCGATCAGCTTTCGGTACTGACGACACGGTCGATTCGGTCAACGCGTACGGTTGTGCCGGCCGACAAGCACGCAGAAGGGACTGATCGTGACCCGCATCGTCATCATGGGCGGCGGCCCCGCAGGTTACGAGGCAGCCCTGGTCGCTGCGCAGCACGGCGCGGACGTGACCGTCGTCGAGAACGACGGCGCCGGTGGCGCGTGCGTGCTGTACGACTGCGTGCCGTCCAAGACTTTCATCGCCTCCGCGGGGGCGCGCAGTGCCTTCCGCAACGCCGGTGAGCTGGGCATTCAGACTCACAACGAGCAGGCCGCCGTTGATCTGCCGGTCGTACACGGACGGGTGAAGGGCCTGGCTCTGGCCCAGTCCGCGGACGTCCGGGCGCGTCTGCAGCGCGAGGGCGTGCGGCTCATCAACGGGCGCGCGAAGTTCGTCGACGACTCGCGCGGGCTCGCCCAGCACCAGGTCGTGGCGACCGCCGCGAGCGGTGAGGAGGAAGTCCTCAACGCCGATGTGGTGCTCATCGCAACCGGTGCGACCCCGCGCGTGTTGCAGGGAGCGGAGCCCGACGGCAAGCGGATCCTCACCTGGCGGCAGATCTACGACCTGCCCGAACTGCCCGAACACCTCGCGGTGATCGGTTCCGGCGTCACCGGTGTCGAGTTCGCCAGCGCCTACACCGAGATGGGCGTGAAGGTGACGATGGTCTCGAGCCGGGACCGGGTGCTGCCCCACGAGGACGCCGACGCGGCCGTGGTGCTCGAGGACGTGTTCGCCGAGCGCGGCACGGCCGTCGTCAAGCACGCCCGCGCGGACAAGGTCGAGAACGTCGGCGACGGCGTGCTGATCCACCTGGAAGACGGTCGCACGATCGAGGCGTCGCACGCCCTGATGACCGTCGGTTCGGTGCCGAACACGAACGACATCGGCCTCGACAAGATCGGTATCGAGCTCGGGCGTGGCGGGTACATCCCGGTCGACCGGGTCAGCCGGACCAACGTCAGCGGCGTCTACGCGGCCGGCGACTGCACCGGCGTGTTGCTGCTCGCGTCCGTCGCCGCCATGCAGGGGCGCATCGCGATGTGGCACGCGCTGGGCGAGGGTGTCAGCCCGATCAAGCTCAAGACCGTCGCCGCGAACGTCTTCACCAACCCCGAGATCGCGAGCGTCGGCATCAGCCAGCAGGCGATCGACTCGGGAGAGGTGCCCGCGCGCACGATCATGCTGCCGCTCGCCACGAACCCCCGCGCCAAGATGGAGGGTCTGCGCCGCGGCTTCGTGAAGCTGTTCTGCCGCCCGGCCACCGGCGTGGTCATCGGCGGTGTCGTCGTGGCGCCGAACGCGAGCGAGCTCATCCTGCCGATCGCGCTGGCCGTGCAGAACCAGCTCACCGTCGAGCACCTCGCCACGACGTTCTCGGTCTACCCGTCGCTCTCTGGTTCCATCACCGAGGCCGGCCGCCAGCTCATGCGGCACGACGATCTCGATTAAGCAACGCACGGCAACGATGCCCCGGACACCGACGTGTCCGGGGCATGCGTCCGTTCTGGGTGTTGTTCGCAGCGTTGGTGCTGCTGGCCGGTTGCGCCAGGGCTTCTGACGTCACGCTGCCCACCGCGCCGGTTCCGACCCGGCAGACCTCCACCGAATCGTCCGTTGTGGACAGAGGCCTGCCGCCGTCGGAACCGACGGAGGTGCGCATCCCGAAGATCGGCGCGAAGTCCTCGCTCGTCCCGCTGGGACTCAACCCGGACGAGACGATCGAGGTGCCTCCGGTCGGGCAGCCGATGCAGGCCGGCTGGTACCGGCTCGCCCGCACACCGGGTGAGGCCGGACCCGCCGTCATCCTCGGTCACGTCGACGGCGACAAGCAGCCGGGAATCTTCCTCCGCCTCAAGGAACTGACCGAGGGCGACGAGGTCGAGGTGTCCAGAAAGGACGGAACCACGGCGCGGTTCCGCGTGCGTGCGACCGAGCAGATCGCCAAGAGCAGCTTCCCCACCGAGGCCGTCTACGGCGACACCGGAGAACCCGAGCTGCGGCTGATCACCTGCGGAGGCGGCTACGACCAGGCCGCCCGCAGCTACCGGGACAACATCATCGTCTACGCGACGCTGATCTGAGGGAGGGAATGACCACATGAGGAAAGCCCTGACCACCGCGATCGCGTTGTCGGCGACCGTGGCGTTCACACCGCTCGCGACGGCACAGCAGCAGGAGCCGACACTGAAGATGGAAGGGACCGTGGCGAACGGCAGGACCATCACCGCGCTGGCCGGTCCCTGCAAGACGTACTCCGGGGTCACGTCGCCCGGGCTGGACGGTCCGATCGTGCTCAGCCCGAGCTCGGAGGATCCCGCCAAGGGGTACGGCGTCGGGCGGGTCACCGCCAAGGAGGGCACCTACACCGCGTCCGTCCAGTGCGACGGCAAGACGCTCACGACGCAGTTCACCGTGCTCCCGTTGGTGATCAACTGGTACCTGCACCCGCAGGAGGTCGAGCCGGGTGGCACGATCACCGCGGGCGGCGACATGCACACCGGTTGCAGGGCGTCGGGACCGCTCGAGTCAGCCGGTTTCGCAGAGCCGCTGAGGTTCACCCGCGGCGGCAACTTCGGCCGTTTCAGCGGTGAGACCAAGGCCATCACCACTCCAGGCACGTACGAGGTCGTCTTCCAGTGCGCCGAACGCCCGGAACGCGGCGTGAAGAAGTTCCGGATCCTCGGCACGCCGCCGACCACGACCACACCGCCCAAGCTCAAGCCGAAGCCGGTGGTCAAGCCGAAGGGCGCACCGGAGACGGGTGGAGGCAGCACCGCGCCGTAATGATGATCACGGTTCGGACCTGTCTCGATCGAGCGCGCAACTAACCCACGAGATGTGCGTCAATGGGTTCGTGGGGACTCGTGTCTTGATCGCGGTGCTGTGCGTGGCGCTGGCCACTACCGCCTGTTCGCAGGGACCGGCACCGAAGCCGTCGGCGGCGACGAGCGACAGCGCTCCGCCGCCGGTGGTGTCACCGCTCGGCAAATCCGATCCGATGGAACTGCGGATCGAACGGATCGGCGTGCGGTCGTCGCTGGTCGCGCTCGGCCTCGACCAGCAGGGCGCCGTCCAGATGCCGCCGGCCAACGAGGGCATGCAGGCCGGTTGGTACCAGACGCAACCGCAGCAGTGGATCATCGTCGGCCGGATCGAGAGCAACAAGGCCAGAGGCGTCTTCTACCGCCTGAACGACCTGACCGAGGGCGATGTGCTCGAAGTGTCCAAGAAGGACGGTTCGGTCGCCAGGTTCAGCGTGACGCGCACCGAGCGGATCATCCGCGACGACTTCTTCGCGGAAGCCGTCGCCCGCGACAAGGACGAGCAGGGGCTGCGGCTGATCACCTGCGGCACCCGCGACAACGTGATCGTGCACGCAATTCCAGCCCAATAAGGCCCGCAGGCTCGCGAGGTCGGCGAGCCCACGAGGTTTCGCAAACTCGCGAGTTTTGCGAGTTCGCGCTGGTCGTCCGTCCGCCTCTTCGTCTTGATTCGGCGAAGCCCAATCAGGGCGAAGCGGCGGACGGACGACCAGCTTCCCGGCGAACTCGCCGCCGTCTGCGGAGCAGCGGCCAATAAACACAGCGACCAAAAACTCAGTCCTGCACCCAATCAAACGTCTTCGTCACTGCCTTCTTCCAGTTGGCGTACTCGGACGCGCGGCGGGACTCGTCCATCTGCGGCTCCCACTGCTTGTCCTGCGCCCAGTTCTCGCGGATCTCGTCCTCGGTCTTCCAGAACCCGACCGCCAGACCGGCCGCGTAGGCGGCACCCAGCGCGGTGGTCTCGGCGACGACCGGCCGGATGACCGGAACGCCGAGGATGTCGGCCTGGAACTGCATCAGCAGCTCGTTCACGACCATGCCGCCGTCGACCTTCAACGCGGTCAGGTCGACGCCCGAGTCGGCGTTCATCGCGTCGAGCACCTCACGGGTCTGGAAGGCGGTCGCCTCCAGCACGGCCCGTGCGAGGTGGCCCTTGTTGACGAACCGGGTCAGGCCGACGATCGCGCCACGGGCGTCGGAACGCCAGTAAGGCGCGAACAGGCCGGAGAACGCGGGCACGAAGTACGCGCCGCCGTTGTCCTCCACCGAACGGGCGTGCTCCTCGATCTCGGCCGCCGAGCCGATCATGCCGAGGTTGTCCCGCAGCCACTGCACCAGCGAACCGGTGACCGCGATCGAGCCCTCCAGGGCGTAGACGGGAGCTGCCTCACCGATCTTGTAGCAGACGGTGGTGAGCAACCCGTTCTCGCTCATCACCTTCTCGGTGCCCGTGTTGAGCAGCATGAAGTTGCCGGTGCCGTAGGTGTTCTTGGCTTCGCCGGGCGAGAGGCAGGCCTGGCCGAACGTCGCCGCCTGCTGGTCGCCGAGGATGCCCGCGATCGGCACGCCGGCCAGCGCACCGCGTTCGCGCACCTGGCCGTAGACCTCGGACGACGACCGGATCGCCGGCAGCATCGACATCGGAATGCCCATGTCGGAAGCGATGGACTCGTCCCACTGCAGCGTGTCGAGGTCCATCAGCATGGTGCGTGAGGCGTTCGTCGGGTCGGTGACGTGCACGCCGCCGTCGGTGCCGCCCGTCATGTTCCACAACACCCACGTGTCCATGTTGCCGAACAGCAGGTCACCGGCCTCGGCCCGTTCCCGCGCGCCCTCGACGTTGTCGAGGATCCAGCGGACCTTGGGCCCGGAGAAGTAGGTGGCCAGCGGCAGACCGACCTTCTGGCGGTAGCGCTCCTGCCCGCCACCGAGGTTGCCGAGCTCGGTGACGATCTTGTCGGTGCGGGTGTCCTGCCACACGATGGCGTTGTAGACGGGTTCGCCGGTGTTCTTGTCCCACACCAGCGCGGTCTCGCGCTGGTTGGTGATGCCGACCGCGGCGATGTCCGAAGTGGACAGATCGGCCTTCGCGAGCGCGCCGGCGGCGACCTGGCGGGTGTTCTGCCAGACCTCCTTCGGGTCGTGCTCGACCCACCCGGCCTTCGGGAAGATCTGCTCGTGCTCCTTCTGGTCGACCGCCACCACCCGTCCGGCGTGGTCGAAGATCATGCACCGGGTCGACGTCGTGCCCTGGTCGATCGCGGCCACGTACTGCGTCATGCGAGAAGTCCTTTCAGACCGGGAGAACCAGGAAGAGCAACGCGGCCAGCGCGCCACCCACGAGCGGGCCGGCGACCGGGACCCACGAATAGGCCCAGTTGGCGTTGCCCTTGTTGCGGATCGGCATCATGAACGCGTAGGCGATGCGCGGACCGAGGTCGCGCGCCGGGTTGATGGCGTAACCGGTCGGGCCGCCGAGCGACGTACCGATCACCAGCACGACGAACGCGACACCCGCGTACCCGAGCGCCGAGTTGCCGAACTGCGGGACCCCGTCGACCGACTCCTTCGCGCCGGGCGACAACAGGATCCAGAGGACCAGGACGAACGTGCCGATGATCTCGGAGACGAGGTTCCACGGCGCGCTCGGCACGGTCGGGCCGGTGGAGAAGATGCCGAGCGTGTTCTGCGGTTCGTCGTGCGTGTCGAACTGCAGCTTGTAGGTGGCCCAGCAGAGCATCGCGCCGACGATGGCGCCGACCATCTGCCCGAGGATGTAGACGGGAACGTCGCCCCACGGAGTCTTGTCCGCGACGGCGAGGCCGAGCGTGACGGCGGGGTTGAGGTGCGCCCCGCTGGGGTTGGCGATGCTGGCGCCGGCGAAGACCGCGAAGGCCCAGCCGACGTTGACGAACAGGAAGCCCGTGCTGTTGCCGAGGGTGTTCTTGAGCACCTGGTTCGCGACGACACCGGTGCCCAGGAGGATGAGGACCGCGGTCCCCAGCATCTCCCAGACGAAGATCGAGCCTGCGCTCATCGTCGACCT
Organism: Lentzea kristufekii; assembly: GCF_033949925.1. Classification (NCBI taxonomy): domain Bacteria; kingdom Bacillati; phylum Actinomycetota; class Actinomycetes; order Pseudonocardiales; family Pseudonocardiaceae; genus Lentzea; species Lentzea kristufekii. Next base: position 91,105 of record NZ_JAXAVV010000010.1, read on the forward strand.
CCACTCGTTTGCGGCCAGGCAGGACGCGCAAACCCGAGGTCAGGGCCGCGCCGCCCGCCTGCAACGTGCTCGGACGCTATTACCGAGCTGATCAGTTGTCTACGCCAAGTACCTGTCTCAGGCCATTTCCAGGCCGTTCGGTTCTGAGTGCTGCGGCCGCCGGCCGTCACCGCGTCTTCCGGCGCCCGGCAGGACGCCTCGTGGCACCACCCCCACGCCCCCATATGCCCGATATGAGGACGTGGGGGCGGCACCACGAGACGCCCGTCTGAACGGCGGAATACGGGGCGAAGGCCGGCGGCCACAGCACTACCGCGCGCCCGTGGGCGGGAGGCGGTCGCTGAAGGTAGCGTGAAGCGAAGTCGTAGCAGGGAGGCGTCTGTCGTGGCCACGCGCAAGAACGCAGCTGCACCACCACGAACCCATGCCGAGCCGCCGATCACCGGCCGGCTCGGGCCTGCCGAACGCGAGGAAGCCTGGCAGCGGCTGGGGGCCGAGACGTTCGACGTCGTCGTGATCGGCGGCGGTGTCGTCGGCGTCGGCGCGGCGCTCGACGCGGCCACCCGAGGCCTGCGGGTGGCGCTCGTCGAGGCCCGTGACCTGGCGTCCGGCACGTCGAGCCGGTCCTCCAAGCTCTTCCACGGCGGCCTGCGCTACCTGGAGCAGCTCGAGTTCGGCCTGGTGCGCGAGGCACTGCGCGAGCGCGAGCTGATGCTGACGCGCATCGCCCCGCACCTGGTGAAGCCCGTCGCGTTCCTCTACCCGCTGAGCAACCGCGTCTGGGAACGCCCGTACACGGCGGCCGGCCTGTTCCTCTACGACACGATGGGCGGCGCCCGGTCCGTGCCGGGGCAGAAGCACCTCACCCGAGCGGGTGCGCAGCGGCTCGTCCCGGCGTTGAAGCGCGACGCGTTGATCGGTGGCATCCGCTACTACGACGCCCAGGCGGACGACGCCCGGCACACGATGATGGTCGGCCGCACCGCCGCCCACTACGGCGCCGTGGTGCGCACGTCGACCCAGGTCGTCGGGTTCCTGCGCGAGGCGGACCGCGTGTCCGGCGTGCGGGTGCGCGACGTCGAGGACGGGCGCGAGGTCGACGTGCGGGCGCACGCGGTCATCAACGCGACCGGCGTGTGGACGGACGAGCTGCAGCGGCTCTCAGGCTCGCGCGGCCGGTTCCGCGTGCGGGCGTCGAAGGGCGTGCACATCGTCGTTCCGCGCGACCGGATCGTCGCCGAGGCCGGGATGATCCTGCGCACCGAGAAGTCCGTGCTGTTCGTCATCCCGTGGCGCAACCACTGGATCGTCGGCACCACGGACACGGACTGGAACCTCGACCTGGCGCACCCCGCGGCCACCAAGCACGACATCGACTACATCCTCGAACACGTCAACTCGGTGCTCGCGACCCCGCTGACGCACGACGACATCGAGGGCGTCTACGCGGGCCTGCGGCCGTTGCTGGCGGGCGAGTCCGACTCGACGTCGAAGCTCTCGCGTGAGCACGCGGTGGCGCGGGTCTCGCCGGGCCTCGTCGCGATCGCGGGCGGCAAGTACACGACGTACCGGGTGATGGGCGCGGACGCCGTCGACGCGGCGCAGGTGGACATGCCCGGCCGGATCCAGCCGTCCATCACCGACAAGGTGCCGCTGGTCGGCGCCGACGGCTACCACGCGCTGGTCAACCAGGCCGACCAGCTGGCGACCAAGCACGGCCTGCACCCGTACCGCGTCCGGCACCTGCTCGACCGCTACGGCTCGCTGGTGCACGAGGTGCTGTCTCTCGCGGTGGACAACCCGGAGCTGTTGAAGCCGATCCCGGCCTCCCCCGACTACCTGCAGGTGGAGGCGGTGTACGCGGTCTCGCACGAGGGCGCGATGCACCTGGAGGACGTCCTCACCCGGCGCACGCGCATCTCCATCGAGTACGCCCACCGCGGCGTCGACTCGTCGGAGGCGGTGGCCAGGCTGGTCGCGCCGATCCTCGGGTGGGACGAGGACACGATCAAGCGCGAGGTCGAGGTCTACAACGCGCGCGTCGAGGCCGAGCGCACGTCCCAGACCAAGAAGGACGACCAGGCGGCGGACGCGGTCAGGGCCGCGGCGCCGGAGGCACGTCCGCAGTTGACGGAACCCGTGAGCTGACCCGGACAGCACTGTGGCGCGTGCGGAACTGATCCGCACGCGCCACAACACAGCTCAAACCGAGAGGGTTCCGCTCTAGGCGAGAGCAGCCAACGCGGTGTGCACCATGACGCGAACCCCGACGAGGAGCGCGCGCTCGTCCAGGTCGAACGTCGGCTGGTGCAGGTCGCGCTGCTTCTCCTGACCATTCCACACGCCGAGGCGTGCGAATGAACCAGGCACGTGTTCCAGGTACCAGCCGAAGTCCTCGCCACCGGACGACTGCTCGGTGCCCGCGAGCGCGTCGTCACCCAGGGCGGCCTCGATGCCGGCGCGCAGGATCTGGGTTGACTCGCGCTCGTTGACCACCGGCGGCACGCCGCGGCGGTGGTGCAGGTCGAAGCCGACGCCGGTCGGGGCCAGCAGGCCCGTCACGAGGTCCTTGACCAGCGGCTCCAGCTCGGCCCAGATGTCCCGGTCGCCGGTGCGCAGCGTGCCGCGCACCAGGCCGTCCTGCGGGACCGCGTTCGGCGCCTCACCCGCGTGCACCGCGCCCCACACCAGAACGGTGCCGGAGCGGGGGTCGACGCGGCGCGACAGCATCGTGGGCAGGCCGGTGATGACCGTGCCGAGTGCGTGCACCAGGTCCGCGGTGAGGTGCGGGCGCGAGGTGTGACCGCCCGGCGAGGACAGCCGCAGCTCCAGCAGGTCGGAGGCCGACGTGATGGCACCGATCCGCGTGCCGATGCGGCCGACCTGCAGACGCGGGTCGCAGTGCAGGCCGAAGATCCGCTCCACGCCGTCGAGCCCGCCCGCGGCGAGCACGTCGAGCGCACCACCCGGCATGACCTCCTCCGCGGGCTGGAACACCAGGCGGATGCGGCCGGGCAGCTCCGTCGCCGAGGCGAGGGCCAGCGCCGTGCCGAGCAGGACCGTCGTGTGGGCGTCGTGACCGCACGCGTGCGACACACCGTCCACAGTGGATCCGAACGGCAGGCCGGTGTTCTCGTGCAGCGGCAGGGCGTCCATGTCCGCGCGGAGAGCCACGCAGCGGGGGCCGTGGCCGATGTCGCAGATCAGGCCCGTGCCGCCGGGGAGGATGCGCGGCTTGAGGCCGACCTCGCGCAGCAGCTTCGCCACGAGTTCGGTGGTGTTGTACTCGCGCCGGGAGAGCTCGGGGTGGGCGTGGATGTGGCGTCGCCAGGCGACGACGTCGGCGGCGTGCGCCTTCAGCCAGTCGTCGAGCCACGCGGGGCCGCGGCCTTCTCCGAGATCATCCACAGGAGACATGCTCACCCCGGTGGGGTCGACGAGCATCTCAGGGGACGTCTTCACAGTTGAGGAACCCGTTGGCCGGGAGTCCAGAACCGTCATGCCGCACCTCCGCGGGCCAGCAGCCGTGCGCGCTGCTGGGAATCGGTGGCTGTCGCGATCGTCGTCCAGGCCATGGCAAGTGCTCCGTCGAGGAGCGCACGGTCGGCCGACGCCGAGGCACAGGCGGTCGCGAACTCTAGTTGGTGGTTCACCGCGTCTCCGCAGTCGATGGCGATGGTCGGGTGGATGGCGGGCAACACTCTGGTGACGTTGCCCATGTCGGTGCTCCCGATCTTCTCCCGCTGTTCCTGTTCTGGCGAGAGCGGTCGTCTGCCCAGCTCGGTGGCCGCACGCCGGTAGGCGTCCGCGAGCCACGGATCGGGAGTCAACTCGGCGTAGATCGGTGAGACCTGCACGACCTCATGGGTGCAGCCGGTCGCGAGCGCACCGGCTGAGAAGCAGTCCCGGATCCGGTTCTCCAGTCGCTGCAGCGATTCCAGGTTCTCCGCCCTCACATCGAACATCGCCGATGCGCGGGCGGGTATTACGTTCGGCACGGTACCGCCGTTGGTGACGATGCCGCTCACCATCTGGCCGGGCTCGAAGTGCTGCCGCAGCAGGCTGATCGACATCTGCGCGATCGTCACCGCGTCCGCGGCGTTGACGCCCAGGTGCGGGGCGGCGGCCGCGTGTGACGGCTTGCCCTTGTAGTGCACCTCGAGGTCGGTGATCGCGAGCGATTTGGCGGCGCACGACTCGTACGGTGCCGGGTGCACCATCATCGAGAGCGAGACGTCGTCGAACACGCCCCGTTCCAGCATCAGCACCTTGCCGCCGCCGACCTCTTCCGCCGGGGTCCCGATCACCTTCACGGTGACACCCAGCTGGTCGGCGATGTCACGCAGCGCGAGTGCCGTGCCGACGGAGGCAGCGGCGATGACGTTGTGCCCGCACGCGTGCCCGACCTCGGGCAGAGCGTCGTATTCGGCACAAAGTCCCAGGACGAGCTCGCCGTCGCCGAACGTGGCGACGAACGCGGTGTCGAGGTCAGCCACACCGCGGTCGACCTCGAAACCCTCCTCGACCAGCAAAGAGGTGATCTTCTCGACGCTGCGGTGCTCCTCGAAGGCCAGCTCGGGCTCGGCGTGGATCGAGTGCGACAGGTCCAGCAGCGCGTCCGAGTACCGCTCGACGGTCGAGCGTGTGCTGATCTTCAAGTCGGTACCCATTTGCCACCATCCTGCATCACCACCTGTTGGACGCGGTGCGCTGATGATGATCAACCGGACGGCCGGTCGCAGCGCTGCGCCAAGCGGCGAGCGAGTTTCGGTCTGACCGATCAACGATGACGCAAATGGTCGAGAGACACGCTTAACTTTGACTATTACGTCCCACCAGGTGGGACGGCCCGTCTCACGCCGAACGGCCCCCGGCTAGCCCTTCTTGGCAGCCTTCTCCTTGCGCCACTTCGCCCACCGCTTCTTGTTGCGGTAGTAGACCAGCACGAACAGCAGAACGGCGATGCCGCCGATCCACAGCTTGCGCTTGGTCTCCTCACGAGCTTCAGGCGACGGCTCCTGCGGCGCGTTCACGTCGGGAGCCGGATTCACCGTCGTCTGCTGCACAGCCGGCGCAGGCGCGTTCGCCGCCTCTTGCGCGGACGCCACTCCGGCGATCCCGAGAACGCTCATCAGCGAGAACACGCAGGCCAGCAGCAACCTCGACATGGCCTGAACTCTACCTCGAATACCACGATCGAAGGTCACCCAAACTAGCTAAGCGCTCACCGTGAGTCCGATTGGAACGCCTTCAAAATCTGCTCGGCCGCAAGGGTGGCGGTGAGCTCTCCCAGCCGGACCTTCTCTTCGAGAGAAGGAGTAAGAGAACGCACTGCGGTGCTCTCACGCACCTGTCGCCACAGTTCGTCGCGGACCATCATCCAGGTCCATTCGACCTGCTGGCGCCGACGGCGTTCGTCCAGTTCCCCGGCGTCGGTCAGGGTCCTGCGGTGTTCCAGCACTCGGGACCACAACTCGTCGAGACCGGTTCCGGTGAGACCCGAGCACGTGAGCACCGGCGGGTGCCACAGCGCGTCCGGCGGGCGCAGGAGCTTCAGCGCCCCGGCCAGTTCGCGTGCGGCCTTGCGGGCGTCCAGCTCGTGCTCGCCGTCGGCCTTGTTGACCGCGATGACGTCCGCGAGCTCCAGGATGCCCTTCTTGATGCCCTGCAGTTGGTCGCCGGTGCGCGCGAGGGTCAGGAACAGCGAGCAGTCCGTCATGTTGGCGACGGCCACCTCGGACTGTCCGACGCCGACCGTCTCGACCAGCACCACGTCGAAGCCCGCGGCCTCGACCAGCACGATCGTCTCGCGGGTGGCCTGCGCGACGCCGCCGAGCGTTCCCGACGTCGGAGAGGGCCGGATGAACGCCTTCTCGTTCACCGACAGCCGCTGCATCCGCGTCTTGTCGCCCAGGATGCTGCCGCCGGTGCGCGTCGAGGACGGGTCGACGGCGAGCACCGCGACCCGGTGCCCCTGCTCGGTCAGCATGGTGCCGAGTGCGTCGATGAACGTCGACTTGCCCACGCCGGGCACGCCCGTGATGCCGACCCGGATCGCGTCGCCCGACTTCGGCAACAGCTCGACCAGCAGCTCCTGGGCCTTGGCCCGGTGGTCCGCACGCGTCGACTCGACCAGCGTGATCGCTTTCGCGAGCACACCGCGGTTGCCGTCGAGGACGCCCTTGGTGTACTCGGCGACGTCGACCGCCCTAGCCATGGTGCCCGAGCTGATCCGCGAGCTTCACCAGCAGGTCCTTGGCCGCGTCCGCGATCACCGTGCCGGGCGGGAAGATCGCCGACGCACCCGCCGCGTACAGCTCGTCGAAGTCCTGCGGCGGGATGACGCCGCCGACGACGATCATGATGTCCTCGCGACCGAGGTTGGCGAGCTCTTCTTTGAGTGCGGGCACCAGCGTGAGGTGGCCGGCGGCCAGCGAGGACACGCCGACGATGTGCACGTCGGCCTCGACGGCTTGGCGGGCGACCTCGTCCGGCGTCTGGAACAGCGGGCCGACGTCGACGTCGAAGCCGAGGTCCGCGAACGCCGTGGCGATGACCTTCTGGCCGCGGTCGTGCCCGTCCTGGCCCATCTTCGCGACCAGGATGCGGGGACGGCGGCCTTCTTCCTCCGCGAACGCCTCGACGACCTCGCGGCAGGCGTCCACGTTGGACACTGAGCCGACCTCCTGCCGGTACACGCCGGAAATGGTCCGGATCTGCGCGCTGTGCCGGCCCCACACCTTGCCCAGCGCCTCGGAGATCTCGCCGACGGTGGCCTTGGCGCGGGCGGCGTCGATCGCCAGCTCCAGCAGGTTGCCCTCGCCGCTCGCCGCCTTGGTCAGGGCCTCCAGCGCACCGTCCACTGCGGACTGGTCGCGTTCCTCCCTGAGCCTGCGGAGCTTCTCGAGCTGCTGGACGCGGACGCCGGCGTTGTCGACCTTGAGGACCTCGATCTTCTCGTCGGTGTCCACCAGGTACTTGTTGACGCCGATGACGGGCTGGCGTCCGGAGTCGATGCGCGCCTGCGTGCGGGCGGCGGCCTCTTCGATGCGCAGCTTCGGGATGCCCTCGTCGATCGCGCGGGCCATGCCGCCCGCCTTCTCGACCTCGGTGATGTGCTCCCAGGCCTTCGCGGCGAGCTCGGCGGTGAGGCGTTCGACGTAGGCGCTGCCGCCCCACGGGTCGATCACGCGCGTCGTGCCGGATTCCTGTTGCAGGAGGAGCTGGGTGTTGCGGGCGATGCGCGCGGAGAAGTCGGTCGGGAGCGCGAGGGCTTCGTCGAGTGCGTTGGTGTGCAACGACTGCGTGTGTCCCTGCGTCGCCGCCATCGCCTCGACGCACGTGCGCGCGACGTTGTTGAACACGTCCTGCGCGGTCAGCGACCAGCCGGAGGTCTGGCAGTGCGTGCGCAGGCTGAGCGACTTCTGGCTCTTCGGCTCGAAGTCGTTGACCAGCTTCGCCCAGAGCAGGCGCGCGGCCCGCATCTTGGCGATCTCCATGAAGTAGTTCATGCCGATCGCCCAGAAGAAGCTCAGGCGCGGCGCGAACTTGTCGACGTCGAGCCCCGCCGCCCGGCCGGCGCGGATGTACTCGACGCCGTCCGCGAGCGTGTACGCCAGCTCCAGGTCGGCCGTCGCCCCGGCCTCCTGCATGTGGTAGCCGGAGATCGAGATGGAGTTGAACTTCGGCATGTGCTGGGAGGTGTAGCTGAAGATGTCGGAGATGATCCGCATCGACGGCCGCGGCGGGTAGATGTAGGTGTTGCGGACCATGAACTCCTTGAGGATGTCGTTCTGGATCGTCCCCATGAGCTGCTCCGGCTTCACCCCCTGCTCCTCCGCCGCCACCACGAACAGCGCGAGGATCGGCAGCACCGCGCCGTTCATCGTCATCGACACGGACATCTTGTCCAGCGGGATGCCGTCGAACAGCGTGCGCATGTCGTAGATCGAGTCGATCGCGACACCGGCCATGCCGACGTCACCGGCGACGCGCGGGTGGTCCGAGTCGTAACCGCGGTGGGTGGCGAGGTCGAAGGCGACGCTCAGACCCTTCTGCCCGGCGGCGAGGTTGCGGCGGTAGAAGGCGTTCGACTCCTCGGCCGTCGAGAAACCCGCGTACTGGCGCACGGTCCACGGCTGGTTGACGTACATCGTCGGGTACGGGCCGCGCAGGAACGGCGCGATGCCGGGGTAGGTCCGCAGGAAGTCGAGACCCTCCACATCGGACGGACCGTAGACCGGCTTGACCGCGATGCCCTCGGGCGTCTCCCACGACGGCAGGTCCGTCTCGTACTTCGCCTGCGGGAGAGGGCCGAGGTCGATGTCCGCGAAGTTGGGGATCATCGCTCCACTCCCAGGAACTCGAAGGTGCTGTTCAGGATTTCCAGCGCCGGGCAACCCGCGAAGACGAAGCCGTCCACTGCCGCGTCGGTCTTCTTGCCTGCCAGGAGTACCCGCTCGGCACCGGCCTGACGCAGCGCCTCGACGGTGGCGACGGCGTGCTCGGCATAGCTCGCCTCGCTGCCGCACAGGACCGCGACCTTGGCGCCGGACTCCTTGAACTTCTGCGCCACTTCCTCGGCGGTCCTGGTCGGGCCCGCGTTCGGGGTGGCGAAACCGCCGGCGTTGAAGAGGTTCGCGGCGAAGGTGGCCCTGGCGGTGTGGGCGGCGACCGGGCCGAGGGTGGCCAGGAAGACCTGCGGGCGTTCGGGCTGGGCGTCGGCGAGGTCGCGCAACTCTTCGAAGGCCTGTGCATAACGGACCCTCGGCAGCCCAAAATTGTCAGACCTGGTTGAGAAGATTGGGATGGGGGGTGCGTCCCCCCAGGGGGCCTGCGAATCGGAATCGATTCCGGGGGCGGGGTCGCGGACCACGGGCTTCTCGGCGAGGTTCGGGAACTCGCTCACCCCCGTGATCGGGTCGCTGCGATCCGCGAGCCGAGCCGACCGGGCAGCCCAGGTGGCGGCGATCCGAGAGGCGACCAGCGATCCGGCCGAGTCGATCCCACCGGCCCGTTCGATCTCCTGGAACCAGGCCCAGGCCTCGACGGCGAGAGCGTCCGTCAGCTTCTCGACGTACCAGGACCCTGCGGCCGGGTCGATCACCTCACCGAGGTGCGACTCCTCCAGCAGCAGGTTCTGCGTGTTGCGCGCGACGCGCCGGGCGAACTCGTCCGGCAGCCCGATGGCCGCGTCGAACGGCTGCACGGTCACCGCATCGGCTCCACCGAGACCGGCGGCCAGCGTGGCGACGGTCGTGCGCAGCATGTTCACCCACGGGTCGCGGCGGGTCATCATCGCCGACGACGTCACCGCGTGCTGGACCTGCACGGTCTCGACACCGGACACCTCGGCGACCCGTGCCCACAGCCGGCGCGCGGCCCGCAGCTTGGCGATCGTCATGAACTGGTCGGCCGTCGCGGCGTACCGGAACTCCAGCTGGGCGAAGGCCTCCGCGTCCGAGAGTCCGGCGTCGGTCAGCGCCCGCAGGTACGACACCGCCAGCGCGAGAGAGGCGCCCAGTTCCTCGGAGTCGGAGCCGCCTGCGTCGTGGAACGGCAACGCGTTCACCACGACGGTCCGCAGGCCCGGGAACTGTGAGCGCGCCTGCTTGATGACGTCGAGAGCTTCACCCGAAGGTGTCAGAGCCAGGTTGCCGCGCACGTCGGCGGCCAGCACCGGCGCCTGGTCGTAGATCCGCAGCATCGCGCGCGCGGCCTCGACGGAACCGTCGAGCACGATCGGCGCGAGGTCGAGGTAGACGCCGTCCAGCAGGCGCTCCAGCGACGAGGCCGGCACGGCGAGCCACAGCGAGGTGACGCCGCCCTCCAGGTCGTTCATGAGCGCGACCGGGTCGGGGACGGCGTGGCGCTGGCGGACGTCCCAGCCCTGCTTCACCGGGGCGAGCGCGTACGGCTCCAGGGCGTCGTCGAGGGTGTAGAGCGGCTGGAGTTCGATGCCGTCGTACGTCTTCGTGACCAGCGAGTCGAAGCTCGCACCGGTCTTGGAGAGGACAGCGTCGACCAGCTCACGCCATTGCTCCCTCGAAGCGGCGGGGAACTCGTTCGGGCGGAATTCGGCGGGCAAGGCCAACTCCATCATGCGTTGCAGTGTTACCGACCGGTACGTGCACGGCTATGTGAGGTTCACCGCCGTTAACGATGCAGTCAGTGTGTCAGGAACAATCGAGGCGTGGAAAAGGCTGACCTGAAGCGCCTGATCGCGGAGCGGTATCAGTTGCTGCACGTGCTCGGCCAAGGCTCCATGGGCACGGTGTGGGCCGCCCGCGACGAGGTGCTGGGCAGGCAGGTGGCCGTGAAGGGCATCCTGCACACCCCGGGCATGCCCGATGTGGAGGCCGCGCAGCTGCGCGAACGGACCATGCGCGAGGCGCGTGCGGTCGCCGCGTTGTCCCACCCGAACCTCGTGACGCTCTACGACGTCGTCCAGCACGACGGCGACCCGTACGTGGTGATGGAGCTGGTGCCGTCGCGCAGTCTCGGCGAGGTGCTGCAGGAGCAGGGCTGCCTCACCGAGAAGCAGGGCGCGGCCGTGCTGGACGCGATCGCGGCGGCGCTGGAGTCCGCGCACCGGGCCGGCATCACGCATCGGGACGTGAAGCCCGGCAACGTGCTCATCGCCGACGACGGGCGGGTCAAGCTCACCGACTTCGGCATCGCGCGCAACGTCGCCGAGGCCACCATGACCGCGCGCGGCATCACGCTCGGCACGCCCGCCTACATCGCGCCCGAGGTGGCGCAGGGCGGTGACGTGTCGGCGGCCGCGGACAGGTGGTCGCTGGGCGCCACGATGTGGGCCGCGATGGCCGGCGAGCCGCCGTACGTGGGCAAGAACGTCATGCAGACGATCAACGCGGTGATCAACGGCGACGTGCCGGTGCCGGCCGGTGCCGGCCGGCTCGCGCCGGTGATCAGCGGGTTGATGCGCAAGGAGCCGACCGAACGCCTGTCGCTCGTCGACGTGCGCAAGCAGGTCTACCCGCTGCTGCCGGAGCCCGGCACGGACGCGTTCGAGGTCCGCGCGGCGGTGCAGCCGCCGATCGTCGTGCGGCCCAAGCCCAAGATCGAGCCGGACGCGCCGCTCGCCGACGACCCCGGCCCGCTGCCGTTCCTCGTCACGAAGCCGCTCGGTCCCCCTCGGCGGCGAGGGCGGTTGACCTCGGCGTTGGTGCTGGTCGTGGCCGTGCTGCTGTTCGTGGCGGGGTCCGGCGGTGGTTTCGTGCTGACCAGGCTCGCCGCGGGTGCCTCGCTGCTGCCGCCCACCGAGCAGACGCTGCCGACCCTGCCGACGCTGCCCACGTCGGCGACGCTGCAACCCCGCACCGCGTCGGCCGTGCTGGCCAACGGCGACCAGGGCGGCAAGTTCACGCTGCACGTCGAGCAGAGCTGGACGACCTACGCCGAGCAGCGGTCCGGCGACCAGCGGCTGCCTGCCTCGGCGATGGTGCACTTCGTGTCCGGCAGCGGCGCGTACGAGGTGACGGTGCAGCGGTTCCCCGAGTACTACCCGAAGCGCGACATCAAGGTGTACGTCGCCGGGGTGCAGGGGCGCTGGCCCGGCAGGTTCTTCGGTGGCGAGATGGTGCCGACGCCGGACCTGGCGGGGCCGCACAGCGAGCCCAGCGTCCAGTTCATCTACCGGACGGTCGAGGGTGACGAACCCAACGCGCTGCGCAGGACGCACTTCTCGCGCGTGCTGCCGTACGGCACCGACCTGTGGGTGATCGAGGTCGTGGTGCCGACCGAGCAGGAGGACGAGGCGCGCGTGCGGCTGTTCGACGCCATCGCCTCGACGTTCGCACCGGTGTGAGCCGTCTCCCCCGGACAGACCCTCAGGACACGGCTTAAGCTCTCGCGGTGACTCCAGAAGAGGTGGCCGGCAAGGCCGCGGAAGAGATCCAGAGCCGCACCGGCAACACGAAGCACGACATCGCCATCGTGCTCGGCTCGGGCTGGCGACCCGCCGCCGACGTGATCGGCGAGCCGGTCACCGAGATCCCGGTGGGCGAGCTGACGGGCTTCGAGGCGCCGACCGCGCTCGGCCACGGCGGCACCATCCGTTCCGTCGAGGTCGGTGACAAGAAGGTCCTCGTCGTTCTCGGCCGCACCCACGGCTACGAGGGCAAGGGCGTCCAGAAGGTCGTGCACGCCGTGCGCGCCGTCGCCGCCGCGGGCGTGTCCACGGTCGTGCTGACCAACGCGGCCGGTGGCCTGCGGCAGGGCATGGCCGTCGGGCAGCCAGTGCTGATCTCCGACCACCTGAACCTGACGGCGGTGTCTCCGCTGGTCGGCGCGCGGTTCGTCGACCTCACGGACCTGTACTCGCCGCGGCTGCGCAAGGTCGCGCAGGAGATCGACCCGTCGCTGGAGGAGGGCGTGTACGCGGGGCTTCCCGGCCCGCACTTCGAGACGCCCGCCGAGATCCGGATGCTGCGCACGATGGGCGCGGACCTGGTCGGCATGTCGACGGTGCACGAGGCGATCGCCGCGCGTGCCGAGGGCGTCGAGGTGTTCGGCCTGTCGCTGGTCACGAACCTCGCGGCGGGCATCACCGGTGAGCCGCTGAACCACCAGGAGGTGCTGGAGGCCGGCGCCGCCGCGGCTCAGCGCATGGGCACGCTGCTGCGTGAGCTGGTGGACAGGGCATGAGCCTGACGCCGGCACTGCGTGACGCGACGTTCCGGTGGATCGCTGACGACCCGTCCGACGCGACTCGCGCCGAGTTGCAGGGCGTGTTGGCGCGGGCGATGGGCGGCGATGCCGCTGCGGTGGAAGACCTCCAGGACCGCATGGCCGGTCCGCTGACGTTCGGCACCGCCGGACTGCGCGGGCCGGTGCGGGCGGGCACGAACGGCATGAACGTGGCCACGGTCGTCCGCACGACGGCCGGGCTGGCGTCGTGGCTCGGCGCATCTGGTCTGGTGTTCGTCGGGCGCGACGCGCGGCACGGCTCGGAGGAGTTCGCCACCGCCGCCGCCGAGGTGATGGCGGCGGCCGGGTTCGACGTGCGGGTGCTGCCGGGGCCGTTGCCCACGCCGGTGCTGGCGTACCTGGTGCGCGCACATGGTGCGGTGGCGGGGATCCAGATCACCGCGTCGCACAACCCGCCCGCGGACAACGGGTACAAGCTCTACCTGGCCGGTGGTTCGCAGATCGTGCCGCCCTCGGACGGCGAGATCGAGAAGGCGATCGAGGCGGTGCCGGCCGCGGTCTCCGTGCCGCGCAACGTCACGTACACCACCGTGGCGGACGCCGAGGTCGACGCGTACCTGGAGCGGGTCGCGTCGTTGCCGCGCGGGAACTCCCGGTCGCTGAAGATCGCACTGACGCCGATGCACGGCGTGGGTGGCGCGTTCGCCGTCGAAGCGTTGCGGCGCGCGGGTTTCACCGACGTGCACGTGGTGCGGTCGCAGGCGGTGCCGGACCCGGACTTCCCGACCGTCGTGTTCCCGAACCCCGAGGAGCCCGGCGCGTCCGACGAGCTGCTTTCCCTTGCGGCGTCGGTGGACGCGGACCTCGCCATCGCGCTGGACCCGGACGCGGACCGGTGCGCGCTGGGCGTCAAGGACGGCGAGACGTGGCGGATGCTGCGCGGTGACGAGACGGGCGTGCTGCTCGGCTCGCTCGTGTTGTCGACGACCGAGTCCACGGATCCGTTGGTGGCGACGACGATCGTGTCGTCGTCGCTGCTGAAGTCGATCGCGGCCGCGCACGGTGCCCGGTACGCGGAGACGCTGACGGGCTTCAAGTGGCTGGCACGCGCGGGCGAGGGCCTGGTGTTCGCCTACGAGGAAGCGCTCGGCAACTGCGTCGACCCGGAGCACGTGGCCGACAAGGACGGCATCTCGGCCGCGGTCGTCGCCGCCGACCTGGCCGCCGGGCTGAAGGCGTCCGGTCGCACGTTGCTGGACGCGCTGGACCAGCTCGCGGTGGACCACGGCCTGCACCTGACCGACCAGGTCTCCTTGCGGTACACCGATCTGAGCCTGATCGGCGCGACGATGGCGCGGCTGCGCGCCGACCCGCCGGCGGACTTCGCGTCCGAGGACCTGCTGCCCGGCGCGGACGTGCTGCGCTGGACGGCTGACGGTGTGCGCGTGATCGTGCGCCCGTCCGGCACCGAGCCGAAGCTCAAGGCGTACCTGGAAGTCGTCCAGCCGGTCACGGACGGACTGGAGTCCGCCCGTGCGTCAGGCCAGGCCCGGCTGACTGAACTGCGGGAACGGGTGACCGGGCTCGTCAGCTAGCGGATGTCGCGAGCGCGATCGCCAGCGCGATCGCGGCCAGGGCGAAACTCCCGCCGACCACGAGGTACGCCCTTCTGGTCGGCGGGGCCACCGCGTTGCGGCGTCCCTCGGTGACCGCCGCGACGGCGATCCGGCCGAAGATGTACGCGATCGTGCAGAGCCCCACGCCAAGTCCGAACAACATCGTGTTGATGTCCCACGGGCTGTGGTCGAACCCCGGCCACACCGACGCGAACAGAGGCCCGATCCCGATCATCCCGATGCTGACGGCAAGGCCGAAACCCCAGGTGATGCGGCGCTGACGAGGACTGGTGTGCATTAGGGCGGTGGTCTTCATGGTCCCTCCTGTGTACACCCTTCAGGACGTGCTTCCGGCTGCGGGGTTCCGTTTGTTCAGCAACAGGAACGCCTGCGGCCCGCCTTCGTCCACACCCTTCTGACGTTGCAGCCGTGCCACTTCGTTGAACCCGGCTTCGGTCGCGATGGTCACGGTTTCGTCGAGGTCGTGCCAGTGGACGTGGAGGTCCACGTCGTGGCCGTACGCGTGGGTGAGGTGCCCCTTCCGGTCACCCAGTTTGAAGGCGTGCAACAGGTGACCGCCGGGCTTGAGGACCCGGTGGAACTCCCGCCACGGCACCTCGCTCGCCGGCATGTGGACCGTGGAGTACCAGACGACGGCGCCACCGAGGCTGTCGTCCGCGAGGTCCAGCCTCGTCATGTCGCCCTGGGTGAACGTGAGGTGCGGGTACAGCTTTCTCGCCTGGTCGAGCATGCCGTCGGACAGGTCGACGCCGAACACGTCCAGACCCAGTTCGTGCAGGTGCTGCGTGATGCGGCCGGTACCGCAGCCGATGTCGCCCACGGGGCCCGCGGTGAGCTCGGCGAACGCGCGCATGATCGCGGCGTCGAGCGGGCGGCCGTCGTGCGCGTCCGGGAGGAGCCGGGCGTAGCTGGCGGCGACGATGTCGTAGGAGGCGCGGGTCATGGTCATCTATGTTGCCGCCCATGGACTACACCCGGCGTGATCTCGCGCGTCTGCAAGTACCACCAACTCTTGATCGAATCGTCGTCAACTACAGCCAACCTGCTCGCTGTTCGCCGACCCCGCTTCCGTTCCGGTAAGTCCGGTCAACGCTGTTGGCGGCAGGAAAGTGCCTGTTGATGTTGAGTTGGTGGTACTTGCAGACGCCATCACGGCCAGGCGAGGAGGAGCTGACCCCGACTTCGAGTGGTACCAAGAGCGGTCATGAGGCTGCTTCTCGTCCACCACACGCCGTCGCCCGCCCTCCAGGCGATGTTCGAGGCCGTGGTCGCCGGCGCGTCCACCCCCGAGATCGAGGGCGTCGACCTCGTCCGCAGGGCCGCGTTGTCCACAACCGCTGTGGATGTCCTGGAGGCCGACGGCTACCTGCTGGGCACGCCCGCGAACCTCGGCTACATGAGCGGTGCGCTGAAGCACTTCTTCGACACCGTCTACTACCCGTGTCTCGACTCCACGCGTGGCAGGCCGTTCGGGCTTTATGTGCACGGCAACAACGACACGACCGGGGCGGTGCGCAGCGTGGAGACCGCCACGACCGGGTTGGGCTGGGAGAAGGCGGCGCAGCACGTGGTCGTCACGGGCGAGCCGTCAAAGGCCGAGCTTGAGGCGTGCTGGGAGCTCGGAGCCACTGTCGCGGCCCAGTTGTCCACATGAACCCAGAGTTGTCCACAGCCTCTTGTCCCCAACCTGTGGACAACCCTGGGGATACATTCGAACGTATGTTCTAGCGGCCGATCGAGCTCATGTCGGGGTACCGGTCTCCGGCCACCGCCGACGCCGGCACGGCGGCCTCGATGGCGGCCAGGTCGGCCTCCGACAGCTCCAGCGAGGCCGCCGCCACGTTCTCCTCCAGGTACTTGATCCGCTTGGTCCCCGGGATCGGCACGACGTCCGAACCGCGGTGCTGGACCCAGGCCAGCGCGAGCTGACCGGCGGTCACGCCGCGGTCCGCCGCCAGGGCGCGCAGCGCCTCCACCATCTTGAGGTTCGCGTCGAGGTTCGATCCGGTGAACCGCGGCTGCGCGACGCCGCGGAAGTCCCCGGCGCCGAAGTCGGCGGACGACGCGAAGCGGCCGGTCAGCACGCCACGGCCCAGCGGTGAGTACGGCACGAGGCCGATGCCCAGCTCACGGGCGGTGGGCACGATCTCCGCCTCGATGTCGCGCGACCACAGCGACCACTCGCTCTGCAGCGCCGTGATCGGGTGGACGGCGTGGGCGCGGCGCAACGTCTGGGCGCCTGCCTCGGACAGGCCGAGGAAGCGCACCTTGCCCTCGGTGACCAGCTCGGCCATCGCGCCGACCGTCTCCTCGATGGGCGTGTCCGCCGGCACGCGGTGCAGGTAGTACAGGTCGATCACGTCGGTGCCGAGCCTCTTCAGCGAGCCCTCGACCGACGACCGCACGTACTCGCGGTCGCCGCGCACGCCACGACGTTCGCCGTCGCGCACGATGCCGAACTTCGTGGCCAGCACGACGTCGGAACGGCGGCCCGCGATCGCGCGGCCCACCAGCTCCTCGTTCAGGTGAGGCCCGTACATGTCGGCCGTGTCGAGCAGGGTGACGCCGAGCTCCAGGGCCCGGTGGATCACCGCGACCGACTCCGCCTCGTCGCCGGCGCCGTAGAACTCCGACATTCCCATGCAGCCGAGGCCCTGCGGCCCGACCTGCAACGATCCCAATGAACGGCTCACGCCGTCGCCTCCAAGTCACGCTCGACCACCGCGTAGTGGTCGATCTTGTAGTCGAGCACTTCCAGGCACGTCTGCAGCTCCGCGATGCGGGCGCGGACGTCGTTGCGGTGCTCGACGAGGATCTGCTTGCGGCGGCCTGCCGTCAGGTCGCCGCGGTGCCTGAGCTGCGCGAACTCGCGCATCATGCGAATCGGCATGCCGGTCGTGCGCAGGCGCGTCACGAAGGCCAGCCAGCCGAGGTCGTCCTCCGAGTAGCTGCGACGCCCGCCCGAGTCCCGTGCGGGCGGGTCGACGAGCCCGATTCGTTCGTAGTAGCGCAAGGTGTCGATGGACAACCCACTGCGCTGCGCGGCTTGGGCTATCGAGTAACTCACGGGCTCGACGCTATGACCTGGAGTGCACTCTAGGTCAAGCGGAATCCTTCGAGATGCCCCACGCTTCGAGATGGCCGGCCATCTCCGGCACGTCGATCTTGTCGCGGCCGAGGGAGCGGACGAGGTCCAGCGCGTCGTCCTCGTCGGCGTCGATCCAGTAGCCGTTGATGTCGCACATCGTGACGGCGGCGACCCAGGCGAGCCGCCAGTTGCCCTCCACGAGAGGGCGGGTCCGGACGATCGAGTCGAGCAGGGCGGAGGACTTCAGCCACAGCGTGTCGTAAGCCTCCACGCCGAGCACGGTCGCGCGGGGACGGTAAGCCGCCGTGTCCAGCAGGCCGATGTCCCGGACGAGCAGATCGCCACCGGTCACGGCCGTGGCCAGCACCAACAGGTCCCCGGCGTCGAGGTAGGAGATCACGGCATCCAGTTGATCACAGAGGTCTGACAGTTTCAGGAAGATCCGAGCCTATCCAAAAGACCTCGGTACTTGGGCAGGACTCGCCCGAGCACCTCGCCGAGCTTCTCCTCCTGCTGCATGCGCTGGTAACGGTCCGCGATCGCGAGCCGCACGACCTCCTGCTTGGAGCGCCCCTCGGACTGCGCCAGTTCGGCGAGCCGCAGGTTCTCCTCCTCGGTCAACCGCAAGGTCATCGCCATGGAGTGACGGTATCAACCTGATACCACTCAGGCCAGCGGCCGTTAGGATTGCGTGATGCCCAGGCCCAAGACCCACGACGACGCTCTGCGACGGCGGCTGCTCGAACGGGCGGGCGAGTTGCTCAGCACCGAGGGCCCCGCCGCGGTGAGCCTGCGCAAGATCGCCACCGACGTCAACACCTCGACTACGGCGGTCTATTCCCTCTTCGGCGGAAAACCAGCGTTGCTCGAGGCGCTCTACGAGGAGGCGTTCACCCAGTTCGGGACGAGCCTCGCCGCGGTGCCGGTCACCGACGACCCCGCGGAGGACCTCCTGCAGATCGGGCTCGCGTACCGGCGCAGCGCGTTGCGAGACCCGCAGTTCTACTCGGTGCTGTACTCGAAGGTCGTCGAGCACACGTCGGAGATGAGCCGCGCGGCGGGCAGGACGTTCGCGCCGGTGATCAACGCGGTGCGGCGCGCGGTGGAGCAGGGGGTCTACCTCGCGGAGGATCCCGAGCAGATCGCGATGTCCATGTGGGGCATCGCGCACGGCCTGGTGAGCCTGGAGCTCAACGGGAACCTGCCGCCGGGCGTCGACGCGGCCGCCACCTACGAACTGGCGTTGCGCGCGCACGGCAGGGGTTGGCGCACGGATCCGGGAAAATCCCTTTGAACACCACGGAATCCGGGGAGGCGGCCGCCGCGAAACCTCCCCGGACCCGCTGAACTGTCCGGTTAGGACAGTCCGTCTCTGTGGTGCGGCCTTACTTCAGGGCTCCGTCGAGCGCCTTGATCAGTTCACCCTGCGGCGTGTCACCGTCGAGCGACCAGATCATCGCGCCACCGAGCCTGCGGTCGTTGATGTAGCGGGCCTTCCGCTTCATCTCGGTCGCGTCGTCGTAGGTCCACCAGGTCTTGCCGTCGTAGATCCACGCGAAGCCGGCCTTCTCGTCGCGGTAGATCTTGTAGGTGTTGCCGGGCTCGGAGAGCTTCGCCTTGATGCGGTGGAAGTCCTCGTAACCGGCCTCGTACTTGGCGGGCGCCGGCACACCGGTGCCGAACAGACCGTTGCGGGTGCCGGGGGCGACGCCGTCCCAGCCGCGGCCGTAGAACGGCACGCCGAGCACGGCCTTCGACCGCGGGGCACCACGCGAAAGCCACGCGTTGACCGTCACCTCGGAGCTGAACTCGAACTCCGACGGGTCACCCTTCGGCACCCGCAGCGCGGACTGCTGGTTCGCCGGGGCGTCCCAGGCACCGTGGTAGTCGTAGCCCTGCAGAGTGCCGAAAGTGAGGTAGCAGAACACCTTCGAGACCTCGAAGCCCGCATCGACCTGCTTGGGGTCGGCCGGCAGGAACGCGGTCAGGTCCCGGTTCCAGCCCATCTGCCTGCGGTACTCGGCGAGCAGCTTGGTGAAGTTCTGCTTGTCCTCGGGACGCACGACGTTGGGCGGCGCCATGTTGCCGTTGCTGGCGGGCCACTCCCAGTCGAGGTCGATGCCGTCGAAGACGCCCTTGGCGGCACCTTCCGGCAGGCCGGGCAGGTTGCCCTTGATCCACATGTCGGTGCACGACTTGACGTGCGCGGCGCGCGACTCGGGCGTCAGCGCGGCGTTCGAGAAGTAGCGCGAGCCCGTCCAGCCGCCGAGCGAGATGTTGATCCTCAGCTTGGGGTACTTGGCCTTGAGCTGCTTGAGCTGGTTCAGGTTGCCGGCCAGGACCTGGCCGGCCTCGTCCGCCTTGCCGCTCACGGACTGCTCGGCGGTGTGCGGCATCTGCCAGTCCGCCCACGGGTCGGCGCTGACGCACTTGCCCGCCTCGTCGAGGAAACCGAAGGCGTAGTTCAGGTGCGTGAGCCGCGCGGCGGCCCCGCTGTCCACGAGGTTCTTGACCCGGAAGTTCCGGTCGTACACGCCCCACTGGATGAAGTACCCGACGGTGCGGGTCTTCGAGTAACCGTGGTGCCCATTGGTCTCGACGTCGGCGTTCGCGGGCGCAACGGCCAGCGACGCGGACAGGGCGCCGACCGCGAGAGCGGCGACACCCCATCTCCGTCTGGACATGAGTCTCCTAGTTCGTTCGCGGCAGCGGCGATGTGTGGTCCACAGCACGATAGGCCTGAGGTCTAGACCACTGCTACGTCCGATCGGAGGTATGTCCTAAACCGCCCCGTACAGACGGTCACCGGCGTCGCCCAGCCCGGGAACGATGAAGCCGGAGTCGTTCAGCCTCTCGTCCACCGAGGCCGTGACGAGACGGCACGGCAGCTTCGAGTCCTCGAGGTGGTTGATCCCCTCGGGCGCCGCGAGCACGCAGATCGCCGTCACGTCGGTCGCGCCGCGCTGGGTCAGCAGGCGGATCGTGTACGCCATCGACCCGCCGGTGGCGAGCATCGGGTCGAGCACGAACACAGGGCGTCCGGCGAGGTTCTCCGGCAACGACTCCATGTACGGCGTCGGCTGCAACGTCTCCTCGTCGCGTGCCAGGCCCACGAAGCCCATCTGGGCGTCCGGGATCAGCTTGTGCGCCTGGTCCGCCATGCCGAGCCCGGCGCGCAGCACGGGAACGAGCAACGGCGGGTTTGCGAGCTTGTAGCCGGTGGTACGAGCTACCGGGGTGTGCGTGCGGTCCTCCTTCAGCGGCGCCTCGCGCATCGCCTCGTAGACCAGCATCACGGTCAGTTCCTGCAGCGCGGCACGGAATGCCGCGTTGTCCGTGCGCGCATCACGCATCGTTGTGAGTCTCGCCTTGGCGAGTGGATGATCGACGACCAGGACGTCCATGCTCGACACCGTAACCGCTGGGAGGAGCTAGGGGTGTTCGAAGAGATCTACCGCGAGGCACGTCAGCGCGTCGTCGGCCTGACGATGGGCCTGAGCGCCGGCGAGCTGGGGCGAACCGTGCCCGCCTGTCCTGAGTGGACCGTGCACCAGGTGGTCGCTCACCTGTCCGGCGCGGCCTCGGATCTGGTCAGCGGACGCATGGAGGGAGCGCCGTCGGACGAGTGGACGGCGCGGCACGTCGCCGAGCGCGAGAACGTCCCGGTGGAGGAACTGCTGGAGGAGTGGAACGTCGCCGGCGACAAGATCGGCGAGATGCCCCGCATCCCGTTCCAGCTGGCGATGGACACGATCACGCACGAGGCCGACCTGCGCGCGGCGCTCGGCCGCGAGCGCCTGCCGGACACCGTCTGGCAGCCGACGCTGGTGTGGATGACGCCGCGCAGGCTGACCGGCGTGACGGTGAAGACCGAGTTCGGCGACCTGGGCGACGGCCCGATCACGCTGGAGGTCGAGGGCTACGAACTCTGGCGCGCGTTCTTCGGCCGGCGCTCGCGGCGCCAGATGGAGTCGTGGAACTGGTCCGGCCCCGCCCCGATCGACGCGATCCCGTTCTTCCCGCCGCGAGAGAGCGACCTTGTGGAGTAAACGCCGTTAACTGAAGAGGTGTAGGGTCGGCCGCGTGACAGACCACGTGCGCATCGGAGTGCTCGGCGCGTCCATGATCGCGCCGTCCGCCGTCATCCGCCCGGCCCGCTCCTCGACGGTCGCCGAAGTGGTCGCGGTCGCCGCGCGCTCGGCCGCCAGGGCAAAGGCGTTCGCCGACAAGCACGGCATCGCACGCGTGCACGGCTCGTACGAGGAGCTGCTGGCCGACCCGGCGGTCGACGCCGTCTACAACCCGCTGCCCAACGGCCTGCACGGCAAGTGGACGCTGGCCGCGCTGGAGGCGGGCAAGCACGTGCTGTGCGAGAAGCCGTTCACCGCGAACGCCGACGAGGCCGCGTCCGTCGCCAAGGCCGCCAACGCGTCCGGCCTGGTGGTGATGGAGGCGTTCCACTACCGCTACCACCCGCTGGCGATCCGCGTCGCCGAGATCATCAAGTCCGGGGTGCTCGGCCCGTTGCGGCACGTCGAGGCCTCGGTCTGCTTCCCGCTGCCGATGTTCTCCAACATCCGCTACGACTACTCGCTCGCGGGCGGCGCGATGATGGACGCCGGCTGCTACGCCGTGCACATGGCACGGCTGCTGGGCGATGAGGAACCCGAGGTGCGGTCGGCGAAAGCGTTGCTGCGCGGGCCTTCCATCGACCGCGCGATGCGCGC
The DNA here is from genome assembly GCF_033949925.1 of Lentzea kristufekii. Classification (NCBI taxonomy): domain Bacteria; kingdom Bacillati; phylum Actinomycetota; class Actinomycetes; order Pseudonocardiales; family Pseudonocardiaceae; genus Lentzea; species Lentzea kristufekii. The sequence continues at coordinate 113,229 of NZ_JAXAVV010000010.1, forward strand.
CTCATTGCGTTTCCCCTCCGGCCACACGGGTTCCGTGCACGCCTCGCTGTGGTCGGCGACGGTGCTCAAGCTGTCGATGAAGGCGATCGGCGAGAACGGCACGCTGAGCGTCCTCAACCCGCTCGGCCCGCACGCGATGCACCGGTTGTCGTTGAAGCTCAAGGACAAGAAGTCGACGGAGACGTTCGGCAAACGCCCGACGTACGCCTACCAGCTCGACGCGTTCACCGGCGCCGTGCTGCACGGCAAGCCGTTCCCGACGACCGCGGACGACGCGGTGAAGAACATGACGGTGATCGACTCGATCTACCGGGCGGCCGGGCTGCCGCTGCGCCAGCCGACTCCGTGAAGCGTCCGATGACCACCTGATCAGGGGGCCGGACAACCCGATCCGGGCGTCAAGAATCGACAAAGCGACTCCGAAAAGTCTCGTAGCCAGTTGAGACGCGGAGGTACGAACGGTGACGATCGAACAGAAGCCCGTCCAGCAGTTGTGTGAATCCCCGCTGGTCATCCTGGGTGTTTCGGCGTCACTCGCCGTGTTGATCGGCGTGCTTCCGCTGACGTGGGGCTACAGCCCGGCCCTCGCGGCGGCGGTCGCCGCACTCCTCGTGATCGCTTTCGCGATCACCATCAAGTACGCACCGAACCGCAAGTGAGAGCTTTAGACTCGATCGGGTGAGCGACGAGCTGGTACCGGCTGACCAGAGTCATCTGCGCGCCTCCGACGCGGACCGGGAACGGATCGCGCAGGTGCTGCACCAGGCGACCGCCGAAGGCCGCCTCGACATCCACGAGCTGGACGAGCGGCTCGGGGCGGTCTACGCCGCGAAGACGTACGGCGAGCTCATCCCCATCACCGCGGACCTGGTGCTGAGCGGCCTGCCGCAGACCCCCGCCGTGCCGCAGTACCAGCCGGCGGTGAGCGACCGCATCGGCGGCGAGCCGGGCAGCGCGGTGTCGGTGGCCTTCTGGTCGGGCGTCAACCGCAAGGGCGGCTGGGTCGTCCCCCGGATGCACAACGCCGTCGCGATCATGGGCGGCATCGAGATCGACCTGACGCACGCCAACTTCGCCGAGGCCGAGGTGACGATCAGCTGCTTCGCGTTCTGGGGCGGCGTGGAGATCCGGGTGCCCGACGACATCAACGTCAAGGTCGACGGGTTCGGGTTCATGGGCGCGTTCGAGGAGCGGGTGCCGAGCCGCCGGCACATCCCCGGCGCGCCGACCGTGCGGATCACGGGCCTGGCGATCATGGGTGGCGTCGAGGTGAAGGGCCCGAAGAGGAAGAAGTCGAGCATCCTGCGCGAACTGCTCGACTGATGCTGCTGGCCGAGTTCGTGGAACTGGCGGAGATGGCCGGTGCGCGCATCTGGCTCAAGATGGACGGCGAACGCGCCACCCACCGGTGGACCGTGATCATCTCCAGTGCTCAGGCCGACTTCCGGCACCGGCGTGACGTCAACCGCCTCGACCACGTGCTCAAGATCGTGCGTGACGAGCTGGCGAAGCTGCCGGGCGACTGGTCCTGGCTGCACGAACCGATCGACGACCTGAACGAGGTCGCGGAGTTCTACGAGGAACGCGGCAGGGCCGGGGAGATCGTCATCATCGACCGGCCTGAACTGCTGCTCTGAAGAACGACTTCCGCTGGGCGGCGTAGCCGGTTAACCTCCGGCGTCCGCTCGCCTCTCCCCCGCGAAGGTCATGACGACTCCCTCTGACAGACCCGTGTTCGTTGATCCGAGTGGCCGCCGCCGCAAGGTGATGCGCATCGCCATGGGCGCAGTCGCCGTCGGTGTGCTGGCCTACCTGGTACTTCTCGTCGTCGCGCTCGCCGGTGGCCCGGTGAACCCGACGACCCTGCTGCCCATCCCCGAGGCAGCCGAGCCCGCCGTCACGACCACGACGGACACCCCTGCTTCGTCACCCGAAGCAACATCGTTGCCACGCAACGAAACCACCACCACGCCACCGGCCACCACCACGACACCTCCCGTGGCGACCACCACCGCGGCGACCACCACGGCCGAGAACGGCAACAAGCGGACCGATCCGCCGGGTGCGTCGAACCGGCCGAGCGAGCCCGGTCAGGGCAAGCCGTGAGGCCTCAGCCGCGCGCCCACTGGGTGCTGCTGGCGTTGAGCATGGTGGTGCTGCTCGGCGCGTTGTTGCTGGACACGTTCGTGGTCGGCCGCATCGGTCAGGGCGCCCAGCCCACGGCGGGGCCTTCCGGGACCGTGCCGGAGACCGTGCACCAGGGCGGTCCGCTGGTCGGTGACACGGGCTCCGGGCTCAGCTCGCGCTCGACGCCGGACCGCACGGTGGTGCTGACGTTCGACGACGGGCCCGACCCCGAGTGGACGCCGAAGGTCCTCGACGTGCTGCGGCGCAACGAGGTCAAGGCCACCTTCTTCGTGACCGGCGCGAACGCCGCGCAGCACCAGGACGTGCTGGAACGCGTCCACGCCGAGGGCCACGAGGTGGGGCTGCACACCTTCACCCACGTCGACCTGGGCAAGGTCGGCGACACCCGCGCCCGCGTCGAACTGGGGCAGACCGGGCTCGTCGTGGCCGGCGGCACCGGCGAGTTCAGCCGGCTCGTGCGGCCGCCGTACTCGAACCGGCCGGACGCGGTCGACGACGAGGACCTGGTCGGCATCGAGCGGATCACGACGGCCGGCAACCTCGTGCTGCTCTCCGACCTCGACAGCGAGGACTGGCGCACGCCCGGCGCGGACGCCATCGCCGCGAACTCCACGCCGAAGGACGACAAGGGCGCCGTGGTGCTGATGCACGACGGCGGTGGTGACCGGTCGCAAACCGTTGCGGCACTGGAGAAGCTGATCCCGAGCTTGAAGGAGCGCGGGTTCGCGTTCCAGACGGCCCGTGACGCGTTCGGCGTGTCGCACTCCCGTCCGGCGACGGCGACCGAACGCGCCGAGGGCACCGCCGTGTCGCTCGCGGTGCGGTTCTCGCGGTTCGTCACGGAGCTGCTGACGTGGCTCGTCGTGATCTCCAGCGTGCTGGCGCTCGCCCGCGCGGCGGTGCTGCTGGTGACGACCGCGATCCACGCGCGGCGCAAGCCGGGCAAGCACGCGCCGCGGTTGCGGCCGCAGATGGTGACGGTCCTGGTCCCTGCGTACAACGAGGAAGCCGGCGTCGAGGCGACCGTCCGCACGATCCTGTCCAGCACCTGGCCGGTGCACGTGATCGTGATCGACGACGGCTCGACCGACCGCACGTCCGAGGTGGTCCAGAGCCTGCGCCTGCCCAACGTCTCGCTGGTGCGCCAGCGCAACGCGGGCAAGGCGGCGGCGCTCAACACCGGTCTGCGGCACACCCGCACCGAGCTCGTCGTGATGGTCGACGGCGACACGGTGCTGGAACCGGAGACCGTCGGGAACCTCGTGCAGCCCTTCGCCGACCACGAGGTGGGCGCGGTGTCGGGCAACGCCAAGGTGGGCAACAGGTCCGGCCTGCTCGGGCGCTGGCAGCACATCGAGTACGTGATCGGCTTCAACCTCGACCGGCGGATGTACGACGTCATGCAGTGCATGCCGACGGTGCCGGGCGCGGTCGGCGGTTTCCGGGTGGAGGCGTTGCGCGAGGTCGGCGGCGTCCCGGAGGACACGCTGGCAGAGGACACCGACCTGACGATGGCCCTGGAACGGGCCGGGTGGTCGGCGGTCTACGAGGAGTCGGCGCGGGCCTGGACGGAGGCGCCGGCCAGCCTCGGGCAGCTGTGGCGGCAGCGTTATCGCTGGTGCTACGGCACGTTGCAGGCGATGTGGAAGCACCGCGGCGCGATCTTCGAACGCGGCCTCGGCGGCAAGCTCGGCCGCCGCGCGCTGCCGTACCTCTTCCTCTACCAGGTGGCGTTGCCGGTGCTCGCCCCCGCGATCGACGTGTTCGCGGTGCTGAGCCTGTGGACCGATCCGGTGGCCGGCGCGTTCGCGTGGCTCGGGTTCCTCGCGCTGCAGCTGATCCCCGCGGTGATCGCGTTCCGGCTCGACGGCGAGCGGCTGCGGCCGCTGTGGGCCGTGGCGCTGCAACCGATCGTCTACCGGCAGCTCATGTACCTGGTCGTGATCCAGTCCGTGATCACCGCGCTGGCCGGTGCGGTGCTGCCGTGGCAGAAGCTCAAACGCACGGGCAGCGCCGCCCAGGACGCACCGGAAATCGACGAGCGAACTGTGCCGCTCAACCGTGTTGACCTGCAGAAATCGCCTCACTTAGGACGGGCGTCCCATTCCGCTTAGACTCCAGGACATGGCTGCTCCAACGACACTGCCGTCGGCCCTGGCTGACGCCGTGCGCGACGAATCGTCGCTGCGGCGTTTCCTGCACGGGCTCCCCGGCGTCGACCAGGTCGGCGTCGAGCAACGCTCCGCGGGCCTCGGCACGCGGAGCATCAAGAAGGCCTCCAAGCTGCACGCCATCGACCTGGCGATCAGCATGGTCGACCTCACCACGCTCGAAGGCGCCGACACCCACGGCAAGGTGCGCTCGCTCGCCGCGAAGGCCCGCAGGCCCGACCCCGACCGGCCGGACGTGCCGAAGGTCGCGGCGGTCTGCGTGTACCCGGACATGGTGAAGACGGCGGCCGACGACCTGGTGGGCACCGGCATCAACGTCGCCAGCGTCGCGACCGCGTTCCCCAGCGGGCGCAGCACGATGGACATCAAGCTGGCCGACACCCGGTTCGCCGTCGAGCAGGGCGCGTCCGAGGTCGACATGGTGATCGACCGCGGTGCGTTCCTCAGTGGCCGCTACGGGCAGGTGTTCGAGGAGATCGTCAAGATCAAGGAGGCCTGCGGGGACGCGCACCTCAAGGTCATCCTCGAGACCGGCGAGCTCGTGACGTACGACAACGTGCGCCGCGCGTCGTGGCTCGCGCTGCTGGCCGGTGGCGACTTCATCAAGACGTCGACCGGCAAGGTGCAGCCCGCCGCGACGCTGCCGGTGACGCACGTGATGCTGCAGGCCGTGCGGGACTGGAAGGACCAGACCGGTGAGCTGCGCGGGGTCAAGCCCGCCGGTGGCATCCGCACGACCAAGGACGCGATCAAGTACCTGGTGGCCGTGCACGAGGTAGCCGGTCCGGAGTGGCTCGACCCGAACCTGTTCCGGTTCGGCGCGTCGACGTTGCTCAACGACCTGCTCATGCAGCGTCGGACCCAGTTGGACGGCCACTACAGCGGCCCGGACTACGTGACGGTGGACTGAAGACATGTGGGAATACGCCCCCGCGCCCGAGTCGCGGGACATCGCGAACCTCAAGCCGAACTACCGGATGTTCGTCGACGGCAAGTTCGTCGAGGGCACCGGCGAACCGCTCAAGACCATCAACCCCGCCACCGAGGAGGTGCTCGCGGAGGTCTCGACCGCGAGCGAGTCCGATGTGGACACCGCGGTCAAGGCCGCGCGCAGGGCCTACGACCGCGTGTGGTCGAAGATGCCCGGATCCGAGCGGGCCAAGTACATCTACCGGATCGCGCGGCAGATCCAGGAACGCGGCCGTGAGCTCGCGGTGCTGGAGTCGCTCGACAACGGCAAGCCGATCAAGGAGTCGCGCGACGTCGACGTCCCGACGGCCGCCTCGCACTTCTTCTACCACGCGGGCTGGGCGGACAAGCTCGGCTACGCGGGCTACGGCCCGGACCCGAAGCCGCTGGGCGTCGCGGGCCAGGTGATCCCGTGGAACTTCCCGCTGCTGATGGCCGCGTGGAAGATCGCGCCGGCGCTGGCGTGCGGCAACACCGTCGTGCTCAAGCCCGCCGAGACCACTCCGCTCACGGCGCTGGTGCTCGCGGACATCATCCAGCAGTGCGACCTGCCGCCGGGTGTCGTCAACATCATCCCCGGTGCCGGTGACGTCGGTGCCGCGCTGGTCGGGCATGCGGACGTCAACAAGGTCGCCTTCACCGGCTCGACCGACGTCGGCAAGATCATCCAGGGTCAGCTCGCGGGCACCTCGAAGAAGCTCACGCTGGAACTGGGCGGCAAGGCCGCGAACATCGTGTTCGACGACGCCCCGCTCGACCAGGCCGTCGAGGGCATCGTCAACGGCATCTTCTTCAACCAGGGCCACGTCTGCTGCGCCGGATCCCGCCTGCTGGTCCAGGAGTCCATCGCCGACGAGCTGGTCGAGAAGCTGCACGCGCGCGTCAGCACGCTTCGGGTCGGCGACCCGCTGGACAAGAACACCGACGTCGGCGCGATCAACTCCCGCGAGCAGCTCGCCAAGATCAAGGAGCTGACCGAGTCGGGCGAGGCCGAGGGCGCCACCCGCTGGACGTCCTCCTGCCCGTTGCCGGACAAGGGTTTCTTCTTCGCCCCGACCGTCTTCTCCGGTGTGTCGCAGGCGATGCGCATCGCCCGCGAGGAGATCTTCGGCCCGGTCCTGTCCGTCCTGACCTTCCGCACGCCGGAAGAGGCCGTGGCCAAGGCGAACAACACGCCGTACGGCCTGTCCGCCGGTGTCTGGACCGAGAAGGGCTCGCGCATCCTCTGGATGGCACAACGGATGCGCGCCGGCGTCGTCTGGTCCAACACGTTCAACCGCTTCGACCCGACCGCCCCGTTCGGCGGTTACCAGGAGTCGGGCTTCGGCCGTGAGGGCGGCCGCACCGGTCTGGAGGCCTACCTCGATGTCTGATCGCATCACGGTCGCGAAGACCTACAAGCTCTACATCGGCGGCAAGTTCCCGCGCTCCGAGTCGGGCCGCAGCTACCCGGTGACCGACGCGAAGGGCACGTTCCTCGCGAACGCCGCCCACGGCTCCCGCAAGGACGCACGCGACGCGGTCTCCGCCGCCCGCAAGGCCTTCGCGGGCTGGTCCGGCACGACGGCCTACAACCGCGGCCAGGTCCTGTACCGCGTGGCCGAGGTGCTGGAAGGCCGCCGTGAGCAGTTCATCGCCGAGGTCGCCGCCTCGGAGGGCGTCCCGGCGAAGAAGGCGCAGTCCCTCGTGGACACCGCGATCGACCGCTGGGTCTGGTACGCGGGCTGGACCGACAAGATCGCGGCCGTGCTGGGTTCCTCGAACCCGGTGGCGGGCCCGTACTTCTCGTTCTCCACCCCGGAACCGACGGGCGTGGTCGCCGTGCTGGCCCCGCAGCAGTCGTCGCTGCTGGGCCTGATCTCGGTGATCGCACCGGTGATCGCCTCGGGCAACACCTGCGTGGTCATCACCTCGCAGGACCGCCCGCTGCCGGCGATCACCCTGTCCGAGGTGCTGGCGACGAGCGACGTCCCCGGTGGCGTGGTCAACATCATCACCGGCCGCACGGCGGAGATCGCCCCGTGGCTCGCCTCGCACGGCGACGTGAACGCGCTGGACCTGACCGGGGCGCCGGAGTCGATCCGCGCGGACCTGGAGCGGTCGGCGGCGGGCACCGTGAAGCGCGTGCTGCGCAACAAGCCCAGCGAGGACTTCACCGTCACGCCGGACATGTCCCGCCTGCGCGCGTTCCTGGAGACGAAGACGGTCTGGCACCCGATGGGTGTCTGAGGAAGCTAGTCGGCGGCGTAGGCCTTGTCCTGCGCCGCCAGCTCCTCCCCCAGGATCCTGATGGCCTTCGGGCCGACGCCGTGGATCTTCAGCAGCGTCTTCTCGGACACCTTCGTCAGCGAGTCGTACGTCGTGTACCCGTTCGCGACCAGCTCGCGGTCGGCGACCTTGCCGATGGCCCGCGGGAACTCCGATCCCGGCTGCTCGCTCACGAGTTCACCAGCCCGGCCCGCCACGCCCACGAGGCGATTCCGACGCGGTTGCGCACGTTCAGCTTCGTCTGCACCGACGCCAGGTGCGTCTTCACCGTGGACAGCGACAGGAACAACGCGGACGCAATCTCCTGGTTGCTGAGCCCACGAGCCACCTCCCGGACCACGTCCTGCTCCCGAGCCGTCAGCAACGACAGGTCAGGCCGCTCGGCGGGCCGGGCGAAGTGCTCCAGCATCCGCACGGTCACCTGGGGCGAGATCAGCGCGTTCCCCGCGGCCGCTGCCCGGACGGCCTCGACGAGCAACGCCGGACCGGCGTCCTTGGTCAGGAACCCGGAAGCCCCGTTCTCCAGCGCCGTGTGGACGTACTCGTCCAGGTCGAACGTCGTCACCACGACGACCTTCGTGGTCGGGGACAGCTTCTTGGTCACCTCGAGGCCGTCCAGGCCCGGCATGCGGATGTCCAGCAGTGCCACGTCGGGCTTGTGCTCACGGGCGGCGGTGACGGCCGAGATCCCGTCGGGGACGTCCGCGACGACGGTGATGTCCGGCTGCTTCTCCAGGATCATCCGAAACCCGACGCGAACCATCTCCTGGTCGTCGGCGATGAGAACCGAGATCACTTCTTTCCTTCCAGGGGTAGCTCGGCGAGCACCTGCCAGCCGTGCTCACGCGGGCCCGCCGAGAACAGGCCGCCGAGCAGGTCGACCCTCTCACGCATGCCTACGAGACCGTAGCCACCCTGGTTCAGCTCGTGCAGCTGACCGTCGTCGGCCACGATCACGCGCAACGCCCCGCCGGGCGTCCGCGAGATGTCCACGTCGATCATGGTGGGCGAGACGGCGTGTTTGTGCACGTTGGTGAGCGACTCCTGGACCAGGCGCAACACCGAGCGGCCGAGCTCGGGGGCCACGTCGTCGGGCAGGTCGATGCGCAGGCGGGTCTCGAAGCCGAGCTCGCGGGTGCGTTCGACGGCCGCGATGACGTCGGCGGCCAGATCGGTGGTGGCGGCATCGTTCTCGCCCTGGCGCAGCGTGCCGACGAGGCGGCGCATCGCGCCCAGGGCTTCGGTGCCCGATCGGACGATGCCGGGCAGCAGGCGGTGGGCGGCGTGCGGGTCGTCGTCGGAGACCTCCAGTGCCGCCTGGGCCTGCACGAGCATGCCCGTCACGTGGTGGGCGACGACGTCGTGCAGTTCGCGGGCCAGGGCGATGCGTTCTTCCTTCTGCGCGTCGGTGACGGCGGCGGCGATCAGGCGGCCGCCTTCGGTGTCGCGGGCGCGGAAGTACAGGCCGGTGCCGACGGCGGTGAAGCCCAGGACGAGCGAGCCGAGCATCTCGTTGTAGTTGCTGCCCGAGATCCAGTTGTCCCGGACGATCGCGGCGAAGAAGCTCACCGCGACCAGCGAGCCCACCGACCACGTGGCGGCGCGGCGGGGTTCTTCTCGCACGACGACGGCCGTGATGACCAGGCACGCGGCGGTCTCGGCGACGGTCAGCGGGCTCAGCAGCGTCGGCAGGTTCACGTTGAACAGCCGGATGACGAACGACGACACGAAGATCGACGCGACGGCCACCGGGATCGTGAAGGCACGCGACTTGAACGAGGTGACGGCCACGATGCACACCGGCACGGTCAGCAGCCACACGAGCGCCTCGGCGCTGCCACCCCCGCTCATCAGGAGGAGCTCGCCGAGCATCAGCAAGGCGAGGACGGCGGCGATCGGCCATTGGCCCCGGTGACTGTCCACGGGAGACAACGGTAGGACCACCAGACCTCTCCGGCCTCGGTCATCCGGCTGATCCGGTGTGTCGTCAAGGCTGAGGTTTTCCGGCTCCGCGCACGGCACCTTGAGGACCATGAATTCGGTTCTGGCCGCTCGGGGCCTGGTCAAGACCTACGGCGACGTGCACGCGCTCGCCGGGGTGGACATCGACATCAAGGCCGGGGACGTGCTGGCGGTCGTGGGTCCGTCCGGCTCCGGCAAGACGACGCTGCTGCACGTGCTGTCCGGCATCCTGCGCGCCGACGGCGGCGAGGTGTTCCTCGACGGGCGGGCGATCGGTGAGCTGAACGAGACGGGCCGCAGCGCGTTGCGGCGCACGGCGTTCGGGTTCGTCTTCCAGTCGGGGATGCTCGTGGCCGAACTGACCGCCGAGGAGAACGCGGCCCTGCCGATGCTGCTCGCCGGCGGCTCGCGCGAGGAGTCGCTCGGCGCGGCCAGGCTCTGGCTCGCGCGGCTCGGCCTGCAGGGACTGGAGAAGCGGCTGCCGAGCCAGCTCTCGGGCGGGCAGGCGCAGCGCGTCGCGATCGCGCGGGCCCTCGCCCACCAGCCGCGGGTGATCTTCGCGGACGAGCCGACCGGCGCCCTCGACACGCGCACCGGCCAGGAGATGATGACCGCGCTCCTGCAGGCAGCGGAGGAGACCGGCGCGGCCGTCGTCATCGTCACGCACGACAAGGCGATCGCGGACCGGGCGCTGCGCGTCGTCGAGATCCAGGACGGCAGGATCGCTCAGAGGATCAACACGGGGGTGTCCGCGTGAGGATCGCTCTCGCGGTGCTGCGCAGGGACCGCCGCAGCCAGGTCGCGACCGTTCTCGTCGCGCTCGGCGTGATGATCGCGGTGTCGCTGGTCCTGTGGCTCCTCGCCGCACCGAACGGCCTGCAGGCGCGCGCCGACCGCACGGCGTGGCGCGACGGGATCGGCCAAAGCGACAAGGGCCTCATTTCCGTTGCCGCGACTCGGGATTCCTACGACGGCAAGCTCATCGAACGGTTCGACGTCGCCCGCACCGAACAGGGCGCCGTGCCGGTCGCGGCCGGCATCGCCGAGTTCCCGGAAGCGGGCGAGGTGCTGCTGTCGCCCGCGCTCGCGGACCTCGTGCGGAACACCCCGGCGGAGAAACTCGGCAACCGCTTCCCCGGCAGGCCGATCGCCGAGCTGGGGCCGGAAGCTCTCAAGTTCCCCGGCGAGCTCGTCGCGATCGTCGGCCACGAGAAGGTCGAGAGCGGCTATCCCGCGGCCGATCTGCGGGGCGGCGCGGGCTCGTACCGCGACGACTACCACGGGATGCTCTACCTGCTCACGCGCGTCGGGCTCGTGGTGCTGGTCGTGCCGTGCCTGGTGCTGGTCGCCTCGGCCGCCAGGCTGACCGCGGCGAAACGGGAACGGCGCCTCGCCGCGCTCAGGCTCGCCGGCGCCAGTCCACGGCAGGTGGTGGTGATGACCGCCGTCGAGACCGCGATCGGCGCGGTCGTCGGCAGCGTGCTGGGCGTGGTGCTGGCACAGCCGTTCAGCCACGTCACCGCCGAGGTGCCGTGGGAGGGCGGCACCTGGTACCCCGGCGACTTCGTGCCGGAGCCCGCGGTCGTGGCGGCGGTGGCCGTGCTCGCGCCGCTGCTGGTCGTCGGGGCCGCGGTCATGGGGCTGCGACGCGTGGTGAGCCAGCCGCTCGCGGCGGAGGCGAAGCGCGGTGTCAGGTCGTGGCGGCTGCTGACCATCGCGGGCGCGCTGGGCGTGTTCTTCCTCGGCATCGTGTACGCGCAGGAGGCCGGCGGCGACAGCCAGTTCACCGTCGTGCTCCTCGGCCTCGGTGCGGTGGCGCTCGCGCTGGTGCTGGCGGGGCCCGTGCTGACCGCTTGGGTCGGCAGGTTCTTCGTCGGGCGGTGGCACAGGCCCTCGACGTTGCTGGCCGGACGCAGGCTCGCCGGGGACCCGGTGGCGGCGTTCCGCGGCTCGGCGGGCGTGGTGATCGCCGTGTTCACCGGTTCGATGGCACTCACGATGCTGCCGGGGCTGGAGAGCCAGGTCCCGTACCGCGACTCGACGTGGCGGGAGAACGCGATCGTGGCGGAGCAGGTGACGCACGACATCACGCCGTTGCGCCTGGCGACCTCGGGACCGATCGTCACGATGCTCGACGGCACGATCAGGAGTGGCGACTACGGCACGTACGTCGTCGTCGGTGAGTGCGCCGACGTCGCGCAGGTGCTGTCCGGCCTCCACTGCCGGCCGGGACCCGCCGTCTACTCGCCAGGACCGTTGCAGGGCAACGAGTTCAAGCCGAGCGGAGGCGACGACGCGATGACCGCGCAGCTACCGGCGAGCTACGAGATGCGGCCTTTCGAGGGCAGCGGCCGGGTGAGCGCGGTCATCGACCGCGACCTGCTGCCGTCGCTCGCGGGCGAGCTGTCGATGGTCGGCGTGCCGACGACACCGGAGAACCGCGACGCCGTGCACACCGCGCTGATCGGCACGCTGCCGGGCGTGCGGCTGGTGGACGGCGAGCAGCGGGGTCTCCACGGCGACACGCTGATGGCGGACCTGCAGCGGGCCACGATCATCGGCCTCTCCATCGCGGCGGTGCTCGGCGGCATCGGCGCGGCGGTGGCCGCGGCCGGGTCGGTGATCGACCGCAGGCGCACTTTCGGTGCGTTGATCGCGGCCGGAACTCCCATTCGTGTGCTGGCTCACGCATTGCGCCGAGAAGTGGTGCTGCCGGTGTTCGCCGTCACAATCGCCGCGTGCGGTGCGGGAATTGTCGTGGGCCTCGGACTGCTCACTCTGGCGCGCGGACTGGTGGGCCACGGCGAAATGCCGATCACGCCGTGGGTCATCGCCCCGGTGGGCGTCGGCGTCGTGGTCGCGCTGGTAGCGGCCTTGGCGTGCGGTCCGGTACTACGCGGCATCAGCCCGAGGGATTACGCGGCGGAGTAGCACTCGGCCGGAAGTACGAGAACGGAACTGGCCCTCAGCGCGATGTGCGCGGAGGGCCATTTTCATACCTTTGATTCATGACGAATGCACAGCTCGCGAGCATCCAGTGGGGCGTTTTCCTGTCCGTCGTTTTCCTGGCCCCGCAGCTGTTGTTCCGTCAGCTGACCTTCCGCGGCGCCACCATCACCGTCTACGCGAGCATGCTGTTCGCGGCGACGTTCCTGCCGATGCAGACGGTCGCGCCGCGCCAGTCCGTGCAGCTGGTCCCGTTCCAGTGGATCGCCGACACGTTCCGCGACGGGCAGATCGCGTTCGACCAGATGACGCTGAACGTGCTGCTGTTCGTGCCGCTCGGCGCGATGCTGATGTTCTGGGGCAGGCGCACGATCGGCCAGGCCGCGCTGATCGGCTACGGCGTCTCGCTGCTGATCGAGGGCTCGCAGCTGTTGTGGGCGAACCGGATCTTCGACGTCGACGACCTGATCACGAACACCACGGGCACCGCGCTCGGCTGGCTCGGCGCGCTGACCGCCGTGAAGGTCTACGCCCGCGTGAAGACGGCCGCCGTGCCGCAGCGGGAGCTCGCCGGGGTGCGCTGACCTGCGGATTCCAGAAAACCTGCAAGGGCCGTCTGGATGCTGGGTCGCATGAGAGCCAAGCGAACGATCGCCGTCACCGCCGCCCTTCTCGGCCTGACCGCGATGACGGTGAGCCCCGCCTCGGCCGCGGCGGGCAGCTGGAAGGCGTACGGGAACACGAACCCGATCACGTCCAGCCCTCACAAGTGGGTCTGCGCCGGCAGCAAGTCGATCGCGACCGACGTCCTCGCGCAGGTGTGCGTGATCAGGTCGTCCAGCGGGGGTTCGGTGCAGGGCGCGGTGATCGTGCGCAACAACCGGTCCAGCGGCTTCTCCACGACGGCGACGGTCGACCTGTGGACCCGGGACAGGGGCCAGCTCGGTATCTGGGACTGCCCGTCGTCCGGTGTCGCGTTGAAATCGTGGTCGGTGTGCTTCGGCCGAAGCCAGTCCGTGCCCTCCAGCGACCCGGCCAACTCCGTCGGCTGGGCCCGCGACGTGTACCTCGGCGTGACAGGACTCGTCTGACCCCGCGTTCACCCGGCGGCGTGAGGTGACGCGCGCCGCCGGGCCCTTCACCTGATCATGACGGCCATGAAGTTCGTGGAGGCGTTCAGCATCCTGGTCGCCGTGGTCGGCCCGCCGAAGATCCTCCTGGCGTTCCTGATGGACACCGAGGGCTCCGACTCCCGCAGGCGGTGGCGGGTGGCGCTCACCTCGACCGCGATCGCGCTGGGCGTCGGCCTGTTCGTCGTCGTGGCGGGGCGGGTGCTGCTCTCGATCTTCCACATCAGCGAGGGCGCGCTGTACCTGGCGAGCGGTGTGATCCTGTTCGTGCACGCGCTGGACCTCGTGCTGGGCCGCAAGCAGGACCCGTTGCACGACGAGACCCGCGGCACCCACGAACTCGCCACCGCCTACTACGCGAACCCCGTGGCGCTGGCCTACCTGTTCCTGCTCTCGGACACGAAGTCGGTCGAGACGACGTTCGTGCTGGCCGGCGGCTTCGCGGCGGTGATCGCGCTGGACCTGGCGGCGATCGCGGTGCTCGGCATCGCCCTGCGCTGGGTCAAGATGACCTACGCCTGGGTGCTCGTCCGCGTGCTCGGCGTCCTGCTCGCGGCACTCGGCGTCGACCAGATCATCGAAGGCCTGATCACGCTGGGCATCCTCGAACGGGTCTAAGTGGTGCGCCAGCCCAGTTCGCCCGCGGTGTTGACCTCCGGCACGCAGTGCCCGACCGAGCCGCGCCCCTCCAGTGCCGTCGCCACCTGGTCGAACATCTCCACGATCGACGTCCACTCCGGCTTGACCATCTCGTTGCGCTCCTGGTCCCACTCGACCACGCAGCCGCGCAGCACGCCGGGGCGCAGGTCCACCGCGAGCACGTCGCCGGTGCCGTCGAACGCGATCGGGAGCCACTCGGGGTGGAACCCCGCGGTCGGCGCGCCCGCCTCGGACGAGTCCACGGGCTTGCTCACGTGGGTCTCCCTGAGCACGAACGCGCGGTCGGCGCCCAGCGGCGTGTAGAAGGGCGGCAGGATCTCGGCGAAGAGCCCCTCCTCGGTGCCGCCGTAGACGCTCCACCACAGCTGCAGATCGATCGGAACCCGAAGATCCGGCAGCGCGTCATACCTCGGACGCAACACGGCGCGGGTGGCCGGAGCGTGCTCCGCCAGCCATGCCAGGATCCGGTTCCAGTGCTCGATCACACCCACCGTTCCATGATCTTGGCGGAACGTCGGGCGAGGTACCGCCCATCGGGGCAGGATCAAGGCGAACAGGTCACTACTGGGGGAAGAGCTTTCAGATGGCGGAACAAGGCCTCAAGGTCGACTTCGACGCCTTGACCGGTTACGCGTCGGCCGTGAGCGGCCTGGCGAGCGAGGTCGGCACGGTCGGTACCGGCACGTTGAGCGGCACCACGAGCCTGCCGGGCGACTGCTTCGGCAAGCTGGGCAACGAGGTCGGCCTCAACGCCGCGTTCCAGGCGGCCGCGCAGGCGCAGCTCGACGCGCTGAAGGCCGCGTCGACGGGACTCGCGGGCCTCGGCACCGCGGTCTCGAAGGCCCGCGAGTCCTACATCGCGCAGGAAGAGGCGCACAAGGCGTCGATCAACAAGGCGGCGCAGGTATGAGCGTCGAAGGGCTGCTGAGCCAGTTCATCGCGCCCATGAAGGAGAACCTCGCGAAGCTCGACGGTGACACCGGCGGCGCGACGCGCGCGGGTGACGCCTTCGGCCGCGCCCAGACCGCGATGACCGACCTCGGCACGCGGCACGCCTCGGCCTCGACCGCCGTGCTGAACTCGTGGTCCGGCGACAAGGCGAACGCCTTCACCGCCCGCGTCTCCACCTTCGCGTCGGCGGCGAACCTGTTGTCCTCCAACGCTTCCACGATCAAGACCGCCGCCTCGACCGGCGTGACCGCGGTGACCGGCGGCCGCACCGCGATCCAGGGCCTCATCGACGAGTTCACGTCCAAGGCGACCCCGAAGCTCGCCGCCGCGCTCGCCCTGTCGCTCGTGGCCGGGCCGGGCGTGGTGCTGGCGGCCGTCGCCGACCTCGCCGGGATGGCCTCCGACTACCAGAGCAAGACCACCGCGGAACTGCAGAAGGTGCGCGGCCAGCTCACGCAGCTCGTCGGGCAGCTCAACGCCCTGCAGAAGCCGGACGCGGGCGCGCTGGCGAAGCTCGGCGACCCGCTCGGCGGCGACGAGGGCACCACCTCGACGGCCGGCGCCTCCGACACCCCGAAGCAGCAGGAATCCGGTCCTGGCTCGAACTCCGGCAACGGATCCGGCTCCGGTGGTGGCGGCGGTGGCGGTTCAGGCGGCGGTGGCGGCGGAGGATCGGGCGGCGGTGGAGGTGGCGGCGGCTCCGGCCCGCGCCTGCCCGTCGCGATCCCGCCGCAGCCCGGTGAGGGCGTCGGCGTGAACCTGCCGGACGGCAGCAGCGCCGAGGCACCGAACGAGACCGCGGCCAAGGCCGTGCGCAACGCGTTGTCCGCCTTGGGCACCCCGTACGTGTGGGGCGGCGCGAACCCGCCCCAGGGCACCGACTGCTCCGGCCTCACCCAGTGGGCCTACGGCGGCGCCGGGTTCGACATCCCGCGCCCGGCCTCGTCCCAGGCGATGGGTGCCTCGGTGCCGGCGGACCAGCTGCTGCCCGGTGACCTCGTGGTGTGGGACGGGCACGTGGCGATGGTGATCGGCAACGGCCAGATGGTCGAGGCCGGCGACCCGGTGCAGGTGCAGCCGATCCGCACGACGAACAGCGGGATGTCGTTCTACGGCTTCTACCGCCCCACCGGGTGAGTTACTTCGCGCCCTGGGCGAGGGCCTTGAGCTCGGCGAACTTCACGATCTGACCGCCGGCGCCCCAGGTCCCCTCCGGCTGCTCGTGGATCAGCACCCACACCCGCACGGCCTCGGCCTCACCCAGTCCGGCGGCGGCGAGCACCAGCGCCGTCGCCTCCTGCACGAGGCCGGCCTTGCGGCGATCGGACAACGCGCCCACCGGCACCCGGACGTCCACCCGGAACCGCGGCGCGTCGTCCTCGGCCGTCGTCTGCGCGCCCGCGGGCAGTTCGTGCAGGTAGGTCCAGGCGACCGAGCGGAAGAACTCGTTGTCCGGCGCGCCCTCCCACTTCAGCAGCAACGCGGCCAGGTCGCGCTGCACGGACGCACGCCCGGCCGCGGTCAGCGCTCCGGCCGGCGCGGTCAGTTCGATCATCGGCATGGCGATCCCCGATCTATGACGACTGTTATATCCCCAGGCGGACGCTAACCTATGACGAGCGTTATAGCCAGAGAGGCCCGACAGATGTCCCGAGAACAGATCGTCACCGGCGCGGCCGACATGATCCGGCGCCGCGGTCTCAACGCGACGAGCATCCGCGAGGTCGCCAAGCACGCGGGCACGCCGCTCGGCTCGACGTACCACTACTTCCCAGGCGGCAAGACGCAGCTCGCGGCCGAGGCGGTGCAGTGGGCGGGCGGCACCGTCTCGAAGGTGCTCACGGCGAAGCTCCGCAAAGGTCCGGTCGACGGTCTGAGAGCGTTCTTCGCGCTGTGGCGGCAGATCGTCACCGAGTCCGGTTTCCAGGCCGGTTGTCCCGTGCTCGCGGTGTCCATCGAGGAGAACGCCAGCCCGCAGGCGCTGGTGGCCGCGGCGGACGCGTTCAGGGCGTGGACCGGTCAACTCGCGGCCTCTCTCGAAGAGCACGGCGTGGCTCCAGGGCGTGCGCGCAGCCTCGCCAACCTGTGCGTTTCGGCGGCGGAGGGCGCCGTCGCGATGTGCCGCGCGGAGCGCTCCATCGACCCCCTCGACGATGTCGCCGCCGAACTCACGGCCTTGCTACAAGCCGCCACCGAAGATCCTGAAATGCGGCACACTGTCCACAACAGGGGGTGATCGGAGTGGACGACGACGTCCAGCGCGCCGCGCGGAAGGTGCGCGATGTCGAGCAGGCGGTGTCGGAACACGTCACGCGCAGTGGTCCCATCACAGGACGTGCGTCCTCTCCGGACGGTGCGGTGACGGTGGTCGCCACCCCCGGCGGTCCACCGCGGCAGATCTCGGTGAGTCCGGCTGCGTTGCGGATGGGCCCGCAGGGACTCGCCGCCGAGATCATGCGCATCGCCGACAAGGCCCAGCGCACCGCGAACACCCGCCTGCACCAGACGCTGGACCGGGTGGTCGACCCGCGCGAACTCACCGCGCTGGGTGTCGAACGCGGTCAGGACGAGGACGACTTCGGGTGGCAGCGGTGAACGAGGAACGGATGCGGGCCACCGAGCAGCTCCAGCGCGAGCTCGGCGTCCTCACCGCCACGACCGAGCACCCGAACGGGATGTGCATGGTCACGGCGTCGCCGAAAGGTGAGATCAAGGCGCTGCACCTGCACCCGGCGCTGCTGAACCAGGGCGCGCAGGCGGTCGGCCAGGTCGTCACCGAGACCGTCCAGCTCGCCACGAACGCGGCCGTGCAGGCCAGCTTCAACAAGATGGCACTGGCCCTGGGTGACGGAATGGCGATCGACGTCGAGTCCATCGCCGGCGACTCACCCTTCCGGTCGACCTGGAATCCGGTCGTACCGCCCAAAGCCCCTGCTGAGCAGGCACCACCGGAGCGCAGGCAGAGGTCGCCGCGCGTCGAGGACCCAGACGAAGACGCTTTCTTCGAGAACCCCTTGTGGCGCCGGTGATCAGCACCGTTAGGCTCGTCGACGGCATCAGGCAGGCGTGACCGGGAGGTCAGGATGGCGCAGGACATCGTCCCCATCGAGCTGGGGCTGACGCAGGGTGACGTGGTCACCCTGTGGGCACCCCGCTGGCGCGAGAAGGGCGAGGAGTGGGAGGCGTTCCTCGGCGACGAGGAAGACCTGTTCGTCTTCCCCGACGCCGCGCATCTCGCCGCCTTCGTGCGCACCGCCGAGGAGCACGACCTGACCGATCACCCCGCGTGGCCGGTCGTGCCGTCGCTGGGTGTCGCGGACCTCTCGCCGGACGACAACCACCAGTTCGACCTCGTCGGCGTGCCGGAACTCGTCGCGGAGGACCCGGACACCTGGACGATCGGTGAGCTCGCCGACGTCATCGCGATCGTGCGCGCCCTCGCGGACGTCTGCGACCTGGAGAAGGTCCACGAGGTGCTCGACAGCGCCGAGGGCTTCTCGCTGCTGCCGCAGGGCACGCTGCCGTTCAGCGGCCGTGACGGCGGCAAGCTGTGGGGCGAGCTGTCCGAGGTCGTCTCCGAGAAGTGGGACGAGGTCCTCGACGCGATCGACAGCGTGGTGAACACGCCGGAGGTCCCCGAGAAGGAGCTCGCGGTCGCCCAGGAGGAGCTCGCCGCGCTGGAGGCCGCCACGGCCGCTGCCGCCGTCGACGCCCCCGGCGAGTCCGAGGACGAGGACAAGGCCGAGCCCACCGGCTTCTGGGCCGAGGTCGGCGTCGACCCGATCAAGATCATCACGTCGGCCGGCGAGTTCTACACGCTGCGCTGCTACCTCGGCGACGACCCGGTGTTCCTGGGCCGCCGCGGCAAGATCGAGGTCTTCACCTCGCCGCGCGGCCTGAGCCGCTTCGTCGCCGAGAACGACGAGCACGACCTGGCCGAGGTCGAGACCTGGAACGACATCAAGGTCAAGGCCACCGCGGGCGAGCTCGACGTCGAGGTGGACGACGACAACGTCTACGTGCTGACCGGCATCGCCGAGGACATGGAGGAGGGCCCCGACGCCCTCGACCCGCAGCAGCTCGACCTCGCCGTCGAACTGTTCGAGGACGCGGCCGAGTGGGCTGACGACGAGTCGGTGAAGAACGCGCTCGCCTCGTCCGAGTCGCTGGGCTGGCTCGTGTCGTTCGTCGTGTCGCCGGACCCGACGCGTCTCGCGCCGTCCGCGCCGTACGACGCCGAGGTGGCCGCGTTCCGCACGCTGCAGGCCTCGTTCGAGGACCGGCTCAACACCAACTGAGTCCGTTGACGCGAAAGAGGGCCACCCGCTCGGGTGGCCCTCTTTTTGTTGCCGCCCCGAGCTGGTTGCGTCGCCTGTATGATACAGGTTTATGACAGGTTCTCGGTCGCAGCGCCTCGCCACCGAACTGCGCGAGCGCATCACGCTCGGCGACTACGGCCCGGCGGGGTCGATCGAGAGCGAGGCCGAGCTGGGCCGCCGCTACGAGGTCAGCCGCGTGACCGTGCGCCGCGCCTTGGAGCAACTGCGCGACGAAGGCCTGCTGGCCTCGCGGAAAGGCGCCGGCTGGTACGTGGTGTCGTTCGCGCAGCCCTTGGCGCTCGGCACGTTCCAGCACGCGCAGTCGGCCGTCGCCGAAGCCGGTGTCTCACTGGTGCGGACCGTTCTCGAGTACGGCTACCGCGAGGCTCCCGCCGGTGTCGCCTCGACGCTGGGTTCCGGCGAGATGCTGCGCGTGCGTTCGTTGCGCCGCACCGGGGACACGCCGCTGGACGTCGTGACGGAGTGGGTGCCGTTGGCGCTGGCCGCACCGGTCAGCCGCGCCGACGCCGAGTCGCCCGGCACGTGGGAAACGTTGCGCCGCAACGGAAATCAGATCGCCGTCGTCCGGCAGAGCATCGCCGCCGTCGCCGCGGGTGACCTCGGCTCCCTGCTCGGCGTCACGGCCGCCACGCCGGTGCTGCTGGTGCGCCGCATCGCCCTGGACGCCGCGGAGCACCCGATCGCCCTGTCCGAGCACCACTATCTGGGCCACCGGTTCCAGCTGGAGGTCGAGTTCCGCGGCTGGCCCGGCGCGGAACCTCCCGGCGTCGCCGCGATTCCCTCGGAGGACTGACCATGCGCGTGCTCGTCACCGGTGCGGCCGGGTTCATCGGCTCGCACTTCACCCGCTACTGGCTGCGCGAACACCCCGCGGACGAGGTGATCGCCCTCGACGCGCTGACCTACCGCGGCACCCGCACGAACCTGCCCGCCGACGTGCCGTTCGTGCACGCGGACATCGCTTCCGCCGATGTCGAGGGCATCGACGTCGTGGTGAACTTCGCGGCCGAATCGCACAACAGCCTCGCGGTGCTCGATCCCGGCCGTTTCTTCCGCACGAACGTCCTGAGCACACAGGCGTTGCTGGAGTCGTGCCGTCGCGCGGGCGTTCGGCGGTTTCACCACGTGTCGACGTGCGAGGTGTACGGGGATCTCGCCCTGGACGCCACCGAGGCGTTCCACGAGGAGTCGCCGTACCGGCCGCGCACGCCCTACAACGCGTCGAAGGCCGGCTCGGACCACGCCGTGCGTTCGTACTTCGAGACGTTCGACCTGCCGGTGACGATCACCAACTGCGCCAACAACTACGGCCCGAACCAGTTCCCCGAGACGGTGCTGCCGCTGTTCACGACCCGCGCGCTGAACGGTGAGCAACTGCCCGTCTACGCGTCGAGCGGCAACCGCCGCGAGTGGATCCACGTGCTGGACCACTGCCGCGCGATCGACGCGGTGCTGCGCGACGGCGTCGTCGGCCGGACCTACCACGTGGGCACCGGCGTCGAGGCGAGCGTCGACCAGATCGCGGACCTCGTGCTGGACGAGCTCGGGCTACCGCCGTCGTGCAAGCAGATCGTCGCCGACCGGCCCGGCCACGACCGGCGCTACCTGCTGGACTCCTCGCGGATCGGCCGCGAGCTCGGATGGCGCCCGGAGATCGACTTCGAGGCCGGCGTCCGGGACACCATCCGCTGGTACGCGGCCAACCGCGCGTGGTGGGAGCCGCTGCTGGAACTCAGTGCGATCGACGAGAGCGCCTGGGCCCAGCGATCGCTCACCCGGTGAGCGAGGCGTATCCCGGCTTGATCAGCTCGTTGATGATCGACAGCCGCTCGTCGAAGCCGATGAACGCCGACTTCATGGCGTTGATCGTGAACCACTGCAGGTCCGTCCAGCCGTAGCCGAACGTCTCGGTCAGCGCGGCGAACTCGCTGGAGAGCGAGCAGTCGCTCATCAGGCGGTTGTCGGTGTTGACCGTGACGCGGAACCGCAGCTTCGCGAGCAGGCCGATCGGGTGCTCGGCGAGCGTCGGCGCGGCGCCGGTCTGCAGGTTCGAGGTCGGGCACATCTCGAGCGGGATGCGGCGGTCGCGGACGTAGGCGGCCAGCCGGCCCAGCTGGACCGTGCCGTCGCCGGAGACCTTGATGTCGTCGACGATCCGCACGCCGTGACCGAGCCGTTCGGCGCCGCAGTGCTGGATCGCCTCCCAGATGGACGGCAGGCCGAACGCCTCACCGGCGTGGATGGTGAAGTGCGCGTTCTGCTGGCGCAGGTACTCGAACGTGTCGAGGCCCCTGGTGGGAGGGAACCCGGCCTCGGGGCCCGCGATGTCGAAGCCGACGACGCCGAGGTCGCGGTAGCGGACGGCGAGCTCGGCGATGCGCAGCCAGCCCTCGTTCTGGCGCATCGCGCACAGCAGCGTGCCGACGCGGATCTTGCGGCCGGTCTCGGCGACACGGGCGGAGCCGAGGCGGAAGCCCTCCTGGACGGCCTCGACGACCTGCTCCAGCGAGAGGCCCTTCTCGGTGTTCAGCTCCGGGGCGTACCGGATCTCGGCGTAGACGACGCCGTCCGCGGCCAGGTCCTCCACGGCCTCGGCGGCGACGCGGACGAGAGACGCCTCGTCCTGCATGACACCGCACGTGTGGGCAAAACCTTCGAGGTAGCGCACAAGGGAGCCGGAGTTGGCGTTGTCGCGGAACCAGCCGCCGAGGACGCCCGCGTCCGTGGTGGGCAAGCCCTGGTAGCCGGAGGCATCGGCGAGTTCGATCACCGTCTGCGGGCGGAGGCCACCGTCGAGGTGGTCGTGCAGCAGCACCTTCGGCGCGCTGCGGATGGTCTCCAAGGTAAGCGGCGTGGACATTGCTACACGTTACTCCAGGCGACACGCCGCCTCAGCGTTCGCCAAAATGATCTTGCTACCGATATGATCGTTTGTCGGTACAACGTCGTTGCAGATCCGTGATCAGCAACTTTCTGCAACCAATGCGAGGCTTGAGTCACCCCAAGGTAGGAACATCAACGGACGTTACTGCCTGCTTCCGGGCGGTAACTTGGCGTTGAGAGTAGTCGGGTAGCCTGATCGGGTTAGTTGCCCATCCGTACCCGGCCGTTTTCTGGCGGGGGTGGTACAGCGACGTCCCGTGACGCGGATAGGCTCCCGTGGTCTCCCCCTCCCCTGGACGAAGGCACTCAGCCGTGACAGAGAACAACAACTCCACGATGTCCTTCGATCGGATGCGCAACATGCTCACGCGCGCCGCGGAGATCCGTGAGAGCGAGCAGCAGCAGATCTTCGACGCGCTGGACGAGATCCACGCCCGGATGTCGCCTCTGGAGTCGCTGGGTTCGGTTCGCAAGCGCCTGTCGGAGCTGCCGGACCGCACCGAGGTCAGCGTTCTCGCTGAGCGCCTGGACGAGGCCCTCGCCAAGCTGGAGGCCCAGGACAACGCCGTCGCCGACATCGGTCGCGCGGTCGACGCCCTGGTGGACAAGCTCGCCAAGCCCTTCGCCCAGCTGGACGGCCGCCTCGACGGTGTCGCCGGTCGCTTCGAGGGTGTCGCCGGCCGCATGGACGGCCTGGAGGACAAGCTCTCCAGCATCCACAAGCGCATCGACGACCTCGACGGCCACCTGGACAAGCAGGACGGCAAGGTCGACTCGATCCCGGCCGCCGTCACCAACCCGCTGCGCGAGCGCATCGAGGCCCTCGAAGCCGCGCTGCGCGGCCGTCTCGACGAGGTCGACGAGGGCGTGCACGAGCACCTCGACGGCACCCGCGAGGCCCTGCAGAAGATCCTCGCCGAGTCGTTCTCGAGCGTGCACGGCCGCGCCGACGAGCAGCGTGACGCCCTCGTCGCTGCCCGCACCGAGCTGGTCACCGCCATCGCCGAAAGCCGCGGGGAGCTGGCCGGAGCGATCGCAGACAGCCGCGACAAGCTCACGTCCACCGTCACCGGCAAGCACGACCAGCTGGCCGCGTCGCTGGCCGAGACCCGCACCGAGCTGTCCGGCGCCGTGGCGGAGACCCGCGGCGAACTGGCCGGCGTCGTGGCGGAGACCCGCGACTCCCTCGTCGGTTCCCTGGCCGAGACGCGCGACTCGCTCGCCGGCTCGCTCGCCGAGACCCGCACCGAGCTCGCGACGGCCGTCGCCGACACCCGCGAGGTCGTGGGCGGCAAGCTCGACGAGGCCCGCACCGCCCTGTACGCGGCGATCGAGCAGTCCCGCGACCAGGTCGACTCGGCGGACCGCCTCGAGGCCCTCGCCGGCCGCCTGGAGCAGGTCACCTCGAAGCTCGACACCATGACGGACCGCCTCGACAAGGTCGAGGACGGCTTCGCCGCCCGCATCTCCGAGCTCGGCGGCTCCGTCGACGCGAGCCTGTCCAAGGTCGCCGAGACCGTCGGCGCCCGCCCGGACACCGATTCGCTGCAGTCCCTGGTCCGCAAGTCGAACCAGGAGTCGGAACTGCGCATCGGCGGCCAGCTGGACGAGGCCATGGCCACCTTCGCCGAGCTCATCCTCGGCGGCGGCTCGCCCACCCCGCCCCCGCCGCCCACCGCCCTGCCGCGCCCGCAGCGCCGCACCCGCAAGAACGGCGGCCCCAAGCCGGCGAACGGCGGCAAGGACATGGACGACGACGACCTGGCGGCCGAAGGCGCCTGATCGTCCGCCCACTGCGAACGGTCCCGGAGCAACGTCGCTCCGGGGCCGTTCCGCGTTCTCGGCCCTGGTTGTGCCGCGCTTGAAATCCGTTGCCGAAGTCTGAGGGTCGATGAGGGCACGGGCGCCCGCGAAAAGATTTGGACGGGTCGGATCTCCGGCGCGACAGACCAGCTCGTCGTGTGTTGAACGACGTGGTCGAACTGCCCATGAGTACGGGCGGCTGTGGGTGAGTTCGATCGGCGGTTCCAGTTCTCGCCGGTCATCCGCCCCGAATCGTTGCGCGCGGTGGTCGCGCCGTTGAACCAGTCATCGACGGCAGACGTGACCATGAGGAGAGCGCTCACACGACCGTCGTTATGCTCGCCGGAATCTGGGGGCGTCCAGGAGGGATGGTCCGTGCAGCAACAGCGACTCGTCGCCAACCGCTACGCACTGCTCGCCGAGCTCGGCAGAGGTGCGATGGGTGTCGTGTGGCGTGCTCAGGACCAGGTGCTCGGACGCGCGGTCGCGCTCAAGGAGCTGCACCCGCCGCAGGGCATCGCCGCCGAGGAACGCAACGTGCTCGAAGAGCGCATGCTCCGCGAGGCGCGCACGGCGGGCCGGCTGAACCATCCGGCCGTCGTCACGGTCTACGACATCGTCCGCGAGAACGACCGGACCTACCTCGCGATGGAGCTCGTCGACGCGCTCGACCTCGCCGGCATCGTGCAGAAGCACGGGCCGCGTGACTCGACCTGGATGGCGGGTGTCGCGTTGCAGGTGCTCGGTGCGCTGGAGGCCGCGCACTCGGCGGGCATCGTGCACCGGGACGTCAAGCCCAGCAACATCATGGTGCGCCCGGACGGGGCCGTGAAACTCACGGACTTCGGCATCGCGCAGGCGATGGACGACCCGCGGCTCACGCACAACGGCGGCATCGTCGGCTCGCCCGCGTACATGTCGCCGGACCGGCTCAGCGGCTGGGAGGCCTCGCCTGCGTCGGACCTGTGGGCGCTCGGCGTCACGATGGCGCACGCCGTTGAGGGTGTCAGTCCGTTCGAACGCACGTCCACCGCGTCCACGTTGCACGCGGTCATGAACGAACCGCCGGTGCTGCGGCGGGCCTCACCCGCGCTGGCCGACGTGATCCGCGGCTTCCTGACGGTCGACCCGGCTCGCCGGCTGACGGCACCTCAGGCGCGTCACATGCTGACGGCGATCGTCCAGGGCGCGCCGGCGGTTCCGTTGCCGCAGAACAAGAAGAGCAAGGGAACGGCCGTCAAGGTCGCCGCCGTGGTCGTGGGCGTCGCGGTGCTCGCGGGTGTCGCGTTCGCCGGATACCAGGTCTTCAAGCCCAAGGACTCCGCGTCCAACGCGGGCCAGAACACCGGCACCAGCCAGACCACGGAGAACTCCACCGAGTGGACCGAAGCCGCGGCGTTGCCGGTGGGCGCGCCGCTGCCGTCACGACGCGTCGCCACCTTCGGGCGCGGCGGCGACGTGCCCGAGTGGAACCTCTCCGGCACCCAGTGCGCCAAGGACTTCCTGACGCAAGGATCGCCGGTGCGGACGAACGTGCCGTGCGACGGGCCGCACGGCATCCAGCTCTTCTCGGCCGCGACACCGCTGTGGGACAAGCCGAAGGACGTCGCCTACCCCGGCACGAAGTGGCTCGCCGACTTCACCAAGAACTACTGCACCGAGCAGTTCAGGGCCATCGAGCCGAACATCAAGGAGCCCATCGGCTTCACCGGACTCGTCCCCACCCAGACGGAGTGGGAGGCGTACGAGGACGCCACGACGCCGGGCCGCCAGGAGGTCCTGTGCGTGCTGTGGAAGCAGGACAGGTCGCCCCTGGCGGGCTCGCTCGTCGGCTAGGCCTCAGCCGCGGATGGTGTCGATCACCAGTGGTGAACGCTCCGGCGCGGCGTCGGTGACCTCGTAAGCGCCTTCCAGCGCCTGCAGGGCTCCGTCGACCGCGTCCGGGGTGTCGGTGTACAGCTCCAGCAACGGCTGGCCGGCCTCGACGGCGTCCCCCGGCTTGGCCAGGCAGAGCACGCCGGCACCGAACTGCACCGGGTCCTCCTTGCGGGCACGACCGGCACCGAGCCGCCACGCCGCCACCCCGACGCCGTAAGCGTCCAAAGTGGACAGCACACCGGAGGCGGGCGCGGAAACCACGTGCTTGTGCGAGGCAACGGGCAGCGCAGCATCCGGATCGCCACCCTGAGCCCGGATCATCCGCGCCCACACCTCGTAGGCCTCACCGGAAGCCAGCACGGCGGCCGGATCGGCCGAGATCCCGGCCAGCGACAACATTTCCGAAGCCAGCGCGACCGTCAGCTCGACGACGTCGGCAGGTCCGCCGCCGCGCAGCACGTCAACGGACTCGGCCACCTCGACCGCGTTGCCGACAGCGCGTCCCAGAGGCACGGACATGTCGGTCAGCAGGGCCGAGATCCGCACGCCGTGCTCGACGCCGATGGCCACCAGGGCCTCGGCGAGAGCACGCGCCGAGGTCAGGTCCTTCATGAACGCGCCGGAGCCGACCTTCACGTCGAGCACCAGTGACTCGGCGCCCTCGGCGATCTTCTTCGACATGATCGAGGACGCGATCAGCGGAATCGCCTCGACGGTCCCGGTGACGTCCCGCAACGCGTAGAGCTTGCGGTCGGCCGGAGCAAGTCCTTCGGTGGCAGCGCACACCACGGCACCGACCGAGGAGAGCTGGGAGAGGATCTCCGAGGTGGACAGTGCGGCGCGCCAGCCCGGGATCGACTCCAGCTTGTCCAGGGTGCCGCCGGTGTGGCCGAGACCGCGACCGGACAGCTGCGGCACGGCAGCGCCGCAGGCGGCGACGAGAGGTGCCAGCGGCAGCGTGATCTTGTCGCCGACACCGCCCGTCGAGTGCTTGTCCACCGTCGGCCGGTCGACGTGCAACGCCAGCCGCTCGCCGGACGAGATCATCGCCTGCGTCCAGCGCGCGGTCTCCGCCGCCGTCATGCCGTTGAAGAAGATCGCCATGGCCAGCGCGGACATCTGCTCGTCCGCGACGGCACCGCGCGTGTACGCGTCGATGACCCAGTCGATCTGCGCATCGGTCAGAACCGCGCCGTCGCGCTTGGCGCGGATGACGTCCACCGCCGAGAAGCTCATGGCAGGTCCTCCGGTCCGAACGCGTCCGGCAGCACCGACGACATCGGCAGCACGCCGGAAGGCGTGTCCACCAGGCAGTCGCGGCCACCCAGCTCGTAGAGCACCTGGCGGCACCGGCCGCACGGCATCAGCAGCTCACCGGCACCCGAGCGACAGGCCACCGCGACGAACCGGCCGCCGCCCGTGAGCTGCAGCTGACCGGCCATCGCGCACTCGGCGCACAGACCGACGCCGTACGAGGCGTTCTCGACGTTGCAGCCCGTCACGATGCGGCCGTCGTCGCACAACGCCGCGGAACCGACCTGCAGCCCCGAGTACGGGCAGTGGGCGAACGACGCCGCTTCCACCGCCCGTGCTCGCAGCAGGTCCCAGTCGACCTCAGCCACGGCGGTACACCAGACCGTCGGCAGCCGGCATTCGCAACCGTTGTGATGCCACGGCAAGCACTGCCAGCGTCACCATGTGCGGCGCGTAGGACACGAACTCGCTGGGGATCTCGTCGAGGCTGATGTACAGCAGGTACATCAGCACGGCCACGACGATGGCCGCCGCCGCGGAGAACCACTTGCGGCGGATGAGCTGCCACACCACGATCACGCCGAGCAGCAGCACCACGCCGTAGACCAGCGCCAGCACCGTCTCGCCGCCCGAACGCAGCTGCAGGCCGTCGGCGTAGCCGAACAGCGCCGCACCACCCAGCAGGCCACCTGGCCGCCAGTTGCCGAAGATCATCGCGGCGAGGCCGATGTAGCCGCGGCCGCCGGTCTGTCCCTCCAGGTAGGACAGCTGGCCGGGGTTGAGCACCAGCGCGGCGCCACCCAGACCGGCGAGACCACCGGAGACGATCACGGCGACGTACTTGTGGAAGTACACCTTCACGCCCAGCGAGTCCGCCGCGTGCGGGTTCTCGCCGACCGAACGCAGGCGCAGGCCGAAGCGGGTGCGCCAGAGCAGGAAGTACGAGAGCGGCAGCAGCAGGATCGCGATCATCGTCAGCGGCGAGACACCGGTGACGAGGCCGCGCAGGATGCCGGCGACGTCCGAGATGAACAGGAGCTGCCCGGCTTCGAGCTCGCCGAGCCAGTCACCAAGGCCCGCCGCCGAGAACGTGTCGAACGACTGGACCGGCGGCGACTGCCGCGGGTTGCTCGACAGCGGCAGGAAGATCAGCGTCGACAGGTACTTCGTCAGCCCGGCACCGAGCAGGTTGATCGCCACACCGGAGACGATGTGGTTCACGCCGAACGTGACGGTGGCGATCGCGTGCAGCAGGCCGCCCAGCGAACCGAACACGACGGCCGCGACGAGAGCAGCCCACGGACCCCACTGGTACCCGGCCCACGCCGCGCCCCAGGTGCCCATGATCATCATGCCTTCGAGGCCGATGTTGACCACACCGGCGCGTTCCGCCCACAGGCCGCCGAGACCGGCGAGCAGGATCGGCAGCGCGAGCCGGACCGCCGTCTGGGTCGTGCCCGACGACGTGAGCTGCGGGAAGTGGGTCTGCATCGACGTGATCGACAGCAGTGCGATCGCACCCGCGACACCGAGCATGGCCACGGCCCAGCCGGGCACCTTGCGCTTGCGAGGCGCCGCCGGGATGTGCGGCTTCTCCTCCAACGTCGTGATCACGCCGCACCTCCGACAGTTCCGAGCTCACGGCCGACGCGACGCTGCTCCGAGGCGAGCTCGAACCGGCGCACCACCTCGTAGGCGACGACGACCGACAGGACGATCGAGCCCTGCATGATGGTGACGATCTCCCTGGGCACACCGACGTTGTCGAGCGCGAGACCCGACTTGTCGAGGAACGCCCAGAGCAGCGCGCCGAACGCGATGCCACCGGGGTGGTTGCGGCCGAGCAGCGCGATCGCGATGCCCGAGAAGCCGATGCCGGCGGAGAAGTTCAGGCTGAACGTGTGGTCGCGGCCGAGCAGTTCCGGCAGCGAGATCAGGCCCGCGATGGCGCCCGAGAGCAGCATCGAGACCAGGATCATCTTCTTGGCGTTGACGCCACCGGCCGACGCGGCGGTCGAGGACTCGCCGGACGCGCGCAGCTCGAAGCCGAACCGGGTCTTGTTCATCATCACCCAGTAGCCGATGCCGAGGGCGATGGCCACGAAGATGAAGCCGAACATCGTGCCGCTGCCGCCGAACGAGATGCCGGGCATCCAGCCGCTCTCCGGGATCTCCGCGGTGCGGATGTTGTTGCCCCGCAGCTCACCGAAGACGTCGCGGCGGATCAGGTAGGCGGACAGGCCGATGGCCAGGCCGTTCATCATGATCGTCGAGATGACCTCGTTGACGCCGCGCGTCACCTTGAGGATCGCGGGGATCGCGGCCCAGGCGGCACCGGCGATCGCGGCCACGATGATGATCACCATCGTGTGGATGCCGGTGGGCAGCGCGATCGAGCCGCCGACGACCGCGGCGATGACGGCCGCGACGCGGTACTGGCCCTCGACACCGATGTTGAACAGGTTCATCTGGAACCCGATCGCCACCGCGAGCGCCGCGATGTAGTAGATGCCCGTCGAGTTGACGATGTCGACGAGCGTCGTGCCCTTGCCGACCTGCGTCACCATCGCACCGAACGCGTCGAGCGGGTTCGCGCCGGAGATGATGAGCGCCACGCCGCACAACAGCAGTGAGAAGACGATCGCCAACGCGGGCGGCAGGAGTTTGCCGCGCAGGTGTCCCATCAGTTCGCGCCTTCCTCGACGACGGCGGTCTCCTGGACCGCTGCGCTCGTGCTGCCCGCACCGGTCATAGCGCTGCCGAGGTCCTCGGGCGTGACGGTGTTCGGGTCGGCGTCGGCCACCAGGCGTCCGCGCAACATGACCTTGATCGTGTCCGACAGGCCGATCAGCTCGTCCAGGTCGGCGGAGATCAGCAGCACGGCGAGACCGGCGGCACGGGCGCGCTTGATCTCGTCCCAGATCAACGCCTGCGCGCCGACGTCCACACCGCGGGTCGGGTGCGACGCGATCAGCAGCACCGGGTCGCCGGACAGTTCCCTGCCGACGACGAGCTTCTGCTGGTTACCACCCGAGAGGGCGGCCGCGGGCACGTCGATGCCGGGCGTGCGGACGTCGAAGTCCGCGACGATCCGCTCGGTGTCCTTCTTCGCGCCGTCGGTGTCGAGCCAGATTCCCCTGGCGGTCGGCTGACGGGTCTGGTAGCCGAGGATCCGGTTGTACCAGAGGGGTTGCGTGAGCAGCAGGCCGTGGCGGTGGCGGTCCTCCGGCACGTAGCCGATGCCCGCCTCGCGCCGGGCCAGCGTCCCGAGCTTGGTGAGGTCCTTGTCCTGCAACGTGATCGTGCCGCTGCCGGCCTTGCGCATGCCCATGATCGTCTCGACGAGCTCGGTCTGCCCGTTGCCCTCGACACCGGCGATGCCGACGACCTCGCCGGAGCGGACCACCATGTCGATGTCGTCCAGGATCGGCCGCGAGCCGTCCGGCGTCATCAGCCTGAGGCCCTTGACGTCCAGCACGACCGTGTCGGTGACGGTGGACTCGCGGGTCTCCGGGCTGGGGAGCTCGCTGCCGACCATCATCTCGGCGAGCTGCCGGGAGCTGACGGTCTTCGGGTCCGCGCTGCCCACGGTCGTGCCGCGGCGGATCACCGTGACGGAGTCCGCGATCGCGCGGACCTCGTCGAGCTTGTGCGAGATGAACAGGAACGTGTAGCCCTGCTCCTGCATGCCGCGGACGGTGTCGAAGAGCTCGTTGACCTCCTGCGGCACGAGCACCGCGGTCGGCTCGTCCAGGATGATCACCTTGGCGCCGCGGTAGAGCACCTTGAGGATCTCGACGCGCTGCCGGTCCGCGACGCCGAGCTGCTCGACCAGAACGCCGGGGTCGACGTTGAGCCCGGTCCTGCCGGAGAGCTCGATGATGCGCGCGCGGGCCTTCTTGCCGATGCCGTGCAGGGCCTCGGCACCCAGGACCACGTTCTCCTGGACGGTGAGGTTGTCGGCCAGCATGAAGTGCTGGTGCACCATGCCGATGCCGGCCTTGATGGCGTCGGACGGCGTGCGGAAGCGCACCTGCTCACCGTTCACCTCGATGGTGCCCTCGTCCGGCGGCTGCATGCCGTAGAGGATCTTCATCAGGGTGGACTTGCCCGCGCCGTTCTCACCGCACAGGGCGTGTACCTCGCCACGGCGGACGGTCAGGTGGACGTCGCTGTTGGCGACCACACCTGGGAATCGCTTGGTGATGCCTGTGAGCACCACCGCGGGGTGTTCGTCCGTCCCAACGGACGTGGAACTGCTCATCGTCGAGTGCTCCTCCTACCACGCACCAGGCCCTGTGAGGGCGAAATCCTCACAGGGCCCGGTGTGCGTGCGGCTTTCGGACTACGGCTTGTCCGCGACCTTGATCTTGCCCTCGATGATCTGGGCCTTGTAGCCCTCGAGGATTCCCTGCAGCTTCGCGTCGATCTTGCCACCCGACGTGGAGTAGCCGACACCGTTCACCTTCAGGTCGAAGACCTTCGGCAGCGAGGCGATGTCGTTCTTGGCGACGGCCTTGACGAAGTCGTAGACCGCGACGTCGACGCGCTTGAGCATGGACGACACGATGACGTCCTTGGTGTCGGCGACGGTCGCCTGGTTGTACTGGTCGGAGTCGACGCCGATGGCCAGCACGCCACCCTGCTTGGCGGCCGAGAAGATGCCCTTACCGGAGGCACCGGCGGCCTGGTAGATCACGTCGGCGCCCTTGTCGATCTGGCCCTTCGCGGCTTCCTGGCCCTTCGGGGCGTCCTGGAAGCCCGTGAAGTCACCGGCAGGCGTGATGTACTTCTTCTCGACCTGGATCTTCGGCGCGGCGGCCTTGGCACCCTGGAAGTAGCCGGCCTCGAACTTCTGGATCAGCGGGATCTCGACGCCGCCGACGAAGCCCACGTGGCACTTCTTGCTCTGGTACGCGGCGATGACGCCGGCCAGGAAGGAGCCCTCCTGCTCGGCGAACAGCAGCGGCGTGACGTTGGCGGCACCCTCGACGGCCGAGTCGACCAGACCGAACTTGACGTTCGGGAACTCCGCGGCGACGAGCTTCATCGACTCGGCGTAGGCGAAGCCGACACCGATGATCGGGCTGAAGCCCTCGGAGGCCAGCTGGCGCAGACGGGTCTGCTTGGCGGACTCGTCCTCGTTCGGAGCGGCGGAGAGCTCGCGCGTGTTCTCCTTCTTCACGCCCATGTCCGCGATGGCCTTGTCCAGACCGGCGGCGGCGGAGTCGTTGAACGACGCATCGCCACGGCCACCGATGTCGTAGGCCAGACCGATCTTCAGCGCACTCGCGTCCACCTTGTCACCGTTGGCGGCGCTGGTGTTCGAGGTAGCAGGCGCGCTCGGGGCCTCGGCGAACTCGCAAGCGGCACCACTGCCGGTGTTCGAGTTCGATCCGCCACCCGAGTCCTTCGCGCAGGCGGCCATAGTCATCACGCTGGTCAACGCGATCGCGGCGACCGCGACACCACGCATACGACGACGCACGGCTCGTCTCCTCCCTGAGGTTCCTCCCCAACGACGTTGTTGGGTCCTAGACGCGGCACCGTACCTCTTAGTAACCAACCCCGTTGCCGCCAGCACCTACAAAGACCCCTATCGGTTACGCATTCGACGCTTTGGCCGTACGAGTGGTGATCAATCGTGTTCAAGGCGTTGCGAAAAGTCATCTTCAGCCGCTTCGCCACACCGATCTTCGCCCGAACGGCCCAGTTTCGCTCGGTGTTGAACCGGCGACGGCCCCGCCGCCGTGTACGGGGTGGCAAGTGCCCTTGCCGACGACGGCGGCCCGGACCAAGGCGGAGGTCCCGGCCGCTGTCCTCTTTCGTGACCGTTTTGTGGCGTGGACCGCATTTCGGGATCGATAAAGACCGCTTGGCCGATCGACAGCGTGTCTCATCGATCACAGAGCGGGTGCGCCTGCTGGGTTGGTTCCGACGTGCGGGACTAGGATTTTCCGGTCATGGTCGGGAAGAACTGTTGCCGACCCACCACCACTGACGTTGGAGGTCGCGGCGCATGACCAGCGCAGGCGCACCCGAGCGGTCGGGCACCACCCGAGGGGGTGGGACGCTCTACCGCGGTGATCTGGGCATGTGGTCCTGGGTCGCCCACCGGATCACCGGTGTCCTCACGTTCTTCTTCCTCTTCACCCACGTGCTCGACACCGCCCTCGTGCGGGTGTCCCCGAACGCGTACGACGCGGTGATCGAGACCTACAAGAACCCGATCGTCAACCTCTTCGAGGTCGGTCTGGTCGGCGCGGTTCTCTACCACGCGCTCAACGGCATCCGGGTCATGCTGGTCGACTTCTGGGAGAAGGGCGCCAAGTACCAGCGCGCCATGCTCTGGACCGTGCTCGGCGTGTGGATCGCCGTGATGATCCCCGGCGCCTACTTCATGCTGGTGCGCACGATCTCCGAGCTGGTTGGGGGCCACTGACCATGTCACTCGCACTCGACAAGCCCCGCTCGCCGCGCCGCCCCGCGGCCCGCCGCAGCAACGGCGAGCTCTACAGCTGGCTGTTCATGCGCCTGTCCGGGCTGCTGCTCGTGATCCTGGTGCTCGGCCACCTGTTCATCATGAACATCCTCGACGGCGGCATCCACCGCATCAACTTCGGCTTCGTGGCCGGCCGGTGGGCATCGCCGTTCTGGCAGTTCTGGGACCTCGCGATGCTCTGGCTCGCGCAGATCCACGGTGGCAACGGCGTCCGGACGATCATCAACGACTACGCCCGCAAGGACGCCACCCGGTTCTGGTTGAAGATGCTGCTCTACGTGTCGATGGTCCTGATCATCTCGCTCGGCACGTTCGTGATCTTCACCTTCGACCCGAACATCTCGAACTGACCCGCGCGGGGAGCCCACCACAATGCAGTTCCACAAGTACGACGTAGTCATCATCGGCGCTGGTGGTGCCGGAATGCGCGCGGCGATCGAGTCCGGCCAGCGCGCCCGCACCGCGGTGCTCACCAAGCTTTACCCCACGCGTTCGCACACCGGCGCGGCCCAGGGCGGCATGTGCGCCGCCCTCGCCAACGTCGAGGAGGACAACTGGGAGTGGCACACCTTCGACACGATCAAGGGCGGCGACTACCTGGTCGACCAGGACGCCGCCGAGATCATGGCGAAGGAGGCGATCGACGCCGTTCTCGACCTCGAGAAGATGGGCCTGCCGTTCAACCGCACGCCCGAGGGCAAGATCGACCAGCGCCGGTTCGGCGGCCACACGCGCAACCACGGTGAAGCCGCCGTGCGCCGCGCCTGTTACGCCGCGGACCGCACCGGCCACATGATCCTGCAGACGCTCTACCAGAACTGCGTCAAGCACGGCATCGAGTTCTTCAACGAGTTCTACGTGCTCGACATCTGCCTGACCGAGACGGAGAACGGCCCGGTCTGCACCGGCGCTGTCGCCTACGAGCTCGCGACCGGCGAGATCCACGTCTTCCAGGCCAAGTCCGTCGTGTTCGCGACCGGCGGTTTCGGCAAGGTCTTCAAGACCACGTCGAACGCCCACACGCTGACCGGCGACGGCATGGGCATCGTCTTCCGCAAGGGCCTGCCCCTGGAGGACATGGAGTTCTACCAGTTCCACCCGACCGGCCTCGCCGGTCTCGGCATCCTGCTGACCGAGGGTGCCCGAGGTGAGGGCGCGATCCTGCGCAACGCCTCGGGTGAGCGGTTCATGGAGCGCTACGCCCCCACCATCAAGGACCTGGCGCCGCGCGACATCGTGGCCCGTTCGATGGCCCTCGAGGTGCTCGAAGGCCGCGGTGCCGGCCCGAACAAGGACTACGTGCTGCTCGACTGCACGCACCTCGGCGCCGAGGTGCTGGAGACGAAGCTGCCGGACATCACCGAGTTCGCCCGCACGTACCTCGCGGTCGACCCGGTCGTCGAGCCCGTCCCGGTGTACCCGACCGCGCACTACGCGATGGGCGGCATCCCGACGAACATCCACGGCGAGGTGCTGCGGGACAACGACAACGTCGTTCCCGGCCTGTACGCCGCGGGTGAGTGCGCCTGCGTCTCCGTGCACGGCGCGAACCGCCTCGGCACGAACTCGCTGCTGGACATCAACGTCTTCGGCCGCCGCGCGGGCATCGCCGCCGCGGAGTACGCGCTGTCGCGCGAGTCGCACGTCGACCTGCCGGAGAACCCGGCCGCCGCCGTCGAGGCCCAGGTCGCGCTCGCGTTGTCGGAGCACGGCCAGGAGCGCGTGGCGGACATCCGCACCGAGCTGCAGGCCACCATGGACGCCAACGCGTCCGTGTACCGCACCGAGGACACCCTGAAGACGGCGCTGCACGACGTGCAGGCCCTCAAGGAGCGTTACGCCCACATCTCCGTCCAGGACAAGGGCAAGCGCTTCAACACCGACCTGCTGGAGGCCGTCGAGCTCGGCTTCCTGCTGGAGCTGGCCGAGGTCCTCGTGCACGGTGCGCTCGCGCGCAAGGAGTCCCGCGGCGGTCACGCCCGCGAGGACTACCCGAACCGCGACGACACGAACTTCATGCGCCACAGCATGTTCTACAAGCAGGGCGACGGTCTCTCGGCCGACATCCGCATGGACTACAAGCCCGTGACCTTTACCCGGTACAAGCCGATGGAGCGCAAGTACTGATGACCGCCACCGCTGAAACCACTGCAGGCTCGCGCGGCTCCCAGCCGCCCGTTCCGGACGGCGCTGTCACGGTCACCGTCAAGATCCGCCGGTTCAACCCGGAGATCGACGACGAGCCGCGCTGGGACGCGTTCGACATCCCGGCGCTCCCGTCGGACCGCGTGCTGAACCTGCTGCACCACATCAAGTGGTACGTAGACGGCACGCTGACCTTCCGGCGTTCCTGCGCACACGGCATCTGCGGCTCGGACGCCATGCGCATCAACGGCGTCAACCGCCTGGCGTGCAAGGTGCTGCTGAAGGACCTGCTCGAAAAGGGCGACAAGCACACCACGATCACCATCGAGCCCATCAAGGGCCTGCCGGTGCACAAGGACCTGCTGGTCGACATGGAGCCCTTCTTCGAGGCGTTCCGCGCGGTCAAGCCGTACCTCGTGACCTACGGCAACGAGCCGACGCGCGAGCGCATCCAGTCCGCCGCCGACCGCGAGCGGTTCGACGACACGACGAAGTGCATCCTGTGCGCCTGCTGCACCACCTCCTGCCCGGTCTACTGGACCGAGGGCTCGTACTTCGGCCCGGCGGCGATCGTGAACGCGCACCGGTTCATCTTCGACTCGCGTGACGAGGGCGCTGAGGAGCGGCTCGACATCCTCAACGACATCGACGGCGTGTGGCGGTGCCGGACCACCTTCAACTGCACCGACGCTTGTCCTCGTGGCATTCAGGTGACGAAGGCGATCCAGGAAGTCAAGCGCGCGCTGCTGTTCAAGCGCGTCTGAGTTCTTCTCGGTGCGAGGCGCCGCGTTCCCCCTGGGGGCGCGGCGCTTCGTCGTTTCCGGGGTGGCCGGTTGAGCGTGCGCGGGTCGGCTCGCGTCGGGTTGGTGGCGGTGCGGGTCGGCTTGCGTTGGGGCGCGGGTGAGCTTGCGGGCGTTCGTCGCGTTCCAGCGGGGTGGGTCGCGTTCCTGGCGTTCGGTCGCCTTGCGAGGGTGCGCGCGCAGGTCGTGACGAAGTGCGGGGTTGCGATTGGGGCGCACCGCTACCCGGCGCCCTAGGTTCAGACGGCTCGCTCCGCATCGCCACGCCAGGACTCGTACGCGGTCGCCTTGCGTTGGCGGGCGCCGGTTGGCACCGCGCGGGGCCGGTTGCGGCGGCTGGCGCCGGTTCCAGCGGAGGGGTCGCCTGCCCGTGCTGGCCGTCGCCTTGTGAGGGTGGTTGCTCAAGTCACCTCCACGACGTGCACCGGCGGGCGTGGTCTGGCCGCAGCCGCCCGATGCGCCGCCTTCAGCTCACGCGCCACCGCGTCCGGGTGGTCGCGCAGGCGGGTCGGCAGGGTCTGCACCACGAGGATTCCCGCTGCCGCGTAACGGCTGTTGCGGGCGAGGGTGCGTTCGTGGTCGCGCGGGCCGTAGTGGAACGCGCGGGAGTCGATCTCCCAGGCCAGGCCCACGTCGTCGTACCAGGCGTCGGGTCTGCCGATGATGGCGCCGTCGGCGCCGGCGATCGTGGTGTTCCAGTGCGGTGTGGTGAGGCGGAGCTTGCGGGAGAGGCGGCGGGCGTCTCGTTCCGCCACCGATTCCGCACGGCCCAGGTCTTTGAGGACTGTTCGGACGAGCTTCGTGCCGAAGCGGTTGGTGCGGGCCTCTGCCTGGAGGTCTGCGGGCGTGCAGCGGCCTCGCTGGATGGCGGCGGCGATCAGGGCGGTGGCCTCGTCCGCTGAGCGCATGAAGCGGCAGGCGTCCACGACGGCTCTGGCCGCGGACACCACCGGGAAGCCGCCCACGTCGGAGCTAGGAGGTACGGGCGTGGCTCGTTCCAGGACGAGCGTGCCGGTGCCGCGTGCCGTGCCCGGCACCAGGAGGTGGATTCCCTGGGCGCGGGCGGGCAGGCCGTGCCGGCGGCAGGCCTCCACCCCGGTGACCACGGCTTCCGGGCCCGCTCGAAGGAGGGCCGCGGTCAGCTGTTGGTCCGGGGTGGGCGGGCCGTTGTGCAGCAGCACCACACCTGGGTACATGCGCTGCCACGGCCCGCCCGAGGCGCACCTCCGCCACGGGTCACTGACACCCAGTGACTTCAGGGTGCCGGCACTGATGACGCCGAGATCGCTGCGTTCGCGCAGGTGTTCGATTCGCACGTCATCAGTGTGACGAGGAGCACCGACAGTTTTTGGGCGGTCAGCGCCGGGTGAGTCGCCTGGCGCGGTCGAGCAACATCAGAGCCGTGCCGCCGACCAGGAGCAGGACGCCGAGCAGCAGCATCCACGTGGTCGAGGCACCGGTGTTGGCCAGACGGTTGTCCTGGTGGACCACTGGCGTGACCGTGGTGGTCACCGGCGGAGTGGTGATGTGCGGCGTGGTGCTGGTGGT
Organism: Lentzea kristufekii; assembly: GCF_033949925.1. Classification (NCBI taxonomy): domain Bacteria; kingdom Bacillati; phylum Actinomycetota; class Actinomycetes; order Pseudonocardiales; family Pseudonocardiaceae; genus Lentzea; species Lentzea kristufekii. Next base: position 151,587 of record NZ_JAXAVV010000010.1, read on the forward strand.
CACCGGAGGAGTCGTCGAACCCGACGTGGTGGTCGTGGAACCGGTCGTCGTCGTGGTCGAGGACGACGACGGCGGGGTCGAACTCGACGTCGTGCTGGTCGTCGTGGTGGTTGTGGTCGTGGACTCGGTCGTGGTGGTGGTCACCGGTGACGTCGTCGTGGTGGTCGAGGTCGTCGTGCACGGGGTGGTGGTGGTCGTCGGGGTGGTCGTGGACGACGTCGGAGGCTCTTCACCTCTCGGCGACGGCGCACGCCATCCCGGACGTTCCTTCGGGCACCACGCAGCGGCGCACACCTGGCCATCCCCGGAGGCCGAGGCCTCCGGGGCGGCACCGTGCAGTGAGACGACCGTCAACACTGCCCCGGCGGCGAGCACACCGATATAGGCGATACGTGACATGCCAGGGATGGTTGCGCGCAGGTACAACACCTGGTGCGAAAAGCACCCCTACGTCACCCGGCAGTGCGGGCGACATCCCCCGATCAGGTCCAGAAGACCGCGACGCCCACGTTCAGCACGACCAGCGAAGCGGCCGTCGGCAGCAGCCAGGACGGGGCCTTCGGCTTGTTGACGTTGATCGCCACGACGACGGCGATGGCCACGACGACCAGCAGCTTGACGCCGATCTTGATGTGGTCGTACTTCACCGCGTCGACCAGCGGGTCGATGCCGACCAGCGCGACACCGGTGAGCAGCTGCAAGGCCGCGCCGTGCAGCCAGCCCTTGTTGACCGGCGCGTCCTTGCCGGCCTTGGCCTGCAAAAGGATCATCGCGACCAGCATGCCCATGCCGAGCAGGTGCAGGAACACCAGCAGCAGGCGTACGAACTCCACAGCTTTTCCCTATCGACGTCGAGTGGCCAGGAAACCCCGCACGCCCAGCACGCCGATGACGGTGCCGAACACGAGCGAGGCGATCACGAGCACCAGGTGCACCGTGAAGAAGGCGGTAGGTCCGTCGCTAAACGAACGTGGGTCCTTCCAGATGTTCTTCAGGAACGTGGGCCAGATCACCCACGACCACACTCCGAAAGCCACCAGGAAGAGTGACATCGGGCGCGAGAGCTTCACGTTCACCAGTATCAGACGTGGTGCGTGCAAGCGGCTAAACGGGGGTGGATAGCCTGAACGTGTGCCCTTCCCAAAACGGCTCATCGTCGCCCTGGTCCTAGCAACGGCCACAGCCGCGTTCGCCGCACCGACCGGCACCGCACAACAGGCCGCCGGCTCGGCACAGTGTGCGAACCGCGAGACCCCGCCGCCACCGGTGGACACGTCCGAGCAGCCGGCGCCGGGCCAGAAGGCCCCGACGCCGCTCGAGGTGCCGGAGAAGCCCGTCGGCGGTGACCGGCTCGGCGAGTGCGGCCTGATCCTGCCGCCGAACTCGGCGCAACCGCCCAGCGGCATCACAGCGGCCTCGTGGTTGCTCGCGGACATGGACAGCGGCGCCGTCATCGCCGCGTACGACCCGCACGGCCGTCAGCGCCCCGCCAGCGTCATCAAGGTGCTGCTCGCGATGGTCGTCGCCAAGGAACTGCGTGGCGACCTCGTCGTCACCGCCAGCGCCGAGGACACCCAGCAGGAGTGCACCTGCGTCGGCCTGAAGGACGGCGGCCAGTACACGGTCCGCCAGCTGCTGCACGGCCTGCTGCTCACCTCGGGCAACGACGTGGCGCACACGCTGGCCCGTCAGCTCGGCGGCGTGCCGAACGCCCTGCGCAAGATGAACGCGATGGCCAAGGAGCTCGGCGCCCTCGACACCCGCGCCGTGACCCCGTCCGGTCTCGACGCCCCCGGCACCAGCACCTCGGCCTACGACGTCGGCCTGATCTTCCGCGGCGCGATGAAGTACGACGAGTTCGCGCAGGCCATCAAGCTGCAGCAGTCGCAGTTCCCCGGCCGCAACGGTGGCACGATCATGCTGCAGAACGACAACCGCCTGCTCCAGAACTACCAGGGCGCGCTCGGCGGCAAGACCGGCTTCACCGACGACTCGCAGCACACCTACGTGGGCGCCGCGGAACGCAACGGCCGCCGCCTCGTCGTCGTGCTGCTGCGCGGCCAGCAGACACCCACGCGCATCGACGCCCAGGCCGCGAAGCTGCTCGACTACGGCTTCGCCATGGGCCCCGGCGGCGTGGGCAAGCTCGTCGACGGCGCTCCGCAGCCGAAGCAGAACGTGGTTCCCACGCAGAGCACCGACACCCAGGACGACGCAGCCGCCGTCGACTCGCGCACGGGCCGCCCCACGCCCACCGCGTTCGGCACCGTCGGTCTCCCGATCACGGCCGCGGCGGGCATCGGCCTGCTGGCCGGTCTCGTGCTCTTCATCCGCAGCAAGCGCGCCAGGGCGGCCAGGGCCCGCCGACAGGCCGCGCAGGCGGCACAGGGCGTCTGAGGCACCAAGGACGACGGCCCCAGCGCACACGCGCTGGGGCCGTTCTCGTTCTGAACGCTATTTGCGGCGCCACCGGAGGCCGAGCACCGCACCGACCACAGCTCCGGCGCCGAGCATCAACGACGGTGACGGCCCGGATCGCACGGAGATGACCGGTTCGATCACCGCGGGCGGCGGCGGCTTCACGACCTCGGGCTCGCGGTTCTCCTTCGCGGTGGCCGTCCAGGCCGTGATGAACAGGATGAACTGCGCCACCAGGTTCGCGAACACCAGCACACCGATGACGGACCCGAACGCGGCCGAGGTCGGCGACCTGGTCGTGAACGACAGGAAGATCGTCGCCGTCTGCTTCAGGATCTCGAACCCGACCGCGCCGGCGAACGCGCCGCGGATCGCGCTGCGCCACCCGACGGGCTTGCGCGGCAACCGCGAGAGCACCCACAGGAACACGAGCCAGTTCGCGAGCAGCGACAGGACGATCGTGCCGATGCGCAGCAGGACGTGCGCCCAGCCGGCGTTCTCCAGCCCCAGCCACTCCAGGACCTGTTCCGCGAAGCCGGTGCCGAGCGCCGTGATGCCGAACGACAGCACGATCGCGAGGCCCAGGCCGACCAATGCCAGCAGGTCGCGCCACAGCGTGCCGAGGAACGGCAGGTTCTCCTTCGCGTGGCCCCACTGCGCGGTCAGGGCGTCGCGGAGGTTGCTCATCCAGCCGAGACCGGAGTAGGCGGCGCCGAGCAGGCCGATGATGCCGACCACGCCCTTGGAGTCCAAGGCGGAGTTGACGGCCTCGTTGACCTGCTTGCTCAGGTTCGGGTCCGGCACCGCCTCGGCGATGGCTCCGCGCAGCTCAGCGAGCAGGTCCGGCTGCGACTGCAGCACGAAACCGGCGACCGCGAACCCGATCATCAGGATCGGCACGAGCGACAGCACGCTGAAGTACGTCACCGCGGCGGCGTAGTGCGTGCCGTACCTCTCGGTGAAGCGCTCGTACGCCAGCATGATGTGGTCGAGCCACGCGTACTTCCGCCGCCACTTGTCCACGCGCAAGACGCTAGTGCAAGTGCACTACTCAGGCAGAACAAAGCCGATCTTGTCGTACGTACGGCGCAACGTGACGGAGGCGACCTCACGCGCGCGCTCGGCGCCACGGGCCAGGATCTTGTCCAGCGACGCCACGTCGTCGAGGTACATGCGGACGCGTTCCTGCACCGGCGCGACCCACTCGGTGAAGACCTCGCCGAGGTCCTTCTTCAGGTCGCCGTAGCCCTTGCCGTCGTAGTCGACGACCAGCGACTCGACCGTGCGGCCGGTCAGGGCCGAGTAGATCGTCAGCAGGTTCGAGACGCCCGGCTTGTTCTCGACGTCGAAGATGATCTCGCGGCCCGTGTCGGTCACCGCGGAACGGATCTTCTTGGCCGAGCGCTTCGGGTCCTCCAGCAGCTCGACGACGCCGCCCGGCACCGACTTGCTCATCTTCGCCGTCGGGTCCTGCAGGTCGAAGATCTTGGCCGTGTCCTTGACGATGTACGCCTCCGGCAGCCGGAACGTCTTGCCGTGACGCGAGTTGAAGCGCGTCGCGAGGTCGCGCGTCAGCTCCAGGTGCTGGCGCTGGTCCTCACCGACCGGCACGTAGTGCGCCTGGTACAGCAGGATGTCCGCGGCCTGCAGGATCGGGTACGTGAACAGGCCCACGCCGACGGACTGCTCCTGGCGCGCGGACTTGTCCTTGAACTGCGTCATCCGCGACGCCTCGCCGAAGCCGGTCAGGCACTGCATGACCCAGCCGAGCTGGGCGTGCTCCGGGACGTGCGACTGCACGAACAGCGTCGCCCGATCCGGGTCGATGCCCAGCGCGAGCAGCTGCGCGGCCGAGACGCGCGTGTTCTGGCGCAGTTCCTTCGGGTTCTGCTCCACGGTGATCGCGTGCAGGTCGACGACGCAGTAGAACGCGTCGTGCGCTTCCTGCAGCGCCACCCACTGCCGCACCGCACCCAGGTAGTTCCCGAGGTGGAACGACCCGGCCGTCGGCTGGATGCCGGACAGGACGCGGGGACGCTTTGCGGGCTCTGCGGGTGCGTTCTCCGTGGACACGGACGAAATCTTCTCAGACCAGGTGGATCAGTTGTGCGCGGTGTCCTGCTGGACCAGGTCGATGCGCTGGTTGGCCGCCACGACGGGCGCCGGCTTGCGCCGCTTCACCAGGCCGTAGACCAGACCGCCCACGCCCGCGGTGACCGCGATCAGACCCACGGGACCAGCAGCAGCGGTACCGGTCATGCTGCTCTCGACCGCCGCGCTCAGAACCAGACTCATGCCGTGCACTTGCCGAGCCTCCCCAAGGCACAGACTCACCCCGGAACGGGTGAACCTTGCTGACTGATTGGCCGCCAAGCTACCGATGGCCGGTAGCGTCTATGCGCCGAATCAGACTATCGGTCACGGATGATCGGTTCGCACTCGCCCATATGTCGTAGTCCGCTGACGCGCGTTACGCCCTGCTAGTGAAGCCAGGGTCTCAAGCTCACTCACCGTGCGCGCCGACCCGTGTTCGGAGCCTGCCATGCGGCTGATGGTCTCCTCCATCAACGTGCCGCCGATGTCGTTCGCGCCGCCGTTGAGGATCTCCGCGGTGCCCTCGTCGCCGAGCTTCACCCAGGAGCACTGGATGTTGTCGACGCGTCCGTGCAGCGCCAACCGTGCGAACGCGTGCACGGCCCGGTTGTCGCGGCGGGACGGGCCGGGACGGGCGACTCCGGCCAGGTAGATCGGGGCATTGCGGTGCACGAACGGCAGCGCGACGAACTCGGTGAGCCCGCCGGTCCGGTCCTGCAGGTCCGCGAGCACCCGGAAGTGCGTGAGCCAGTGGCCGGGGTGGTCCACGTGGCCGTACATCATCGTCGAGGACGAACGAATGCCCAGCTCATGGGCGGTGCCGACGACCTCGAGCCAGGTCGCGGTCGGCAGCTTGCCCTTGGTCAGCACCCACCGGACGTCGTCGTCGAGGATCTCGGCCGCCGTGCCGGGAATCGTGTCGAGGCCGGCTTCCTTCAGCTCCGTGAGCCACTCACGGATGCTCACGCCCGCCTTCGCCGCGGCGGAGACGATCTCCATCGGGCTGAACGCGTGGACGTGCATCTCGGGCAGACGCTTCTTGATCGCGCGCACGACGTCGGCGTAGTAGGTCACCGGCAGCTTGGGGTCGATGCCGCCCTGCATGCAGACCTCGGTGGCGCCGTCGTCCCACGCCTCCTGCGCGCGGTCGGCGACCTCCTCGGCCGACAGCCGGAACGCGTCCGCGTCGCGCTCGCGCTGGGCGAAGGCGCAGAAACGGCACCCGACGTAGCAGACGTTGGAGAAGTTGATGTTCCGGTTGACCACGTACGTGACGTCGTCGCCGACCACCTCGCGCCGCAGGTCGTCGGCGAGGCGGGTCATCTCCTCCAGCGCGTCGCCGTCCGCGGTCAGCAGCGCCATCGCGGCGTCGGTGTCGCCGAGCAACGCGCCCGGGTCGTTCGCGGCGATCTTCAGTCCACGTTGGACGTCTTCGGAAAGACGTTGCGGCGCAACGGGAATCTTCAGCTCGTCCCAGTCGCCGTAGACCTCGTCGAAGTCGCCGCGGCGGTCGCTCGTGCGGCCTTCGGTGTCGATCGCGGTGTGGAGGTCCGCGCGCCCGAACGTGTCGAGCCCGCCGTCCGGCTCCTGCCACTCGCGGCCGACCACGGGAGCGTCCGGGTTCGCGAGGCCGTTTTCCAGTGCCAGCGCGGAAACGTGCGCGGTGAGCCGGGTGTCGATCCACTGCCCCGCCGCCGCGCGGACGTAGCGCGGGTAGACGTTCAGCCGTTCCTGCAAGGAGAAACCGGCCTCGCGGGTGATCTCCGCGAGCTGGTCGACCTGCGGCCACGGCTTCTCGGGGTTCACGTGGTCCGGCGTGATCGGCGAGACGCCGCCCCAGTCGTCGACGCCCGCGCGCAGCATCAGGTCGAACTCACCACCGACGAGGTTCGGCGGTGCCTGCACGCTCACGGTCGACGGCATCACCAGGCGTGCAACGGCGATCGTCGCCGCGAGCTCCGTCAGATCGGCGTCGGGCATGCCGCGCATCGCCGTGTCCGGCTTGGCGCGGAAGTTCTGGATGATGACTTCCTGGATGTGCCCGTACTGCTTCGCGATCTGACGCATCGCGAGCAACGACTCGGCGCGCTCGGCGATCGTCTCGCCGATGCCGATGAGGATCCCGGTGGTGAACGGGACGTTCACGCGGCCGGCGTCGGTGAGGACGCGCAGCCGGACGACGGGGTCCTTGTCAGGGCTGCCGTAGTGCGGGCCGCCCTTCTCGCTCCACAGCCGCTCGGCCGTGGTCTCCAGCATCATGCCCATGCTGGACGCGACGGGCCGCAGCCGCGTCAGCTCCTCCCAGCTCAGCACGCCGGGGTTGAGGTGCGGCAGCAGGCCGGTCTCCTCCAGCACCGCGATGGCGCTGGCGCGCACGTAGTCCAAAGTGGACTCGTAACCGCGCGCGTCCAGCCACTCCTTCGCGGCGGGCCAGCGGTCCTCCGGCCGGTCGCCGAGCGTGAAAAGCGCTTCCTTGCAGCCCTGCGCGGCGCCGGCGCGGGCGATCGCCAGCACCTCGTCGCGTTCGAGGAACGCGGCGGGCAGCTTGTGCGGCACCGTCGCGAACGTGCAGTAGTGGCACCGGTCCCGGCACAGCCTCGTCAGCGGGATGAACACCGACCGGCTGTACGTGACGATCCCGGCACGCCCCTCCGCGAGCAGGTGCGCGTCCCGCACCTTGCCCGCCGCTGTCAGCAACGCGTCGAGGTCGTCCTCGCGCGCATGCAGCAACACAGAGGCTTCCGTCGCGTCGAGCACGGCACCGTCGGCGGCCCTGCGCAGCGCACGCCGCATGGCCGCCGCACTCGGGCGGGGCTGCGGTGGGGTTAGCGAGATGTCCACTGCCACGTAAACGACCTTAGGCCGCCAAAATTCCTGACCACCTCGCACCGGGTGTGGGACATCCCACTGTCAGCGCACCGCGACGAGCAGTTCCGCGTTCCGGTCGAGCGGCGTGCCGAGCGGGTTCGTCCGCGAGTGGATGTCGTTGTAGGTGATCTCCCGGCACAGGCTGGCCAGGGCCTCGTCGCTGCGGTCGTCGTAGTCCGCCTGGTAGGGGGCGTCCGCTTCGAGCAACGTCGTGAACAGCGACAACGTGCCGTCACCGTTGTCCGCCACCTCGATCACGCGGGCGTGCTGCGGGTAGTCGACGTGCGCGGCGGTGTTGATCTCCCAGAAGCTCCGGGACGGCGTGCCGTGCCGATGCGGGGTGATCACGTTGCGGTGCGTGTGGCCGTTGACCCACGCCAGCACGTTCGGGAAGCGGTGCAGGAGGTCGACCAACGCGTCGCCGTTCACACGCGGGTCCAACGGGCGGCGCTTGTCCGGCAGCACGTTGCCCATCGTCGTGCTCGTGTGATGGCTGAAGAGCACGAACAGCTCGTCGGTGACGTTCTGCCGTTGCGGCAGACCGAGCCAGTCGTAGTAGAGCGAACTGTTGCGCTTGAGGGTCCTCTCGATCCAGTTGAGCTGGTGCAGCCCGATGGAGCCCGTGGAGAACCCTGCGAGGTTCGTGGTGTCCATGCTGATGCCGGTGACGCCAGGCGCCATCCGGAACGTGTAGAAAACGTCGACGCCATCCGCGTTGGCGTCCGTGTAGCCGTGTCCGCCCGTCGGCAGATGCTTGCGCACGTACTCACCGGTGTTGAACAGCCTGCGCCGACTGTCCGGCGTCACGGTCCGAACGACGCCACCGCTCGCGAGGATGGCCATCGCTTCCGGGATCGCCTTGGGGTCGTTGAACGCCTGCGCGACCTTCGCGTTCTGCACGGGGTCGCCGAACCCGACGATCTTCTTGTGGCCGGTGTACCAGCTGTCGAGCAGCCCGTCCGGCAGCGCGCCGACCACGCTGTCGTCGTGGTTGCCGATCGTGGAGTACCAGGGGATGTCCAGACCAGGGCTGGTGAACTCGCGGACCGCCGCGTCGAGCAGACCTGGGAGTTGCGGGAACCCGGCGGCCTTGTAGTCGTCGCTGCCGCTCAGCTCCGGCTGCCAGAACGTGCTGATGCCCGCGTTCTGCACGCCCTCGTACCGCGAGCCGCCGGTGTTCGGCGTGATGCGGCCGCCGTTGAGGACCGTGAGGTACCAGTCGAGCTCGATGTTCTCGTGGTTGTCGGTGTTGTCGCCGGTTGCGGATTGCAGGCTAGACGTAACCGGCGCACGATCGGTGCCATGACCAGGTATGTAGCACTGTATTGCCGCATCTCGATCGACCGCTCAGGCCGGAAGGAGGGGGTCAAGACTCAGGAGACCTACGGTCGGGAGTACGCGGCTCAGACGTGGCCTGGTGTACCCGTGCGTGTTTTCTCCGACAACGACCTGTCGGCGGCGAAGGACGACGTGGTCCGTCCCGACTACAACGAACTACGTCAGGCTCTCGAACGCCGCGAGGTGGCTCACGTGTGGGCCATTGAGCAGTCGCGTATTGAGCGGCGCGAGGTGCAGTGGTTCGAGTTCGCCGCGTTGATGGACGGGGCAGGCATTTCGGAGCTGCACACCAAACGTGACGGCATCGTCCACGTGCGTACGGCAGTGGCGGGCATTAAGGCCGTACTGAACGCCGAGGAAGTCCGCGTCATCAAGAGGCGAATCCAGGACAAGTTCGACGCGAAAGCGGCACGCGGAGAGCCACCAGGCGGGCCTAGCTTCGGCTTTAGGCACGCCACGCGTGAGGACGGAGTGAAAACGTACGCACAGCATCCGGAAGAGGCGAACGCGATACGACGCGCCGCAGACTGGGTGTTGTCCGGCTGGTCGCTTGGCAACATCGCAGCACAGCTGAAAGAGCAGGGATTTCGCGGCGCGAAAGGAGGTGCGGTTACCGTGAACACGGTACGCAGCATGGTAACCAGGCCCGCCGTTGCCGGTTACCTCGTTCGCCAAGGACGCGTGATCGGGCGAGGAAACTGGGAGCCAATCCTGACCGATGACACATGGCAAGCCTGCCGCCTAAAGCTCTCCGAGCCGCGCAACGTTCGCAAGGCTGACGGCACTGAGCACAAGATCCTGAACCCAAAGCGCAGCACTGCGCCCGGCAGGAAGTACCTCCTTACGGGAGGACTGGCCGTGTGCGGCGTCTGCGGAAACCCACTTTCCGGAACCATCCATCGCGTCGGCAAACGCGGAAAGATTCCTTACCTGCTTTGCCACACCACCAAAGGTGGGCGCGCTTGCACCGGCATCATGCTCAAAGAAAGCGAGGAGTACGTAGCTGAGCGCTTGTTCGCAGAGCTGGACAAGCCGGAATTTCTGAACGCGATCGGAGCCGATGAGCACGGGCCGCGCAGGATGGAAATCATCGACGCACTGGACGCGATCGAGAAGCAACGCGGCGAGTTGGCAACCCTCTGGGCTAAGCCCGGCGAACTGACGTTCGGAGAATGGCAGGCGGCACGTAGCGCTCTGGGCGAACATGAGCAAATGTTGCGGAATGAGCTAACAGAGCTACCACCGCCAGTAGTGAATATCGACATCGAGGGCGCCCGCGAAGCGTGGCCTGAGATGACGCTCGACGAGAAGCGGGAGTTCCTTCGACTGTTCATTGACAAGGTCGTTCTCCACAGAGCACGTCCGGGAACCCGTAGCTTCGACGGCGACCGTCTAGACATCAAGTGGCGCTACACATAGAACCAACACCAACGGCCCTCTCCGAACGGAGAGGGCCGTTGCTTTTCGAGAACTACCGACTGTTCTCCCGGTCTTGCTCGATCCGCTCCCTAGCAATTCTCCGCCTGGCAAGCGCTAGACGGATAATGCGCGCCGCTCTCGTCAGGGTGTAGGCGTCGTCTACCGCACGGGTCTGAGCTTTACCTTGCGACGTTCTAGCGTCGCCCGGACCGGACGGCTCATTCACTGTCTGGCGACACCTCCTCCCCCTCAGGGAGGGAGTCGCCTTCGTGCCAGCGAACGGCCCGATTCCGGCCAGTTGAGAGGCCAGCCTCAGACCGGCCGCCACCCCTCCCTGTCGCGTGTTCTCGCTGATCAGCAGAGGGAGTCAGCCCCAGGGAGGCGCCAGGGAAAGCTCCCTGACTCCCTGACGCCTCCCTGCCGTCCACTGTGGCCTGAACGTCGACACCCTCACGGTTCCTGCGAGCGATTGCATCCGCCACATCCTCATTGCGGACGACCATCGAACCGTCAGACTTTCTCGGCCGAATTCCGAACCCGAGAAGTGCGGCGCGAAGGTCGCGCGCCGTCCACGGTTCATACTCCCTGGGATTGAGTGCGACGAGTCGAGCAAGAACAGTTTGAGTGCGAACACGGGATTCCCCTTCAAGCGCAACCTGGATATCAGTCAGATGATCAACAGCCGCAAGACTCTCAATTTCTTTCAGGGTCCAGCCGGCCGCGACCGGCAATATTTCTAGATTTGCCAGCGCGCGAGCAATGATGGGAGTAACTTCATCAACGCCGTCTTCAAATGGAAGATAGAACGTGCGGACAAGTTCAAACGCATTATGGGTGACACCGACGGCAACGCAGGTTCCCCGATCGGTGTGCATCCTCAGTTCGGTTGCGCGCACACCCGCGCGATACTTTCCCGATCCCAACAGTCCGTCATTGGCGATGTGGTCCGCCACAGCAAATGCAGCGCCGCACGACACGTTCCGCGTGATCTCCTTGGGGATGCTGTCTTTTGTCGGCGACTGAGTAGCCAACAGAAGAATGACTGCATATTTGCGGCCGCGCTTGATCAGTTTGACTGCGAGTTCCGCCGCGCGCTTTCCATGCTTCGGATGCTGGAACAGTTCGTGGCACTCGTCGATCGACAAAATTATCGGATGCAATCCCAACTTGGGATTGTCGGCAAGCCTGCGGGACACTTTCGGCGGTCGTCCCGGCTGCCCTCCGAGAACACGGCCGCGTCGCTCCATTTCGTTGAGAAGGTCCTCTAGAGCATGAACGGCGTCGGCGGCAACCGCATCATCCATTCCCATCCGATAGCGACTCAAGCGCGGTGCGAGCGGTTCGAAGTCTGGACTTTCGCCCATCACGAACGCCCAGAGTTCGGCGGTCGGATCAAGTGCCGCACCGACCATAAGCACGCGGAGAAGGTTGGTCTTTCCCTGCCCCGGTCGACCACCGACCAACCAGTTATTTCCGATCAACGGCGCGTTGATCACCAGACCGCGTTGCGTCTGCCCGAACGGAACACCCTCGAACACATCAACGACCCCGTCATGCAACAGCGGCCATTCACCAGCGCCACCGGAAAGCGTGCCCTTGTCAGCCACCCACAGATCTAGAACTCCGTCTTCCTCACCCGTGGTGGGCCACGTCTCCAATGACGCACGCCCAAGGTTCGCTGCCAACACCTTTCGCCGATCGGACACCATTTCTGCCGTCACTCCGAGCGGCAGACGGATCTGCGCCTGAGTTCCCTCACCGTCCTTTCGAGCCGCAACGGTGTAGACGAGTTCACCGCCACCTTTAAGGAACGAGTTCAGCGGCGCGATTCCGAGGTGCGCAAGCGCCCTGGTGATCATCCTTTCGTCCACCCAGGAATCGGAATCGTCGCGGTCGGGCCGTGTCAGCCATCCCGCACCCGGTGTGCGGTCACGGCCCTCCCACACGGCCGCGCCGACCAGCCACGCCACCGTGAGCGGTGGCACCCACGGCCACGCCGCCGACACAGCGGCCGTCAGAGCGTCCCTGACGGCGTAGACGGCCTGAAGCCACCCAGGCATAGCCGAGCGGTCCAGAACGGCGTCCACGAGCGCCATGAGGACCAGCAACGCCGTCACGCCCGCTGCGCCGACAAACACCCTCCGGAGGAAGATCCCCAACTTGGCCCACCGCGCCCGTGCGTCGGACCTGATCAACTCCTGGGCCGTGCGACGCGCCTGCACATCCCCGGTCATCCGTGCCGCCCGTGCGTCGGCACGAAGGTCCGCGTACGACGCCCACCGCCAACCACGGGCGATCCAGCGCCCGGTCCCCCGGGTGAGGAACCACAGCAGGCGGGCGACATCACGCGGCGCGTTGAGCGCCCGATACGCGATCACCGATCGCGCCCGGACCACCCCGTCAAGATCCGCAATCGACCTCACCGCGGTCGTGATCATGGGAGGAGATTTCCGTTGTGGTGCAACGGTTTCATCGTCGCTGACGAACTCTCCATCTAGGACTTGACGGACGAGCTCACCACTCGGCTTTTCAAGATCATCTTGGTGGGTCATCGCCGGCGCCGACCCCGAAGATGATCTTCGTTGGAGACCACCGTCAACGCCCGCACCAAGACCCACGAGGCGAACAGCGCGGGCACCATCAGAGCGGCGAGCTTCGCCCACCCCGACGAGTTCGGATGCGTGAGCGCCAACCACTGCACGCCGGAGATGAGCGCTGCGCCGACAAGGACCCGACCAGTCAGGGACAGCAGGCGCCCGCCACGACGGGTGGCCTCAGCGGCCTTGCGTGCCCGCCGGACCGACAGACGCCATGCCGCCCAGAGCACCAGCACGGCGACCAGCCCGGCAAGCATGAGCGGCGGGGAAAGCTCGATCCCGGTCATGGCCGCTCACCCGCCACAGTGCCGCCGTCGCGGCGTTCCTCCCAGCACCCGTAGACCGCGCGGCGCGCGTCCTCCGGCAGGGGACCCCACACGCCCGACGTCGCGTGACCACGGGTGCGGAACTCCCATTCCAGGCACTCACGCTGTACCGGGCACTCCGCACACACCTGCACGGCCAACTCACGATCCGACCGGAACTCTCCAGTCCACTCGGGATACTCACCGCTGGCCGACAACCACCCGCACAGGCCCGTGTTGCGGACCGTGTGCGCCAACTCCTCGTCAGCCAGCTCCGCGAACTCGTCAAGCTCTGCGGCCACCCGCTCGTAGTGCTCGTTCATCGGCGGACACCGCCCATCGGCGAATCCGCCAGGTGCACCACCGCGTCGGCCGGAATCCACACCCGGTCACGCCGCCACACCACGGGAAGCGTGCCGACACGGATAGCGCGGCACACGCTCGCCACGCTGCCACCGGTCAACCACGCCACTTGCCTAATAGAAAGCAGGTTTGTATGCGACAAATTCATGATTGTGTTTCCTTGCTTGATGTGCGACTCGCGGATTTGCGGGCCGCTGCATCAAGTACGCCGGAACACAACGACGAACTCTATGCCGAGATCTAGATATCGATATGCCGTGGCAACATATGCCTGGTCAGGCAGGGTGCGCGCAGGGGCAACATTCCGAGTTTGAATAAGCAGGCGTACGGATATTCACCACTGACATGTTGATCAGCGGGCTGTCAGTCACCACTAGCGCCAGGCTGACCCTTGGTTTCTTTGACCAGCTTGAACAAGTCGCGGAAGTCAGCGCCCGCGCGTGCGCCGTACGCGCTTAGCTCGTCGTCCAACTCGGACGCGACCATGAGAAGCGACGGGCGACTCTGACGGCCATGCCGCAAGGCTTCTGCGCCCAATGCTGCGGCCTCTTCAACGTCGCCCGCTCGCGCTGCAACGACAGCCAGAGTTAGTTGGGCTTCCGTACTACGCATCGGCGAAACAACGAAGCCATCCGAGTTCACGCTGCGCCGGATTACTTCCTCGGCGTTTCGCTTGGCCAAGTCGTCGCGCCCAACGATCCGGTATGTATCCATTGCGTAGAAGTCGAACTTGTCAGGGTCTACCACGAAGTGATTCTCGGGTCGCTCTGGATACGGCAATTCGCCCAACAATTCACTACCACGCTGCAATGCCTCATAGACCTCATCCGCCATTCCCATACGCGCGTAGGCTTTGGCTTGCTGTCCATAAAGCTGCACAGCGACGGACTGTGACGGAGCGGCGATGATCCCTGCTTGTGCAAGAGGGATGACTGCTCTGTAGTTTCCTGCCGTGAGGTTGAACCAGGCCAGCATTTCGTGTGCCCAGCCCACGATCGAGGCGTCCCCCGATTCGGAACCCAGCTGCATCGCCATCTTCCGCGTTGCCTGAGCAGCTTTCTGGTCGCCGAGGTCATATTCCAAACAGCCAACCAGTAGCGCGAGCAGGCCCGCATTATGCAGTACCTCACGGTGTTGAGGCAGGGTCAGCTGTTTCCCCAGCAGCTCCGTGACCTTTCTCAACCACGCCTGACCCTTACGCATGAGTTCTCGCGCGTCGGCATGTGAGTAGTCACAACACATCTGCTCTACGGTAATACTCAAGGCATCAATTGTCGGCTGATCAATTGCTGATGCACGGACACGCTGCACTAGCTCTGCGGTGTTTATACCAGTGTTCGCGATCAGTATTTGGTTGTGCGCATCAGCGTCAATCAACCCTGCCGCGTCTCGACCAGACGAAACCGGCGGAGTAAGCCGACTCTGCCCAGGAAGATCGAACCACAGAAGATGTTGAGGAAGATGCAGAGTTCGCGCCCAGTTTTGAAGCCAGAAAAGATTTGTTTCAGCTGGGCCATTCTCGATACGACTGAGCTTCGACTGCGTCAGGTTCAACCATCGCGCAAGTAGTTCTTGCGTAAGCGCCCGACCGTAAAGCGTCAAATGACGCGGGTGATTTCGGTAGGCCTTGAATACGTGGCCGATGTGTTGCTCCGCGAACGCGGCGCGAAACTCGTCCGTCTCAAAGAACTCATGCCGCAACTGGGCGGGCGGCGTCCGAAGCTGGTCACGCTGATCTCGGTGGCAGCGAGCGCAGAGATTCGCCGAGTTGGCCGGAGGAAGCCTGTCATCGCAACCCTGACAACGACGAGCTTCTCCAGTGCTTCCACCTTGTGGAACAGGTGTCGTCATCTCGTGTCTTCCCCCGTCAGCGTCTGCGGCGGATGCGCTGCCTCTGACCAGCGTACATACGCACCGCAGGCGACACCATCGGGTTGCGCCGATCGAGGCTTCGCGCCTGCTTACCAGGCGTTATACCTGGATCTGCATAGGCCATGCAGATCCAGGTATAGACATCGGCCGGACAAGGTTCGACGGTAGACGTGAAAGAAGTCCGTTAGCGCATTTCCCCTCTTATCTACGAAGGTGGCGCCCGAAAGTCAGCGGGAACGCATGATCGTGACGGCTGTGCTCACGACTGGAATTGTCCGAGTTGCGAGCGGACTTGAGCAGTCCCAGCAATTGATCGATGAGGTGCTGCGCACAAACCACGCTAAGTGGGAAACGACGATGTTCGTTGGGGACGCCGAGTTTCGCAGCACAAAGGAAGGCCCACAACCGGACCATCAACTACGGATTAGCGTCATCCCTTCAGCGGGACTTGCAGCACTCAACTACATGGACCATGACGATCCAGAAATGGTGATTGCGAACTCATACAACCCAGCGCGGCCACTACCTGAGGTCAGTCTTCTATTCAACGGGGAGACAGGCGCAGTATTTCCGCGCACAGCATCGATACCGATCGCCGACGCTCGCACGGCAATGATCGAGTGGATACAAACGCGCAAGCGCCCGAAATGCATCCAATGGCGCCCATACGACAACTACTGAGAACAACCTTCCCCTAAGGGGATTCCGTGACGGCGATAACCGTAATCGTCGGCCTTGTCGCGGTCGGCGCGTGGACATGGATCATCGGAGATTACTACGACTGGTGGGGACGCATGTCTACACACCTCAGGAATCGAAGGAAAACGTAGCGTGACAAACGAACTGGTCCCCCGCCAATACGAGCTAACGCCTCAAGGCGTGTTCACACACACGATGGCGGAAAAGTGGCTCGCCTTGACCAACGAGGAGCGAGACGAACTGCTGCACCAGTTGCGACAGAGATCCCTCCAGCAACAGCAGGAGCCTCGCGAGCCGACTGAATTTGATGCACGTCCGTGGGTTCAGCCTTGACCAGGGAACAGGCGCTGGACAACAACCAGTCGGCAAGCGATCCACCAGCGCCCCAAGGAAAACTTGGGGCGCTCGATATTACGCAGAAAGGCCGCCGTCGTGGCTGCGGAAATTCTAACCGAAGAGCTGTTGCGCACTTCGCTGATGCGGCTGTCGCGTGAAGTCGCGAAGTCTCATCCCGAGTTCAGCGAAGTGCTCGCGCTGCACACCGTACGTACGTGCAGTCTGGTTCCCGACCCAAACCGGGCGGAGTACTTTCGTGAACTCGGCGTATTGCTCATAGATCTCGGGCGCCTCTATCTCGCAGAGTCGGACGAGCTCAAGCCGACCATCTGAGGAACCTGGGTATGGCGGTGCCTCAAGTACAGCAGAGGACGATCATCGCGAACAGCTGAAGCTAGAGTGACCACCGCACCCTCAAACCGTTGGGGCACTTGACTTTCACGCCGTGCCTACCGCCTCCACAGCGCGCGGCCGTTGGTTACGTCTTCGCCTCAGTTGACGGTCGTCATGAGGAAGTCGAAAGGCCTGCCGGTCAGCGGACCGTTCTTGACGGCGTTGACCCGCCGCACGAGGCTCGTCGAGCCCTGT
This sequence comes from Lentzea kristufekii, assembly GCF_033949925.1. Taxonomy (NCBI): domain Bacteria; kingdom Bacillati; phylum Actinomycetota; class Actinomycetes; order Pseudonocardiales; family Pseudonocardiaceae; genus Lentzea; species Lentzea kristufekii. The sequence goes on from NZ_JAXAVV010000010.1 coordinate 168,484, forward strand.
GTCGTCAGGGCCTCCTGCGGCCGGTGCGCGCTGGAACCCATGATCGGGTGCAGGTACTCGAACCGGAGCGGGCTTTGCGCGTCGCAGATGTGCATGTCGCTGAACTGCACGAAGCTGGTGAGCGCTTTTCGCCTCGCTTCCCGGTTGGACTTGGCTGGGACGAGATCGCCGCGCACGACCGTCGGCCAGCCCGGCCCCGCGGTGAGCCTGCGGTAACCGCTGGTGCCGATCGGCGTGGCCGTCACGTCGAGCGTCGTGCCCGCGGGCGACGCAAACGCTTGGCGGTCCAGGAGCGGCACGCCTGCGGCGCCCATGCCCATCGCCAGGAGGAAAGAACGCCGGTTGAACCCTGCCATGAGCCGCTCCCGATTCATCGATGGTGAATCGTGTTCATGTTCAGGGAGCGGCGGGGTTGAATCGAGCCGTCAGCCGGGTGACAAGAGCGATAAAGGCTGGTCGGGCTGAGTCAGTCGGAGTACACGACGGTCACCGGGGCGTGGTCCGACCAGCGCTCGGCGTACGTGGCCGCCCGCTCCACCAGCCGATCGCCATTTCCCAACCGCTGTTACGGCGTCTGCAAGTACCACCAACAACTGATCAACAGGCCTGTAACTACAACCAACTCGCCACGAGCCGCGTGCAACGCAGCGATATCCCGCTCGACGACGGCGAACGAGTTGGTAGTAGCAAAGTGCTCAATGATCATGAGTTGGTGGTACTTGCAAACGCCAAAGCCGGCAGACGGGACTAGCGGGGCCAGTCGAAGGTGACCGTCACGGGCGCGTGGTCGGACCAGCGTTCCGCGTAGGTCGCTGCGCGTTCGACCACAGCGGAAGTCGCTGAGGCGGCCAGGCGATCGGTTGTGACAACGTAGTCGATGCGCCACCCGGAGTCGTTGTCGAACGCCTTACCGCGATACGACCACCACGAGTACGGCCCAACGGCGTCAGGATGCAGCGTGCGCATCACGTCGTGATAGCCCGACGCGAACACGGACGTCATCCACTCCCGCTCGTAAGGCAGGAAGCCGGACTCCTTCTGGTTCGTCTTCCAGTTCTTCAGGTCCGCCTGCTGGTGTGCGATGTTCCAGTCACCACACACGAGCACCTCACGGCCCGAGACAGCCGCCTTCTCCCGCAGCGACACCAGGTACGGCAGGAAGGCCGCCATGAAGCGGTCCTTCTCGTCCTGCTTCTCGGTGCCCACGTCACCGGACGGCAGGTACAGCGAGGCCACGACGACGCCGGGCAGTTCGATCTCCAGGTAGCGGCCGCTCGTCTCGAACTCGGCGGTGCCGAAGCCCACACGGACGGAGGTGGGTTCAACGCGCGAGAGAACGCCCACGCCCGCACGGCCCTTCAACGAGGAAGGCGCGTACACGCCGTGCCAGCCCAGAGGTGAGTGGAGGTCCGGAGCCAACTCGGACGGCTCCGCGCGGACTTCCTGCAGGCACACCACATCGGCTGAGGATGCGGCGAGCCACTCCAGGTAGCCCTTCTTCGCGGCGGCGCGCAGACCGTTGACGTTGACCGTGGAGACCGTGAGCACGACGAGGGAGCCTACTGGGAGGCCAGGCCCCAGGGCTTCGGGTACTCGGCGCCGCAGCCGGCGCAGTGTGCGGTCAGGTCGAGGTAGCCGACGAGAGTGGCCATCTCGTCACGAGGCAGCGCCAGCTGACGCTCGCCGTAGACCTCGGTGTAGAGGCCCTGCCACTCGGGCTCGCAGGAGCACTGCGTGACGCCCTTGGCCCTGCCCCACCGGAACACGTTCCGCAACATGCCCGCAAGTCTGCCAGAACGCCCTGCCGGTCACCTGCAGGTCGAGTCGCTGGTCAGCGCGACGAACGACTGGCTCACCCAGCGGCGGTCGCTGAGCATCCGGTAGCCGTTCTCGACGCGCGCCTGGGCTTCGGTCACCGCGTCGCGGGGCATGGTCGAGACGATCGGCTGCATGTCGCCCGGTCCCGAGCGGACGTTGAGGATGTCCGCGGTCACCGTGACCTTGCAGATCTCCGCGCCCTTGTCGCTGCCCATCTGCTTGCCGCCGTTCACGGCGTACATCACGCCCGCGACCCCGAGCACACCGATGACGATCATTCCCCGAACCGGTACACCGAACATGACGCTGCCTCCGCACGCACAAAGCCCTGGAACAGCAGATATAGCGGCTGTGAGACCTGTGTGGACGGCTCGGCGCGGCAACCACCCGCAAGAGGAACCGACCGGGTGACGGGCAACGAGAAAGGCCACCCCGGCGTGACCGGGGTGGCCTTCTCACGTGCTCGAATCAGGCGGTCAGAACGACGCCATCTTCTTCTTGAGGTTCTCGTCGAGCGCGGCGAGGAAGTCCTCGGTGGTCAGCCACGCCTGGTCCTTGCTGATCAGCAGGGCCAGGTCCTTGGTCATCTGACCGGCCTCGACGGTCTCGATCACGACCTCCTCGAGCGCCTCGGCGAAGCGGATCACCTCGGGGGTGCCGTCCAGCTTGCCGCGGTGCATGAGGCCACGGGTCCACGCGTAGATCGACGCGATGGGGTTCGTGGAGGTCGGCTTGCCGGCCTGGTGCTGGCGGAAGTGACGCGTCACGGTGCCGTGCGCGGCCTCGGCCTCGACCGTCTTGCCGTCCGGCGTCATCAGGACCGACGTCATGAGGCCGAGCGAGCCGAAGCCCTGCGCGACCGTGTCGGACTGGACGTCACCGTCGTAGTTCTTGCACGCCCAGACGTAGCCGCCCTCCCACTTCATGGCAGCGGCGACCATGTCGTCGATGAGGCGGTGCTCGTAGGTGAGGCCCTTGGCGTCGAACTCCGCCTTGAACTCCTCGTTGAACACGCGCTCGAAGATGTCCTTGAAGGCGCCGTCGTAGGCCTTCAGGATCGTGTTCTTCGTCGACATGTAGACGGGGTAGCCCCGCTGCAGGCCGTAGGAGAACGAGGCGCGGGCGAAGTCCTCGATGGACTTGTTGTAGTTGTACATGCCCATCGCCACACCGCCCTCCGCCGGGAACTCGGTGACGACGTGCTCGATCGGGTCCGAGCCGTCCTCCGGCTGGAACGTGATCGTGAGCTTGCCGGCGCCGGGCACCTTGAAGTTGGTGGCCTTGTACTGGTCACCGTGCGCGTGACGGCCGATGATGATCGGCTTCGTCCAGCCCGGGACCAGCCGCGGGACGTTGGAGATGATGATCGGCTCGCGGAAGACGACACCGCCGAGGATGTTGCGGATCGTGCCGTTCGGCGAGACCCACATCTTCTTGAGGCCGAACTCCTCGACGCGCGCCTCGTCCGGCGTGATCGTGGCGCACTTGACGCCGACGCCGTGCTTCTTGATGGCGTTCGCGGCGTCGATCGTGACCTGGTCGTCGGTCGCGTCCCGGTGCTCGATGCCCAGGTCGTAGTACTCCAGGGTGACGTCCAGGTACGGGTGGATCAGCTTGTCCTTGATGAACTGCCAGATGATCCGGGTCATCTCGTCGCCGTCGAGCTCGACGACGGTGCCCTGAACCTTGATCTTGCCCATAACTCCGGGCGCTCCTCTCGCGACGATGCAAGCAAGACAAGCGTACTGGTAAACCGCCCACCCGCGCCTGCGACCCTGGTTACACCGATTCAGGGTTGCGGTCGGTCGACCGGCTCACGTGTTCCCACTTGTCGATTTCCGCATTCCGTGCCTGGTCTGCCAGGCGCACCATATCCACCGCGTCGCTGCCCAGCAGCAGACACAGCGGCGGCTCGTCCATGGCTACCACGTCGAGCATGACCTTCGCCGCCTTGACCGGATCACCGGGCATGTTGCCGTCGGCGCCACGCAGCATGCCCAGCATTGCCCCGACAGACGGAACGTAGTCCTGTCCGTGCTCGGTCACCACCAGGGAGCTGCCGGTCCAGTCCGTCTGCATGCCGCCGAGCTCGATCAACGTCGACCGAACCCCGAACGGCGCGCACTCGGCGGCGAGCGTCTCGTTGAACCCGCGCAGCGCGAACTTCGACATCACGTACGGACCGAGCCCGCCGCCCAGCGCCGTGTGCCCCGCGGTCGATCCGGCGTGCAGGAAGTGCCCGGACCGCTGCGCGCGGAGCACGGGCAGCGCGGCGCGGGTGACGTTGACGGCGCCCCAGAGGTTGACCTCCAGCTGCTCGCGGAAGTCCTCCTCGGAGCACTCCTCGATCGAGGTGACCCGGCCGGCGCCCGCGTTGTTCACGACGACGTCGAGCCGGCCGAACTCGCGCACCGCCGTCGCCACCGCCTCGCGCGCCTGGGCGGCGTCGCGCACGTCGAGTGCAACAGATCGGACCCGGTCACCGTGTTGAGAGACGAGGTCGTCGAGATCGCGCGGATTGCGGGCGGTCGCGACGAGCCGGTGCCCGGCGGCGAGAACCGCTTCGGCGGTCTTGCGGCCGACGCCGCGGGAACTGCCGGTGATGAGCCACACCTGCGCCATGTCCGAGCTCCTTCGGATGGAGATGGTTGTCCGGACATATGGAGTTCTGGCTCGGGCGCCTGATACCTGCGACTACTGTTTTCACCATCGGGTGATCACTAGAAGGGACGTAAGTGTCAACTGGGCCAACACATGCGATGAGTGGACTGCTCGCCTGGAGCGCTGTCACCGCACTCGCGCCAAGTCACCCGATCGGCCAGCTCTCGCCGCAGAGCTGGGCCGTCGGTGCGGTTCTCGCCACTGGCGCGGCACTTCTGCCCGACCTCGACCACCCCGGTTCGACCATCTCCCGCACGTTCGGAGCACTGAGCAGCGGGCTGTCCGCCGGCATCAACGCGTTGAGCAGCTTCGTCTACCGGACGACGCGCCTGAAGAGGGATTCCAAGCGGGACGGCGGACATCGCGGTCTCACCCACACCCTCGTCTTCGCGTTGTTCTCCGCCGTCTTCACCGCCGCGGTCATCCAGAACAGCCAGAAGTGGGCGCTGCCGGTGCTCATGTTCGTGTTCGCCGGTCTCGCGGTGCGCGGCATCATGAACGACTGGTGCCCCAAGCAGGACGCGCTGCTGATCACCGCGGTGTCGGCGGGGATCACCTGGGCGATGATCGCGTGGACCTCGCAGACGGACGCGTCCGCCGCGGCGTGCGGGATCGCGGTCGGCGTCGGCTGTTTCGCGCACTACATCGGTGACGCGATCACCGAGCAGGGCTGCCCGATCCTGTGGCCGATCCCGATCATGGGCAAGACGTGGTTCCCGGTCGCGCCGCCGAAGATCATGCGGATGAAGACCGGCGGCGTGGTGGAGATGGCCATCGTCGGGCCGATCGTCACGATCCTGTCGATCTGGCTGGGGCTCGCCGCGTTGCAGGGCACCGGCGCCCTGCCGTTCCTGGACTGGGTGGACCTCCTTCCGGTCTAGTTCCACCGCTGGTCATCCGGCGTCCACCTGCACCACACCCGATCGGCCTAGCCTCCACGGACCCCGACCCGTCGCGTGGAGGTTCAGCCATGTCCGAAGTAGCCCGCAGACGCTTCCTCCAGGGGGCGGGCGTGCTGGGTGTGGCGGGAGCGCTGGGCACCGGCACCGCCTCGGCGACCACTCGCTACCAGTGGCTTTCCGGCGATCATCACGCGCACACGCAGTACTCGTACGACGGCATGTACACCATCGAGCAGCAGATCCGCGGTGCGTTGCGGCACGGCACGGACTGGCTCGTGATCACCGACCACGGCCACGCGTCGCACGAGGCGCACTCGGTCGAGGCGACGGCGGCCGATCTCCGGCGCGCCCAGCGGAAGTTCCCGCAACTGCTGCTGTGGCACGGGATGGAGTGGAACGTCCCCGGCGCCGAGCACGCGACGTTGTTCTTCGAGGACTGCCACGACGAGGCCGGGGTGCTGCGCGACTTCGAGCGGCAGTTCGACTGGCGGCTGAACGGCGCCGAAGCGTCCAGTCCCGCCAACGAGAAGAAGGCGCTCGACGCGATCCGGTTCCTGCAGACGAAGATCCGCAACGGCACGATGAAGTCCGCGCTGGTGTTCGTGAACCACCCGATGCGCAACGGCCGGGTGGCGCCCCACGAGCTGCGGAACATGCGTGACCTGGCCCCAGACATCGTTGTCGGCATGGAGGCCGCGCCCGGAGCGCAGGGTGACGGTGACCCGTTGCGCGGTCCGGGCGGGCACCGCGGCGGGTACTCGAACAGCCCCGGCTCGAACTCGTACGCGGCCTACCCGCCCGAGGCCTACCGGACCTACGGCGGCTTCGACTGGATGACGGCGAAGGTCGGCGGCGTCTGGGACTCGCTGCTCGCCGAGGGCCTCGGCTGGTGGATCACGTCGAACTCCGACTCGCACTTCAACTCGCGCGACACGATCGTCCGCGTGCCGGAGCCGGGCGACCAGTTCGACCTCACGGGCAAGCACCTCGACCCCGTCGACTCCGGCCCGCCGCAGATCTCGCCGCCCTACGTCGACTTCTTCCCCGGTGAGTTCTCCCGGACCGTCGTCGGCGCCACCCGCCGCACGCGCGGCGCCGTGATGGAGGGTCTGCGGGCCGGTCGGGCGTGGGTTTCGCACGGCGGCCTGGTCGATGATCTTCAGTTCGGTGTTTACGCATCCGGCGGAACGCAGACCATGGGCGGCCGGCTGCGCGTCCGCCGCGGCTCGGACGTGACCGTGCTGGTCAAGGTGCGTCTGGCGACCCGGCCGAACAGCGCCGGATTCATCCCCAGGTTGCGCCGTTTGGACCTCATCAAAGGTGCGGTAACCGGACGATCATCATCTGAAACGTTGGCCACGCCACATGTGAAGGTCGAGCGATCCTACGAGCCGCGCTGGCACTATGCGGTCTTCACGCACACGTTCCGCAACGTCCGGGAGCCATTTTTCGTCCGGTTGCGCGGAACCGACGGCAACCGCGGCGCGTTCGAACCCCAGGCGGACACACCCGGAGCCGCGAACCCGTGGGAGGACCTGTGGTGCTACACCAACCCGATCTTCGTGGAGGTCAGGTGACCAGCACCTTCGTCGGCATCGACGCCGGCTATGAAAACCGCTGGGAAGCGGAGAAGATCGCGCTGGAGCTGCACGACACGGTGCTGACCACGGCCCGAACGGTCGCGGTGCACGAGGTCGACGCCCACTACGCGATGTCCTTCCTCCTGCCAGTCCCCCCGTCCGACGCAGTGGTGAACTCACTGGTCGCGCAGGGTTTCGGCGTCGCCGTACGCGGTGCGTCCTCAGGACGCCTGGTAGGCCCGGAGGCGCTTCGAGCAGGCGCCTCCACTGCTGCCGAGGCCCATCAGTACCGCCGCGAGGGGCGCGCTCTGCGATACCAGGGCCAACGGTCGTTGCGCGGCCGTCACGGGGTGTCGGACATCCTCGCGTTCACGGCCATAGAGGCCGTTTTCCCGCGCGGTACACACACGGTCGACACGCGCGGGAACCTGACGCCGTTCTTCCGCGACGGCAAGTTGGTGCTGGTCATCGACTAGTTTTGCGGATGTGCGTGACATCGCTGTCTTCAGTGGTTCTGCCCATCCCTCCCTCGCCGCCGAGATCTGTGGTCACCTCGGTGTCGAGCTCTCCCCCAGCCGTCTGACGCGGTTCGCCAACGACTGCCTGGAAGTGCAGTTGCAGGCGAACTGCCGTGAGCGGGACGTGTTCCTGATCCAGCCGCTGGTACCGCCGGTGCAGGAGCACCTCGTCGAACTCCTGCTGATGCTCGACGCTGCCCGTGGCGCTTCGGCCGCGCGCACGACCGTCGTCCTGCCGCACTACGCCTACGCGCGTTCGGACAAGAAGGACGCACCCCGGATCTCGATCGGCGGCCGCCTGGTCGCCGATCTGATGGTGGCCGCCGGCGCGTCCCGGGTGCTGGCGATGACGTTGCACTCGCCACAGGTGCACGGGTTCTTCTCGGTGCCCGTCGACCACCTGCACGCCCTGCGCGAACTCGCCGCGCACTTCTCCCAGTACGACCTCTCGAACACCGTGGTCGTGTCGCCGGACCTCGGCAACGCCAAGGAGGCGGCGCACTTCGCCCGGATCCTGGGGCTGCCGGTCGCGGCCGGCGCCAAGCAGCGGTTCGCCGACGACAAGGTGCAGATCCAGACCGTGATCGGCGAGGTGGCCGGACGGGACGTGATCGTGCTGGACGACGAGATCGCCAAGGGCTCGACGGTGATCGAACTGCTGGACAAGCTGCGGGAGCGCGGCGCCGGGGCGATCCGGGTCGCCTGCACGCACGGGCTGTTCTCCGCCGGTGCGCTGGACCGGCTGCAGGCGTTCGACGACGTGCTGGAGATCGTCGCGACGAACACCGTGCCGATCCCGGCGGAGAAGTCCGTGCCGAAGCTGAAGGTGCTGTCGATCGCGCCGGCGATGGCCGAGGCGATGCGGCGGATCAACGTCGGCGAGTCGGTGTCGACCCTCTTCGAGGCCCCCTGAGTCATTTGAGGTGCGCGAGTGCCTTGATCAACCGGTCACCGACGTCGGCCGGTCCGGGCATCTTGCGCACCACGGCCCGCTGGTGGGCGAGGCCGTGCAGCCCGAGCCACAACGCCACCGCGTCGCCGAACAGGTCGTCGCTGCCGTGCGCGATCCCCTCCTCGACGCACGCGCCGAGCACGTCGACGAGCAGCGTGAACGCCTCCGCGCCGAGTGAGTCGAGGTCGGCGTCGGTGATCGAGGTGTCCTCGACCGACGGCGTCCACAGACCGCCGAACATGATCCGGTAGCGCTGCGGGTGCAGCTCGGCGAAGTCCAGGTAGGCGTTGCACACCGCGAAGAGCCGTGCGCGTGCGTCCGGACTCGCGTTGTCTGCGGCTTCGCGCAGGGTGGCCGTGAGCGCGTCCATCTCCTGCTGCACCACGGCCAGCATGATCGACGGCTGGTCCGCGAAGTGCGGGTAGATCGACGGTGCCGCGATTCCCGCCTTGCGGGCGACCGAGCGCAGCGTGACCGCGCGTTCGTCGCCGCCCTCGTCCAGGAGTGCGACGGCCGCCGCGATGATCTCGTCCCGCAGTTTCCCGCCTTCGCCCCTGCGGTTGCGCCTGCGCGGTTCCGTGTTCGTCACGGCCGTAACCATACACCTGAAAGTTTATGACTGTTAGGCCTTGCACTCTTAGACTTACGGGCGTTAGCTTAAGTCCGTAAGCACAGCCGGGACCGAGGAGCCACGATGAACGTCACGACCGCCACCACCCGCACCACCGAGATCGTCCTGCCCGGTGTGGTCGAGCCCGCCGGCCTGCACATCCAGGTCCGCGACCTGCCCGCACCGGGTCAGGGCCAGGTCGTCCTGCGGATGGACGCCACGGGCGTCTCGTTCGCCGAGCAGCAGATGCGCCTGGGCAAGTACTTCGACCAGCCCGCGTTCCCGTTCGTGCCCGGCTACGACGTCGTCGGCACCGTGGTCGGGACCGGGCCCGGCGTAGACCGCGACCTGCGGGGACACCGGTTCGCCGCGGTCACGAAGGTCGGCGCGTGGGCGAGCCACCTGATCGTCGAGGCGGCCGACCTGGTGCCCGTGCCGGACGGCGTGGACGCGGCCGCCGCCGAGACCGTCGTGGTCAACGGCGTCACGGCGTGGCAGATGATGTACCGCACGGCGAAGGTCGAGCGCGGCGACACCATCGTTGTGCTGGGCGCGAACGGCGGCGTCGGCTCGACGTTGGTGCAGCTCGCTCGCCACGCCGGCATCAAGGTCATCGGCACGGTCTCCGCCCGCCACCACGACGCGGTGCGCGAGCTCGGCGCGATCCCCGTCGACTACCGCGATCCGGCCATGTACGCCCGCATCCGCGAGCTGGCGCCCGAAGGGGTGCACGCCGTGTTCGACCACGTCGGTGGTCCGGGCCTGCACGAGTCCTGGAAGCTGCTGCGCCGCGGCGGCGTGCTGGTCAACTACGGTTCGGCCGCGACGAAGGACGAGCCGGGCAACGCGATGCTGCCGGTGCTCAAGCTCTTCGGTCGGCTGATGGTGTGGAACCTGCTGCCCAACGGCAAGCGCGCGGGTTTCTACAACTTCTGGGCCGGCAAGCGCTTCCGTGCCGCCGCGTTCCGCGCTCGCCTGGCCGAGGACCTCACGCAGGTGCTCGCGCTGGTCGGCCAGGGCGTGCTGACGCCGCAGATCGCCGCGCGCATCCCGTTGTCGGAGGCAGGTGCCGCGCTGGCGCTGGCCGAGTCGCGGACCGTGCTGGGCAAGGTCGTCATCGTCCCGGAGCCGTGAGCAGGCCGGGCTGCCGCCAGGCGATCGTGGCGGCGGCGACCGCCCTGGTCGACCGGGACCACGCCGTGACGCTGCGGGCCGTGTCCCGCGAGGCGGACGTGCCCACCTCGTCGATCTACCAGCAGTTCCCCGACGTGCCGTCGATCTTGCAGGCCGTGTGCCACGCGGCCTTCCGCGAGCTCGAAGCCGTCGTGCTCGACGCACCCGACGCCTACGCGGCAGGCCTCGCCTACCTGGACTTCGCCGTTGCGCACCCCCGCCGCTACCGCGTGATGTTCGGTGCGGCCGATCTCTCCTCGCAGGCACTGCGGCTGTTCACGCGGGTCCTCTCCAACCCCGATCGCGCCATGACGTTCTGGCTGGGCCTGCACGGCCTCGCCGACCAGCGCGCCTCGATCCGCCGCTCGCCCCAGTTCGTCGTCATCGCACCGCGCCTGATCACTTCACTCATCTGACTTTCCGGGAGTCCCCGCCATGAACGCCACCGCTCTTCGCGCCACCACCGTCGCGTCCACCGAGGTCGACAACCGCGCCGCCTACCTGGGTTTCGCGTTCGCCTACGTCTTCGGCCACGGCGCCGCCACGCTCTCCAGGTCCGGTGCGGTCCTCATGCCGGCGTGGCTGCCGATCGGCTTGCTCGCCACCGGTCTCGTCACCGCCACGATCTTCGCCATGACCGCGTCGCTGCGTGCCCAGAAGGCGGCCTCGGAAGCGCGCCGACGAGCCGAGAAGCTGGTCGGCACGGCCTGGATCACCGGTTTCACCGCGCTGGCGTTAGCGGTCACCGGCCTGAGCACGGTGTTCGACGAGCCGGACCTGCAGACCGTGCTGTGGCCCGCGGGCTCGACCATCGTCGTCGGCCTGATCTACATCGCCGAAGGCGCGATCCGCGGCAACGCCCTGCACTACAACCTGGGCACCTGGCTCATGCTGGTCGCCGCCGCGACGCTGTTCATCCCGGGAGCCGGGTTCTTCGGCACGCTGGCCGTGCTGGGTGGCGGCGCCTACCTGGTGGCGGCGTTCCTGGAGCGTCGACGCCTTGCCGCGTAGGGCTTTACAGCTGCACTCGCACCGTGACGCGGCCCTTGTCGTCACGGTGCGAGATCGCGTGTCCGGTCTTGTTCGTGCCATCGAACTCGAGCGTCAACGGACCGCCCTCGCCTTCGAAATTGCGCCACCACACCTTCGCGTCCGGCATCATCACGCGGATCTCGACGACGTCGCCTTTGCGCCGGTAGCCGACGGGTGTGCTGATCGTGCGACCGGATCGCCGGCCCGTGTACGTCACGACCGTGAGCCCCTTGCGCACCAGCTTCCCCACGAGCGGAGCGTCCCGCAGTCCGACGACCCACTTGTTGACCCTGCGCACCATCGGTCCCTGAACCCTCATGAGTTCCAACGTAGCCTGCTAAGTGGAGACCCCCGTCCACTTGAGGCGAAGTGAGAAGAAGTGACCGCCGAACCGTCTCAGATGCGAGCCGATGCGCGGGAGAACCGGGCGCGCGTGCTCGCCGTCGCCCGTGAACTGTTCGCCGAGCGCGGGCTCGAAGTGCCGATGGCCGCGATCGCGCGCAGGGCAGGCGTGGGCGTCGCCACGCTGTACCGGCGCTTCCCGACCAAGGATTCGCTGGTCGTGGAGGCCTTCGCCGAGCAGTTCGCCGTCTGCCAGAGCGCCATGGACGACGCGCTGAAAGACCCGGACGCGTGGCGCGGGCTCCGCACGGTGATCGAGAAGGTCTGCCTGTTGCAGGCGTGCGACCGCGGATTCACCGCCGCGTTCATGGCCTCGTTCCCCGATCTGCACTCCGAGGTGCGCGACCGGACGTGGCTCGGCTTCGTCGCACTGGTGCAGCGGGCGAAGGACAGCGGGCACCTGCGGGCCGACTTCTCTCCGCACGACCTGACGCTGGTGCTCATCGCCAACGGCGGACTGTCCACCCTGCCGGTGGAGGTCGCGGTGGCGGCGTCCCAGCGCCTGGTCGCGTACCTGCTGGAGTCGTTCCGGGCGGGCACGGACGTTCTGCCGCCGCCCGTGCCGCTCAGCCTGGACCTCGTCCTGGGTTAACCGGGATGGGCGCCGACGGTGTCGCGGATCATCGCGCCCAGGCCGGCCGAACCCGAGCGCGCGCAGTGGGCGCAGCAGAAGAACTTGCCCTCCACCTCCACGCCGTGCCCGATCACGCGGCAGTCGCAGTGCTCGCAGCGCGGCGCGAGCCGTTGGATCGCGCACTCGAAGCTGTCGAACGTGTGCACACCCCCGCCGACGGTGCGCACCTCGAAGGCCATCCAGTACTCGTTGCCACAGACGTCACAGGTCGCCATGCGCCGAAGACTGCGACAGGTCAGTCAGGTCGGCAACTCGAAGCGTCGAGCTGCGCGACCAGCGTCTTCGGGGCAATCACCCGATAGGCGTCCTCGACGAGGTCGGCGACGACGTCCCAGTCGAGGGGGACGTCGAGGTACACGCCGAGCCAGCCGCGATGGCCGACGTAGGGCGGGCGGAAGTACTTCTCGGGATCCTGCGCGACGAGGGTCTCCTGCACACCGGGGCCCGCCGCGCACCAGAACGCCGTGCGGTCGTCGTGGTGGTGGTCGGCCGACGTCACGAAGGTCTTCTTGCCGCGGACGAACCAGGTCGGCTCGCCGTGACTCAGGCGTTCGGTCACCTCTGGCAGCGCGAGACAGAGGCGGCGCAGGCGTTCGAGCGCTTCCACCCGGACATCTTGCGCCACCTCACCCCCGTCGTGCCATCTACGCACGTCGGCCGCGGATTCAAGGTTTCGGCAACATCCCCGCAAGCCCGTGCGAACAGCATTGCCCTGCGACGGATCGCACGTCGCGGGGGATTTCCACTTTTCACGGGGAGCTGTTCACATGGCGAAGAAGTTGCTGGCCGGCGCGGCTGCGGTCGTCGGCCTGTCCATCGCGATGCTCGGTGGTGTCACGGCGGGCGCGAGCGCCGCACCGGCCGCGGCACCGATCTCGGCCGCTGTCACGTGCACCGGCGCCGGTTGCGACAACAAGGACCCGTACGACAGCGGCTGCGGCGCGAGCCGGGTCAACGCGGGCCAGAAGGCGACCGTGAAGGGCACGTTCATCCTGTACTACTCCAGCACCTGCAAGACGAACTGGATCGAGGTGCCGAGCTACGCGGGCGGCAGTACCAGGACGGACGGCAAGCTGGAACTCGCGGCGTGGGACAAGGGCCGCGGCAAGTTCCTCCGCTTCCTCGCGTCGAGCTCTGCCGGACGGCACTACGGCAACATGGTCTACTCGCCGGGCGACAGCTGCGCCGTCGGTCTCGGCGACTGGAACGGTGGTAGCACCTGGGAAGTGGCCATCGAGTCGAGCGGCTGCTGATCGCCGGCGTGCCGGACTCGGTGTCGCCGAGTCCGGCACGGTCCGGCCTCAGCCGATGCCCGCGCGGATCGCGCTGATCAACTCGCCGTTGGCCGTGTCACCGGAGAGTTCCCAGAAGAAGACACCACCCATGTTCTGGCCGCCGGCCCACGAGATCTTGCTGCGGATCGTCGCCGGGGTGTCGTAGCTCCACCACTGGCTGCCGCACTTGGCGTACGCGGTGCCGGCGACCGTTCCGTTGGCGGGACAACGGGTCTTGAGCACCTTGTAGTCCTCGATGCCGGCCTCGTACGTGCCGGGTGCCGCGCCGGTCGCCGTGCCGCCGGGCGCCGTCTGGGTGACGCCGGTCCAGCCGCGGCCGTAGAAACCGAGGCCCAGCAACATCTTGTTCGCCGGGATGCCCTTGCTCTTCAGCTTCTGGATCGCCGCATCGGTGTTGAAGCCGGCGGTCGGGATGCCGGTGTAGGACGTGAGCGGCGAGTGCGGGGCGGTCGGGCCCTGCGCCGCCCAGGCGCCGAAGAAGTCGTAGGTCATCGGGTTGTACCAGTTCACGTACTGCGCGGCACCGGCGTAGTCCGCCTTGTCGATCTTGCCACCGGCCGACGCGTCCGCGGTGATCGCGGCGGTCACGAGGTTGCCGCTGCCGAAGCGGGTGCGCACGGCGCCCATCAGCGTCTTGAACGAGTTGAAACCGCTGGTGTCACAGGTGAGTCCGCACGCGTTGGGATATTCCCAGTCGATGTCGATGCCGTCGAACACGTCCGCCCAGCGCGGGTCCTCGACGAGCCGGTAGCAGGAGTCCGCGAACGCCGCCGCCGCGCTCGGGCTGCTCGCCGCCGCCGGGAAGCCGCCGGACCAGGTCCAGCCGCCGAAGGAGAACAGGACCTTGAGGCCGGGGTTCAGCTTCTTGAGCTTGCGCAGCTGGTTGAAGTTGCCGCGCAACGCACCCGCGTCCCAGGTGTCCGACGTACCGTCCACAGAGGACGCCGCGTCGTAGAACCTGTCGTAGTCCGCGTAGGCGTCGCCGAGCACGCACCGGCCGCCGGAGACGTTGCCGAACGCGTAGTTGATGTGCGTGAGCTTGCTCGCCGCACCGGACGTGCGGATGTTCTTCACGTGGTAGTTGCGCTGGTAGACGCCCCACTGGACGAAGTAGCCGACGACGCGGCCGGCGATCGCCTGCGCACCGATGTCCTGCTGCGGTGCGGCTTGTGCCACTGGTGCCGCGAGCACGGCTGCCGTTGAGAGTGCCGTTGCCGCCGCGATGATTCTGCGCCTGAACATAGCGGTCTCCTCAAGAGGTGACGGCGCGGCGGCGCTGCCTCAAGCTTGGTGGTATAGACCACTTCCGTCAATGGGCACCCAGAAAGCTCCCAGGCCGCGCCCGGACGCTCAAGGGAAGGTCAGGACTCGGGGTGCGGGGTGTCCCCGCTGTGACGGCGAACGACGCGGTTCGCGCTCTCCGCGAACAGGGATCCCCAGAGAGAGCGGGACCGGCCGGATTCGAACCGGCGTTCTCCCTCCTCCGTTCAGGAGGGCGCGTCGACCACTGCGCTACAGGCCCCTCGCCACCGCTCCACTCACACTAGACGGGGAAGTGCGGGCCGTATGCCCTGCGAAAGTGTTGGACCCAATAAGGTTCACGGACCAACCCCGAACTGGACGGTGTCGTGCCAGGGATCGACTACTACGAGTTGCTCGGTGTCGACCGGGGCGCCAGCGCCTCGGAGATCAAGTCGGCCTACCGCTCTCTCGCCAAGGTCATGCACCCCGACGCGGGTGGGACGTCTGGCGGCTTCCGCCTGCTCCAGGAGGCCTACGAGACGCTGAAGGACCCGGTCCGGCGGGCCGACTACGACCGCCCGGCACCCAGGCCACCCACCGCGGCGCGACCGCAGACACGGCCGCGACCTCGCAGAACAGGCCACACGGGCAGGCTGCGCGACTTCGGCGACGACCCGAACTACATGGCGCCGCGCCCCCGTGTCGACCTCGGTTCGATGGAGTGGTGGCACCGCATCGACCTCGGCGCGCGCGTCCGCTACGTCCCCGCCACCGGCCTCGGCCACGCCCCCGCGGCAGCCGCGATCGGGGGCTGGTTCGTCCTGCTCCTCCCGCTGACGATGACGTTGTCGCCGCTGTTGCTCGCCGTCTGGCTGCCGCTCGTGGCGGCCGCCGGTTACGGGGCGTTCCGGTTGGTGCGCCGCTACATGACGGTCGCGAGGGCCGAACGGGCGTTCGCCGGTGAGTACGACGGGAACACGATTTTCGGCCGTCCGGGTGAAAACAGACGCGAACGGCTGACCGCCGGACTGCTCACGGAGTACATGACCCAGCTACCGGGCGTGCGCATCTTCCACGGCCTCGCCTGGCCGGGGTCGGTCTTCACGGACATCGACCACGCCCTTCTCTGCGGCCGCCGCCTGGTCCTCATCGAGTCGAAGTCGTGGCTCCCCGGCCACTACTACTGCGACGAGGACGGTGAACTCTGGCGCAACGGCCACCCGTTCCGCGGCGGAGGCACCCAGCTGCTCGAGGGCGTCGAACGCTTCGCCGAGCTCCTGCCGTGGCTGGAGGTCCGCGGCGCCCTGCTCGTCTACCCGAGCCGCGCCGGCGAGGTCACGTGCGACGACGACCTCGACTTCGAGGTGCCGCCGATGACCCCCGAGCAGTTCGTCCGCGAGATCGGCGACTGGCTGGCCGACGACCCGGCCACCGTCGACCGCGAGGCATTGCGCGTTCTCGTCCGCCAGGTGGTCTCGGAAGTCCGCGTCGCCGGCGCCTGACTCGTTCCGCCCCTCACGAACAACCGGTCCGATTAAGACAAAAAGACCCTTGACTGGCGACTGACGGCCTGAAAGATTGGCATTGTTCCTGGGGGGACAAGTTGGCGTCGGAGGACGCCCTCCCATGGACTTTTTCAGTCGCACATACATGGGGGATTCGAAGTGAAGAACGTCATTCGCAGAGTTTCTGTTGCCATTGCGGCAGGCGCCGCCCTGCTGTCGATGGCGGCGGCGCCGGCCTCGGCCGCACCGAAGTTCGAGCCGTACGACCTGCCGGGCGTGGGCACGCAGGCCCAGTCCAAGATCGCCGCCGCGGACGAGGCCATCTGGACCGCGATCATCCCGAAGACGACCGACATCAACTACGGCTCCTCCGTGGACCGCTGCGCGGACATCGCCTGGAACTCCGTGGACAACGGCGGCCGCGCCATCCTGTTCGACTGCTACGGCACGAACAACCAGAAGTGGGCCCCTGTCTGGGTCGCGGGCACCGGTACCCAGTACGGCACCGCGATGTTCATCAACGGCAACTCCGGCAAGTGCCTCGACCTGTCCGGCAGCGCCCCCACCAACGGCGCCCACGTGATCCAGTGGAGCTGCCACAACGGCCCGAACCAGCAGTGGGAGGTCGTGCTGCCCGCCGGCGCCGACCCGAACACCTACAACGGCCCGGTCATGTACAAGAACCGCGCCACCGGCAAGTGCCTCGACAACGAGAACAGCGGTACCGCGAATGGCACCGGATTCCTGCAGTGGGACTGCCACGGCAACCCGAACCAGCTGTTCTCGCTCTACAAGTGGATCTCCTGATCTGAAGTACACGTGAAATGGCCGCCCGCACATTTCTGCGGGCGGCCACCGCTATTTCCGCACAACGTCGCCGGGCCGGCACCGGCGATCTTCCGCCGGTCATGAGATCCTTTCCGCCATGACCCGCACGGTGTGCCTCGCACAGAACCCCGACGCGGACGCACTCCTCGCGTCGGACATGTTCGCCCTGCTCACAGGAATGCTGCTGGACCAGCACACTGCTTGATGTATGACTAGCTGTTCTCTTCGAGCAACTGAGCAGCAGCTTGCGGGTCCATCATGTTCGAGTAGACCTGTTCACCAGGACGCAGCGGCCGATCCGGCATTGCGAACTCCGGGTACCAGCCGTCCCTGTCGCAGCCGGGCACCAGGTCCAGGGCGATCGCGACGAAGTTGTCGGGCACTGAGCCAGTGATCCACATCGCTACGTACGTGCCCCTGTCCTCCACGCCCCGAACGAGCACGCCAAGCTCTGCGCCGGCGACCTCGCCAACGTGCTCGCGCCCGTCGAGCAAAGATGCGCACACAAGACGCCGCACGGTTCCGCTCATGGCCCGCAGCATCCGAACCGCTGCTTCAGCGCGGTACCGATCGAGGTCGTCCTTGTCCGCAAGCCACTGACCACAGAACGTCGATGACTTCAAGGGCGGACTGTGCTCGGCGTTGTACCTGGCTCGCGCGGTGATGGCGGCAGTCGCGAGCGCTTCGTAGAAGTCATCACGACTTCCCGCTTCCCGAACTCCAGCTGTGACCATCCAGCTGGGGTCGCCCGCCTCCACGACGGCTCCTCGCCAACGCTGGACTTTGACCTTGAACATGACGACGTCGTCGATTGAACGGATTCGCTCGCGCGGACCAGTCGGCTGAGCGAACTGTTCGTTGGCCTTCTTGATCAGCGGATGATCGATCTCGTCGAGCGGCTCGTCGATCAGCGGCAGGCCCAAGCCCAGGTCTTCACGAAGACAGCGAATGGTTGGACGAACGGTCATCAGGACTCGCGGACCCCACCGAGTTCATCGAGACGTTCCTTGGACATGCCGGTCAGCGCCGCCACCTGGCTGCCTCGGGTGCCATCGAGCGTCTCCATCGTGCGACGCAGCGCGGCATTGATCTCTTCACGCCTCGCACTCAGGTACTCGCGAACAGCCGCAGCCAGCAAGTCCTTCTGGGACATGTGCAGCGCGGTAGCTCCATGCGCGATCAACGCGTGCGTCTCTTGATCGACTTTGACAGGAGAAGACTGAACAGCCATGACACACCTCCGGTACCCAAGGGTACTCGACTACCCATGGCAGTCAAACTGACATCTTCAGCTCAGTGGCCGTGGAACGTCCAGAAACAGCACCCCTCATGCCATCGTGCGATGCTCTCGCCATGACCCGCAAGGTGTGCCTCGCACAGAACCCCGAGGCAGACGCCCTCCTGACTGAGGACCGTTTCGCGCTCCTGCTCGGCATGATGCTGGACCAGCAGATCCCGATGGAGAAGGCGTTCTCCGGCCCCAAGGTCCTCGCCGACCGCATGGGCGGCCTGGACGTGCGCCGCATCGCCGAGGCCGACCCCGAGGCCTTCGCCACCGTCATGGCCACGCCGCCCGCCGTGCACCGGTTCCCCGGCTCGATGGCCAAGCGGGTGCAGGCGCTGTCGCAGTTCGTCGTCGACACCTACGACGGCGACGTCACGCGGATCTGGGCCGACGGGGACGGGGCCGCGGTGTTGAAGCGGCTCAAGGCGTTGCCCGGGTTCGGGGAGCAGAAGGCCAAGATCTTCCTTGCACTTCTGGGCAAACAGTTCGGCGTCACGCCCGAGGGGTGGCGTGCGGCGGCTGGGCACTACGGGGACGAAGGAAGCCGACGTAGCGTCGCTGACGTGCGCGATCAGGCGTCGTTGCTGGAGGTTCGCGACTTCAAGAAGGCCGCGAAGGCCGCCGCCAAGAAGTAGCAGGGCTGTTGATCGTCTGGTGCACTGTACGTACGCCGCCAGTCCGCACGAGGTGTGCCGCCTCGTGGGAGAAGGGGCGTTTGCGTTGCGCATCAAGGTGATCGGCGTGTTCACGGTCCTCGTGCTCGGGTTGACGGGCCTTCCTGCCGGGGCGGCGACGTCGTGGCCGGGTGACTCCGCCACGAAGTACGCGGACGGGACGAACGTCTTCGGCAAGAACCTGAGCGGGGTGTCGTTCGAGAGTCCGGGTGTCGTGTGGGCGGTCAGGAACGGGCCTTCCACGCTGTACCGGCTCGTGCCGAGCGGGAGCACGTGGAAGGTCGACCAGAAGCGGTCGCTCAAGTTCGCGGACGGGCAGGGTGATCCCGATGCCGAAGGGGTCGTGAGCACGCCGGACGGGCTCTTCGTGGCCGTCGAGCGCGACAACGACGACGGTGACGTGAGCGCGCCGAAGATCCTCAAGTACGGCACCGGCAGCAACGCGGTCGCCGAGTGGGAGCTCGGCGGCATGCCCGAGGTCGACCCCAACGACGGGCCCGAGGCCATCTCGTGGGTGCCGGACTCGTTCCTCACGCGGAACGGCTTCAAGGACGACAGCGGCAGGACCTACGACCCCGCCGAGCACCCCGGTCACGGCAGCGGGTTGTTCTTCGTCGGCCTGGAGGCCACCGGTGAGGTGTACGTGTACGCCCTGCAGGGTTCCGGCGCGAAGTTGCTGAGCAGGTTCGCGAGCGGTCAGAGCCAGGTGATGGACCTGGAGTTCGACGGCGCCAAGCTGTGGAGCATCTGCGACAACCACTGCAGCGGCAGGACGACGACGCTCGCCATCAGCAGCGGCAAGTTCAAGGTCACGGCGACGCACAACCGGCCGTCGACGCTGCCGAACGTGAACCTCGAAGGTTTCGCGATCTCGCCGAGCTGCACCAACGGCAAGAAGGTCGTTCTCTGGTCGGACGACGACAACACGAGCAGTCACGCGCTCAGGAGTGGCATGCTGAACTGCACGGCCTAGCACCTGGATTGTCGGGGTGCGGAACTAAGCTGCCGCGCGTGACCGCACCCCGCATTCCCGGCCTGACCGACCTGAGACCGTTGGGCGCGGGCGGGTTCGCCACCGTCTACACCGCCCACCAGTCCCAACTCGGTCGCGACGTCGCCGTGAAGATCGACAACCGGGTCCTGGTCGACGAGCGGGACCGGCGGCGGTTCCTCCGCGAGGCGCAGGCGGCGGCCAAGCTGTCGGGTCATCCGCACGTCGTCGGGGTGCACGACGCGAACATCACCGGTCACGGCACGCCGTACATCGTCATGGAGCTGTGCACGGGCGGGTCGCTCGCCGACCAGCTCGACCAGCAGGGCCCGTTGCACCCGGAGCAGGTGCGCGACCTCGGCATCAAGCTCGCCGACGCACTCGCCGCGGCACACCAGGAAGGCGTGCTGCACCGGGACATCAAGCCCGCCAACATCCTCGTCGACCGCTACGGCACGCCGAAGCTCGCCGACTTCGGACTCGCGGCACTGCTCGACGCGCAGGGTGGCAGCACGGTCACCAGGGACGCCCTGAGTCCCAGCTACGCGCCGCCCGAGGCGTTCGCGATGGCCGAGCCGACGCCGCAGGCCGACGTCTACTCGCTCGCGGCGACGCTCTACACGTTGCTCGCCGGCAAGCCGCCGCGTCCGGTGCCGTGGCCGATCACGAGCTTCGACCAGCTCGGCGAGATCCTGCGCCGGCCCGTGCCCGCGGTGCCAGGGGTGCCGCCCGCGTTGCACGAGGCGCTGGCGCGGGCTCTGCACCCGGACGCGAACCTGCGCACGCCGAGCGCCACGCAGCTGCGGGACGAGTTGATCGACCCGATGCGGATGCCCACCGTGCCGGTCCCTCCCCCGCCGAAGCGCAAGGCGTGGCCGCTGGTCGCCGGCGCGGCGGGGATCGTCGTCGCGATCGCGGTGGGCATGGTCGTGTGGAACCCCTTCGGCAAGGAGCAGACGACCGCCCAGGGCGCCGGACCGTCGACGACCCAGCAGGGTGGCGCCGAGGACATCCCGCCGTTCCTGAAGAAGTGCGACAGCGCCGGGTTCTGCGTCGACAAGTCCACTTGCTACCGAGGGATCAACACCATCGGTGGCGCGGCCGCCACCGCACGCAAGGTCGGGTCCTGCGCGGACGAGCACTACTGGGAGGCGTTCGGCGGGGGGTGGCTGTCCGGGGAGATCCCGGCGGTCGACTCCGACGAGCTGCTGGCCTCGGCGGAGGTGAAGAACGTCTGCACGCCCGCCCTGATGAAGGCGGTCACCAGGCCGAACGTCGACACCACGGGCTGGGACATCACCGCGGTCGGGTACAAGGACGGCTCTCGCAGCTACTTCCTCTGCATGGGCGCTGAACCCGGAGCGGGTGAGGTCGTCACCAGCGCGTTCGGCAGCTGACTGTGATCCCCTCTCCAACGTCCTGGGGGGATCATGAGCAAGCTCCGCGCTCTTGTCGCATGCCTTGCCGTCGCAGGTTCGCTGCTCGTGAGCGCCCCGGCAGCGCAGGCCGCTGCCGGGTGCTACCAGTCCGGCGGTCACGCGGGCTACGGGACGACTTACACCTGCAACATCTGGCGCACCAACCACCCGTGGGCGATGTACGGCCCCGGCCGGATCACTCCGATCGGCAACGTCGAAGGCGTGCTCAACGCGGGCAACAGCTGGTTCGTGTGCCAGAAGAGGTTCGGCATCAAGCTCGAGTACGGTTCGATCAAGAACGACTGGTTCGCCTACACGTTGGGCGACAACGGGTACTGGGGCTGGGTCAGCGCCACGCACTTCTCCGCAGGTGGCAACTGGGAGGCGGTTCCCGGACTCGCCCACTGTCCCGGCGGATTCGGGGACACCGCCGCCTACCCCGGCGAACGTCCGGTGCCGCACACCTGGCAGGTCCCCGGCCCTGACCGGGAGTCCAAGGTCTTCATCAACTGAAAATCCACTTGCGACGGTCACTAACGTTGACCGACGTGCGTGTTCACGCCGATTTGATCATTGCTGGATTCCGAAGGTACTCGACCTACCGACAAGCGATGCTGGCCGGAATGACCGCGAACGTGGTCTTCGGCCTGCTGCGGGTCGCCGTCCTCGTCGCCGCTCTCAAGGCGGCGAACGGCGAGATCGCGGACTACGGCATCGCTGCCACCAACACGTACGTCTGGATCGGGCAGGGGCTGCTCGGGTTCGTCCTGTTGTGGGGAACCAACGAGCTCGCCGAGCGCGTGCGATCCGGTGACGTCGTAGTCGATCTGTACCGGCCGTGGCACCTGCAGAGCGCTCTGCTCGCGCAGGACCTCGGCCGCGGCGGTTACGCGTTCCTGACCAGGCTCGCGCCTCCGATGGTGTTCGGCATGCTGCTGTTCCCGTTCCAGTTCCCGGCGAGCCCCGTGCAGTGGCCGCTGTTCCTGGTCAGCGCGGTCATCGCGCTGGTCATCAGCTTCGCGTGCCGGTTCCTGATCGACGTCAGCGCGTTCTGGCTGATCGACAACCGGGGGCTGTTCGGGTTCTGGAACGTCACGTCCGGCCTGCTGTGCGGGCTCACCGTGCCGGTCGCGTTCTTCCCGGGGTGGGCTCGGGACGTGCTGTGGATGACCCCGTTCCCCGCGTTGATGCAGGCGCCGATCGACCTGTTCCTGGGGCACGGCGACCCGGTGCGAACCTTGCTCTACCAGGTGTTCTGGGCCGTGGCGCTGCTCGCGGCCGGTCACCTGGTCCTTCAGCGCGCGGTGCGCAAGGTGGTGGTGCAGGGTGGCTGACACCATCTATCCCAGGCTCATCGGCGCGCGGCTGCGCAGCCAGATGTCCTACCGCGCGTCGTTCGCGCTCGACCTCCTCACGCAGGTGCTGGCTCAGTGGATCGAGCTGATCGTCATCCTCGTGCTGTTCGGTCACGTCAGCGCGCTCGGCGGGTTCACCAAGGACGAAGTGCTGCTGATGTACGCGTTCGCGGGCATCGCGTTCGGCATCGCGGACCTCTTCGCCGGGCAGCTCGACAACCTGCCGACGTACATCCGCACCGGCACCTTCGACGTGCTGCTGATGCGGCCGCTCGGCACGCTGCCGCAGATCATGGTGTCGGACGTCCGCCTGCGCAGGGTCGGGCGCATCATCGGCGCGCTCGCCGTGATGGTCTACGCGCTGACGCACGCCGGCATCGCCTGGACACCCGCGAAGGTCGCGCTGACCATCGCCACGCCGCTGGCCGGCGCGGTCATCTTCGGCGCGATCTGGGTCGTGACGTGCTCGGTGTGCTTCTGGATCGTGGAGGGCCGCGAGTTCGCCAACGCCTTCACGTACGGCAGCAACGCCTTCACCTCGTACCCGGTCAACGTCTACTCCGCCCCGCTGCGCTGGGTGATGGCGTTCATCGTGCCGGGGGCGTTCGTCGCGTACTACCCGAGCCTCGCGCTGCTCGGGAAGCAGGATCCGCTCGGCCTTCCTGGCTGGGTCGGCTGGACATCACCGCTCGTCGCGGCACTGGCGGCGGTCGTCGCCGGGTTCGCGTGGCGGTTCGCGGTCAGGCACTACCGGGGAACGGGATCATGATCGAGGTCAGGGAACTCCGCAGGGAGTTCAAGGTAGCCACGTCCAAAGGCCTGCGCCGCAACTACAAGA
This sequence comes from Lentzea kristufekii, assembly GCF_033949925.1. NCBI lineage: Bacteria > Bacillati > Actinomycetota > Actinomycetes > Pseudonocardiales > Pseudonocardiaceae > Lentzea > Lentzea kristufekii. Next base: position 192,197 of record NZ_JAXAVV010000010.1, read on the forward strand.
CCGTCACGGCGGTGGACGGTGTCACGTTCGACGTCGCCGCGGGTGAGGCCGTCGGGTACGTCGGGCCGAACGGCGCCGGCAAGTCCACGACGATCAAGATGCTGACCGGGATCCTGGTGCCGACCAGCGGCCACATCAGGGTGGGCGACGTCGACCCGTCGAAGCAACGGCGCGATCTCGCGAAACGCATCGGCGTCGTGTTCGGCCAGCGCAGCCAGCTCTGGTGGGACCTGCCGCTCGAGGACAGCTTCGACCTGCTCAGGTCCATCTACCGCGTGTCGGCGGAGGACTACCGCAAGCGCCTCGACGAGTGCGTCGAACTCCTTGGCCTGCAAGCGTTCCTGAGCACGCCCGTGCGGCAGCTCTCGCTGGGGCAGCGGATGCGCGGCGAGATCACCGCCGCGCTGCTGCACGCCCCGGAGCTCCTGGTGCTGGACGAGCCGACGATCGGCCTGGACCTGGAGTCCAAGGAGCGGCTCAGGGAGTTCCTCGCGGACATCAACACCCGCCGCGGCACGACGCTCCTGCTCACCACGCACGACCTGGACGACATCGAACGCCTCTGCCCCCGGCTGATGGTGATCGACCACGGCCGGGTGCTCGCCGACGGCCCGCTGGAGGAACTGCGCGCCGAGGTCACGCCGGACCGCGAGCTCGTCATCGACCTCAGGGAACCAGGCCCGGCACCGGACGTCCCTGGAGTGACGGCGGTGCGCAGCGAGGCCAACGGGCTGCGCCACCACCTCACGTTCAGGAGAGCGGAGACGACGGCGGCACAGTTGATCACCCAGGTGGTGCGGCAGGTGGAGGTCCACGACCTCGCCGTCGTGGAGCCGGAAATCGACGACGTCATCCGGAAGCTCTACCAACGGCAACTCGATCAAGACGTACGTCGGTAGAGTCATCAGTAATCGATCCGGACACTTCGGGCACAAGGAGAGCGAATGCGCCTAGTTGGACCGCTGGCCGCGGCTGTCATCGCGATGGGCAGCTTGACGGCTTGCGACGCGATCCAGGGCGTCAGCAACACCGCGGACAAGGTGAAGCTGTGCGCCGACGCGATCTCGCTCGTGGGTTTCACGCCGGACATGAGCGACCCGCAGAAGGCACTGGAGGAAACCCAGGCCAAGGCGAAGGAGCTCGAGACCCTCGCGAACTCCGCGCCGGACGAGCAGGTGAAGAAGGCTCTCGAAGAGGCCGCCAACGGCATGCAGAACGTCAACTCCGCGGCGGACTGGGTGCAGCAGAAGGCCGATCTCGCCGCGAAGGTCTCCTCGGCCTGCGGCGGATGAGCACTTGAGCCCTGTTGCGCACCTCCGGTGGCGGCTTAGGCTTTGACGCGTTCATCGTGCCAAGCCTCACGCCGCACACCGGAGGTGTTGCAGCACCATGCAAGCAACAGTGGGTGACAGGCTCCACGTCCACAGCCGCTCCGTCGGACTGGAGGAGCGCCTCGGCGAGATCCTCGAAGTGCGCGGGAACGACGGGCATCCGCCGTACCTCGTCCGCTTCAACGACGGCCACGAGGGCCTGGTGTTCCCCGGACCCGACTGCATCGTCGAGCCACGGGGCTCCGTCTAACCGTTGAGAACGGTCGCGATCAACTCCTCGGCGAGCTGAGGAGTCGCTGCCGCCACGCCTGACCACCGGTGGGTCAGGTCGGGCTCGAACGTGAACGGCCGCCCGTGCAGGTCGACCAGCACGCCCCCTGCGGCGGGCACGGTGACCAACGCCGTCGCGAGGTCCATGATCCGGTGCGTGTCGCTGCCCGGATCGATGAACGCGTCGACCGTGCCTTCCGCGACCAGCATGGTCTCCAGGCACGTCGTACACAGCACACGGATGCGGTCAGCGCTGTTCGCGATGCGCAGCCACGCGTCCTGAGTGCCCGTCTTGGGACGCATCAGACACACCGACGCGCCCTTCAACGTCGTGCGTCCGGTGGTGCGGAACGACGTCGGCACTCCTGCGCGCGCGTGCCACGCACGGCCCGTGTCGAACCACGTCGTCAGAGCTTCTTTTGCCGTGCCGTCTTCGACGAGGGCACCGGCGAAGCACGAGAGAGGGACGCCGAACGCGGCGTTCGCGGACCCGTCGACCGGGTCGATGACGAGGGTGATCGAGGAGCCGTTGTCGACGAACCCGGCTTCCTCGGAGAGCAGGTTCACGCGATTGCGGTGGATCGATTCCAGGATCGCGTCCTCGACGATGCGATCGACGAGCATCGTCGGTGTTCCGTCGGCGCCGTCCGCCACTTCTTCGCGGAGTTCGAGGCGCGTGTGCAGAGATCGGGCACGCCCGTACGCCGCTGACGCCGCACGAGCGGCGTCAGCGAGCGCAGGGTGCACGTCATCGGAGAGCTGTGGCTGGGGAACGTCCCATGGGATCAGCACGTTCCCCACACTGCCACGAAAAACTCAGATCAGGCCGAGGCCCTTGACCGCGTCGCGCTCCTCGACCAGCTCGGCCACGGAGGCGTCGATCCGGCCGCGGGAGAACTCGTCGATCTCCAGGCCCTGGATGATCTCGTAGCTGCCGCCCGAGCACTTGACCGGGAACGACGAGATGATGCCCTCGGGCACGCCGTACGAACCGTCCGACGGGATGGCCATCGAGGTCCACTCGGTGCCGTTGACCCAGTCGTAGATGTGGTCGATGGCGGCGTTCGCGGCCGACGCGGCCGAAGACGCGCCACGGGCCTCGATGATCGCCGCGCCGCGCTTGGCGACGGTCGGGATGAAGTCGTTCTCCAGCCACGCCTGGTCGTTCACGGCCTCGGCGGCGGTCTTGTCGCCCACCTTGGCGCGGAACAGGTCCGGGTACTGGGTGGCCGAGTGGTTGCCCCAGATCGTCATGTTCTGGATCTCGGTGACCGCGACGCCCAGCTTCTTGGCGAGCTGCGAGAGGGCGCGGTTGTGGTCCAGACGCGTCATCGCGGTGAAGCGCTCGCGCGGGACGTCCGGCGCGTGCTGCTGGGCGATGAGGGCGTTGGTGTTGGCCGGGTTGCCGACCACGAGGACCTTCACGTCGTCAGCGGCACCGGCGTTGATCGCCTCGCCCTGCGGCTTGAAGATGCCACCATTGGCCTCGAGGAGGTCGCCGCGCTCCATGCCCTTGGTGCGGGGGCGGGCGCCGACGAGCAGGGCCACGTTCACGCCGTCGAACGCGGTCTTCGCGTCGTCGGTGATCGTGATTCCCTTGAGCAGCGGGAAGGCGCAGTCGTCCAGCTCCATCGCGGTGCCCTCGGCGGCCTTCAGCGCGGGGGTGATCTCCAGCAGCCGCAGGTTGACCGGGGTGTCCGGGCCGAGCAGGTGGCCGGAAGCGATGCGGAAGAGCAGTGCGTAGCCGATCTGGCCGGCTGCACCGGTGACAGTGACGTTCACGGGCGTGCGGGTCATGAGCCTTCCCGAATGACGGTCGTCCTCGTTGACGTCGGGCAGGTCGCCCGGCGTCCCGCACGTTACCAACACGTGGACTCTGCCAGAGTGTGAGAGTGGACAACCTGCTCGAAGAGGTTGGCGAGGACTACTCGGACGCCAACCTGCACGATCAGCACTGGGAGAAGCGGTCTTTCACCGACTGCGACTTCACCGAGGCCGACCTCCGCGAGCTCGTCACGGCGGGGTGCACCTTCACCCGGTGCGACTTCACCCGGACGGACCTCGGCGAGTCGAAGCACACCGCGACGGCGTTCCGGCAGTGCACCTTCGACCGCACGGTCCTGACCCGGTCGAGCTTCACCTCGTGCAGCCTCATGGGGTCGAACTTCGTCGACTGCGTGCTGCGGCCCGTCACCTTCACCGAGGTCGACTTCACGCTGGCGTCGTTCGCGAAGGCGCCGCTGCACGGCCTGAAGCTGGGCGGTCAGCGGTTCCGCGAGACGAACCTCAGCGAGGCCGACCTGCGCAACACCGACCTGAGCCAGGCGGACCTGATGGGTGCCCGGCTGCTCGACGCCAAGCTGGAGGGCGCGGACCTGCGCGGGGCGAAGCTGGACGCGAACGGGCTCCGGCAGGCCAAGCTCGCCGGAGCCCTGATCGACGTCGAGCAGGCGATCGCCTTCGCGGCCGCCTGCGGACTAGTGGTGTCGTGAGCTGATGCGCACGGTCGGGTGGATCCGCACATGGATCTCGCCGTCGCCGAACTCGACGCCGACGTGGGATTCGCCGGCACCCGACCACACGCGCAACCGGCTCGCGCCCTCGCGGTAGAGGTCGACCACCGGCTCGTCGCCGTCGAACCACCGAACCCGCACGGAAGCGGCGTGCTCGTCGAACGAGAGCAGCACGTCCTCGATCCGGGCGAGCCTGATCCACGGGTCGCCCTCGGTTTCGAGGGCGACACCGAACGCGTCCACGAACTCGTCGTCGGACGGCACCTGCATCGGCGCGGTCAGTTGTCGGCCGATCCCGTGATCTCCACGAGCACGCCTTCCGCGACCATCTCCTCGACCGACTTCGGCAGCAGGTAGGCGGTGCCGCCGCCCGGCTGCTCGAACCACGGCACGGCCACGCCGGTCAGCACCTCGAGCGGGCGGCGCAACCGGTACACGCGGTACGGACGGTTGATCCACGACGGCACGAGGCTGCGTTCCGGGAACGGCGTGCCCGCCACGTAGACCAGGTTGCCGCTCTGGTCGCCGTAGCGGTCGATCTCGGTGCCCGCCGGCAGTTCGAACATCTGCTTGTGGCGGAACAACGTCAGTGGCGGCTCGCCCGCGAGCGGCGAGATCGGGAACTTCCGCTTCGACGGTTCCTCCTGCGCCACGGCGGCGGCGACCGGCGAGGGGGCCGGGGCCTGCTGCGGTGCGGGTGGTGGCGGAACCGGCTGCACCTTCGTCGGGGCGACGGCCGGTGCCGGCATCGGCGCGAGCGGGACCTGCTGCACCTGCGTCGGGGCCGCCTGCTGTGCCTGCGGCTGCGGTTGCTGCGGGGGCAGCGGCGGGCGCTGCGGCGACACGGGACGGCGCGGCTCCTCGCGGAAGCCGTTGGTCATCGGCCGCTGCGGCGGCTGGGGCGGCTGGGGTGCCCGCGGGGGGATCGTGCGGAAGTTGCCCAGCACCAGCCTGCCCACCAGGTACGCCGACGCGTCCTCGACCTTGTCGAACCGCACCGGGTTCTTGGGGCCGTGGTCGAACCAGCTGACCTCCCAGCTGTCGCCGTCGAGGCGCAGCGTCCAGGTGCGGTCCGCGGGCTCGCCGCCGATCCGGAACACGCCGTGCGGCACGTTGAGGTCGTCCAGCGCGCGGCGGGTGCCCGCCAGCTCGCGGTCCTCCTCCGGCGTGACCTGCCGTGGCGGCCTGACCGGTTCCGGCTCCGGCTCCGGTTCGGGCTCCGGCTCCGGCTCGGGGTCCTTGAACAGTGCCGCGTCGAACTGCGTGGTCTCCTCGGAGCGCGTCGGCTTGGGCGCGGGAGCCAGAGGCAGCACGTCGTGCTCCGCGATCGGCTCCGGCTCGAAGTGCGAGTCGAGCCGCGAGTCGAACCGGTCGTCGAACTCGGGGTCGACCGCCGCCTCGAAGGACGTCGTCGACTCGATCTCCTCTTCGGCGAGATCGGGTTCGTCCTCGGCCACGGCGACGACCGGGTGCTCCTCGGTGACCTCGGCCGCGCTCTCCAGCGGCTCGTCGAGGACCGGGCTCCACGCCATCGTGTCCTGCATGACGTCGCGCGGACGTTCCTCGGTCTCGGCGTCGAGGTGGTCGGTGAGCTCCGCTTCGTGCTGGTGCGTGAGGAGCACTGGCTCGTCCGGCCCTGCGGTGGGGATCTCGGGTTCGTCGACGGCGTCCACGTCTTCGTGTTCGTCCGCGGCGACCGTTTCGTTCGGTTCCCCGGCGGCGAACTCGTCGACCGGCTCGGGAACGACGTCCCGGAACGGCTCGCGCACGGGCTGCCTGACGATCTCCTGTGCCGGCTGCCGCACGGGCTCGGGTGCCGGCTGCCGGACGGGCTCCGGCTCCTCCTGCTCCGCGAGCTCGCTCGGGTGCGGGGCGAAGAGGTCCATGCCCGCGCCGTACGTGTCGCGCAGGGTCCTCTCGTCGATCGTGTCCGGCACGCCGTCCGAGTCGAAGACGACCCGGTAGGGAGGACCGTCACCGGCCAGCGGCGGCACGGCCACCGCGAGCGTCTCGCCCAGGTCGGTCACGGGCTCCGGCGCGACCTGCGGCTGCTCGGCCGCGACCGGCTCGGGGTACATCGGCTCGAAGTCGTACTCCTCCGGCTCGTCCCCGCTCTCGAACTTCGGGGCCGCGACGAACTGCGTCGCCTCCGCCGCGGGTGCGGGCTCGGGCTCCGGTTCGGGTTCGACCGGCGTCGGCACGACGGTGCCGGGAGGCGCGGCGGGAGCGCCCAGGTTCGCCGCGGCGCCGAGCCTCGACTCCTCGCTGACCTCGGGCAGGCCGAACCCGGCCGCACGCGCCCGTTCGACCAGCTCCGGCTCGGGCGGGACGCCGTACTTGCGCAGGTAGTAGGAGACCCCGGCGGGCCAGATCCACACACCGTCCGTCTGGAACCCGGACGGCACGACCGGCGGCGCGTCCGGGTGCAGCACGTCGTTGTCGAAGCCGCGCCCGGCCACGGCGACCGGCGCGTTCGACAGGTACGCGAGCAGCGGCGCGACCTCGGGCTCCGGCACCGGCGGCCGGTTGACCGACGGACGACCGTTCGGTCCGGCGCCGTCGAACACGCGGGCCGTGCGGAACACCGGCGTCGGCGGGTTCATCCTGCGGCGCAGCCAGTCGGGGATGTTCTCCTCGGCACGAGGGAAGAACCTCATCTCGTCGACGTACGCCTGCTGGGGCGGAGGGGTCTGCCAGCTCGGCTCCGCGCGGTCGAAGTCGAGGTTGTAGCTGGAGGGGTGATCGAGCTGGTACCTGGCGTTGGTCCAGCTGCCCCGGCCCTCGCGGTGCATGCCGGCCCGCAGCCGCGCGAACAGCGAGGCCACCTCCTGGGGCACCTGCCACGCACGCTTGGTTCCGTCCTGCAGCCGGAGTTCGGCCTCCAGTTCGAAGTACCGGCCGGTGGCGCGGTACTGCGCGATCACACTGCGCCAGTCCTCTGGTGCGGCCCGCATCAGAGTCAGGCCGATCTGCTTGACCAGAGCGTCCTGCTCGGTAGGGTTCAACGGCTTCGGCTCGGACACGCCAACATCTTCCCCCGCAACTCGCCGGATCGCACACGTCCCCCGCCACTGCGCCGAACGGTGGAGGCCCGACCATAACGCGGCGGACGTGCAAGGTTAAAGCTGATCAAGAACACCTTTGACCTGTCTGGAGGCGATGTGACGCGGTCCGCGCAGGTGACCGGCGGTCTGCTGGCGGCGGCGGGCGGAGTGGCCATCGCGGTCCAGGCGCGCGTCAACGGATCGCTCGCCCAGGAGCTCGGCAACGGCCTGCTGGCGGCGTTGATCTCCTTCGGCGGAGGGTGGTTCGTGCTGCTCGCGGTCGTCCTGACGCGACAGTCCGGGCGGGACGGCCTTTCGAGACTGCGGGACGCGCTGCGCCGCCGCCGCATCCGCTGGTGGGAATGCATCGGTGGCATCAGCGGCGCGGTGCTCGTGGGCTCCCAGGGGCTGGCGGTCGCGACCATCGGTGTGGCGGTGTTCACGGTCGCGGTGGTGATCGGGCAGGTCGTGAGCAGCATGGTCATGGACAACCTCGGGGTCGGTCCCGGCAAGTCGAAGCCGATTACAACGACACGTGTCGTCGGAGCGGCCGTCGGTGTTATCGCGGTCACTGTCGCGGTGTCGCACCAGTTCACGTCACCCGGAGCGTTGTGGCTCGCGGTGCTGCCGCTGGTCGCCGGTCTGCTGATGGGCTGGCAGCAGGCGGTGAACGGGCTGGTGCGCGAGGCCGCGGCCAACTCGATGGCGACGATCCTGGTGAACTTCAGCGTCGGCACCGCGGCGTTGGCGCTGGTCAACGCCGTGACGTGGAGCGGTGTGCCCGGCGCGTTCCCCTCTGCCTGGTGGCTGTACCTCGGCGGGTTGCTGGGCATCGTCGGCGTGGGCGGGGCGATCACGTCGGTGCGGTTCATCGGCGTGCTGATGGTCGGGCTGTGCGGCGTGTGCGGCCAGCTCATCGGGGCCGTGCTGCTCGACGCGGTGAGCGGGCACCTGGCGTTGCCGACGGTGATCGGCGTGGTGCTGACGCTGGTGTCGGTGGGCGTCGCGGCCCTGCCCAATGGGAAGATGAGGACGTGACTGCGACGCTGCTCAACGGCAACGAAACCCGGAACGCGCTGTTCGAGGACCTGAAGGCGCGGGTCGCCGCGCTGCCCGGCTCCGTGGGCCTGGCCACCGTGCTGGTCGGCGACGACCCCGGCTCGCACTCGTACGTCAAGGGCAAGCACAAGGCGTGCGAGAAGGTCGGCATCAAGTCGATCCGGCGCGACCTGCCCGAGTCGATCACGCAGCAGGAGCTGGAAGCCGTCATCGACGAGCTGAACGCGAACCCCGAGGTCACCGCGTACATCGTCCAGCTGCCGCTGCCCAAGCACCTCAACGCGAACGCGATCCTGGAGCGCATCGACCCGTCCAAGGACGGCGACGGCCTGCACCCGGTCAACCTCGGCAAGCTGGTGCTCGGCGAGGAGGCCGCGCTGCCCGCCACGCCGCGCGGCATCGTGGAGTTGCTGCGCCGCTACGACGTGCCGATCGCCGGCGCGAACGTCACCGTCGTCGGCCGCGGCGTCACCGTGGGCCGCCCGATCGGCCTGCTGCTGACCCGCCGCTCCGAGAACGCCACCGTGACGCTGTGCCACACCGGCACCAAGGACCTCGCGGCGGAGGTGCGCCGGGCGGACATCGTGATCGCGGGCGCCGGCAGCCCAGGCCTGATCACCGCGGACATGGTCAAGCCGGGCGCGGCCGTGGTCGACGTCGGCATCACCCGCACCGAGGCCGGTCTCGTCGGCGACGTGGCCCCCGAGGTGCGCGAGGTCGCCGGCTGGCTCGCCCCGATCCCCGGCGGCGCCGGCCCGATGACCGTCGCGATGCTGCTGACCAACACCGTCGAAGCCGCCGAGCGCGCCCATGCAGCGGTCTGACGCCGAGGCGCTCATGCCGGAACAGCGCTGGCGCTCGGGCCCCGCGAAGCACCTGCCGTTCGCGCTGGTGCTCGGGGTCGGCGTGCTCGGGCTGGTGCGGATCTTCCAGTACCACTGGCGGCAGGGCGCCGTGCTGCTCGGAGTGTCGTTGCTGGTCGCGGCCGTGCTGCGGATCCTCGTGACCGACGAGCAGGCGGGTCTGATCAAGATCCGCGGCCGGGGCATGGACGCGTTCCTGTACTCGACGCTGGGCATCGTGGTGATCGCCGTCGCACTGACGATCACCGGCGGCCCGCTCAGCCGATAGCGCGGTTCACCATGACCTCGACCAGCTCGTCGAGGTCCATGGTGGCCACCACGTCCGGCAGCGTCAGCCGTTCGTAGATCAACCCCGTCATCGCGAAGTACAGCGAGACGACGGTCATCCGGTCGCCCGGCAGCTTCGAGTCCTCGTTGAACGCGACGTTGGCCTCGAGGTTGCCGGCGATCGTCTTCGTGAGCGCCTCGCGGATCTCCGGCCTTCTGGTGGCCTCCAGCCGCAGCTCCATCATCGCGAGATAGCACGCCTTGTCCGCGTCCGCCCGCTTGATGATGTCGTGCATGAACTTCACCGTCAGCGACCTGTCGCGCGGCAACGAGAGCGACTCCGCGACCGACTCGTCGGACGGCATGAGCCTGTCGTGCACCCGCGTCATCACCGACGACATCAGCTCGTCGCGGTTCGCGAAGTAGTTCGACGCCGTGCCCGGCGGCACCTCCGCCTTCGCGTCGATCGCGCGGTAGGTCAGCCCCCGCGCGCCCTCCTGCGCCAGGACGTCGATCGCCGCGTCCAGCAGTGCCGTGCGCCTTGCCTCGTTCCGGACCACGCCGCCTCCTTGACAACCACTACAGGCATAGTACTACAGTTGTCGTGGTTCAACGACAAGCTCAGGGGGCCTTGTTCATGCGAAAGCTCGTTTACTACGTCGCCGTCACGCTCGACGGGTTCATCGCGGCCGAGGACGGAACCTTCGACGGGTTCCTCTTCGAGGGCGACCACATGGCCGGCATCAACGCGCACTACCCGGAGACCGTGCCCACCCAGATGCGCGACCTGGTCGGCCTGGCGGACGCGACGAACCAGCACTTCGACACCGTGCTGATGGGCCGCCACACCTACCAGGTCCCCGGCGGCCTGGCCTCGCCCTACGCACACCTGCGCCAGTTCGTCGTGTCCACGCAGGTGACCGACACGCCGTCCGACGTCGAGGTGATCAGCTCCGACGTCGTCGGCCGCGTGCGGTCGCTGAAGGCGGAGGACGGCCTCGACATCTGGCTGTGCGGTGGCGGCAAGCTGGCCGCCGAACTGCTGCCCGAGATCGACCAGCTGTTGCTCAAGATCCACCCCGTGGTGTTCGGGCGCGGCATCCCGTTGTTCGACGGGAAAGCCGACATCAGGAAGTTCCAGCGCACCGATGCGCGACTGTTCGAGAGCGGAGTTTCGTTCATGACTTACGACCGCGTTTAAGAAAATGATTGACGGCGAGCAGTGCGCGCCGTAATACTTGTGCCACACACCAAGCCGAAGGGGATCGTCATGAGTAGCCAGCAGATGCGAGGCGAGAGCTTCAGCAGCTCCGTCGCGTGCGTGCGCTCCTCACGACGCCCCAGCTCCTCGCGACCGTTTTCGCAGGTGAGCTCCTTGTAGTGGCATGAGCACCAAGGCCACTCAGGGAGCCGCCCATCGGGAAACCGATAAGGGCGGCTCTCTTTGTTTGTCGTGCATTTAATTCTTGCCCTTGTAGCTCAATGGAGAGAGTGCGGCGCTACGAACGCCGAGATTCAGGTTCGACTCCTGGCAGGGGTGCTCACGGGTGCGAGGGAGACGGCAACCCACCTCATTTGGGATGAGGACACACCGCGTTCGACTCGCGGGCATCCGACGGAAAAGGCGTCCTCCGGGACGCGCAAGGCTCTTCAGCTCAACTGGCAGAGCACCGGGGTGAAGTTCCGGTGGTCAGGGTTCGACTCCCTGGGGAGCCACGCAGGACGAAGGAGGGCTGGCCGAGTGGTAAGGCACCGGATTGCTGATCCGTGGTCCAGCATTGCGTCTGGCGCGCGTTCGAACCGCGCGCCCTCCGCGTCCTGAAAGGAGGATTGGCCGAGCCCGGTAAGGCAGCTGTCTCGAAAACAGTGGTCAGCGCGCGAGCGCTGCGCAGGTTCGAATCCTGCATCCTCCGCTCCACCCAGTTCGTGTCCTCTGAAGTGCTGGCGGCGGCACGCCCGACTGTTACGCGGGAGGACCAGGTTCGAATCCTGGCAGGGGAACTCAGCGGAAGTCCCGTGACTTCGACGGGATCCGCAGGTCCAGGTGCTGCAACCGGTCCGCCAGCAGGCTGACCACACCGTCGGCCGACTCCACCACACCTCGCACGAGCATCGCGCCACTGCTGCGCGCCACCCGCCGGTACCGGGCCCACAACCCCGGCGAGCACACGACGTTCACCATCCCCGTCTCGTCCTCGATGTTGAGGAACGTGACGCCGCCCGCCGTCGCCGGCCGTTGCCGGTGTGTCACCGCGCCGCCGATCAGCACCCGCGTGCCGGGTTCGACCGAGGTGAGCGCGTCCACCGGCAACGCGCCCATCGAGTCCAAAGTGGACCGCACGAACTGCGTGGGGAAGCTGTCCGGGGACAGGCCCGTGGCCCAGACGTCCGCCACCGCCAGTTCGACGTCGTCCATGCCCGGCAACGCCGGTGCGTCGACGCCGACCACGGTGCCCGGCAGGCGATCGGACCGGATCGCGGCCACCGCGCCGGCCGCCCAGAGCGCCTCCCGGCGTTCCAGGCCGAAGCAGGAGAAGGCGCCCGCGGTGGCGAGGGCTTCTACCTGGGCGGCCGTGAGCTGCACTCGGGTGCCGAAGTCCTCCATGTCGCGAAACGGTTGTGCCGCAACGATCCGTTCGGCGTCCGCGTCACCGATGCCGCGGACGGCGGACAAGCCGATGCGCACGGCGTTCTTGCCCTCGAACGGCTCCAGGCCCGCCCAGGGAAGCGACCGGTTCACGCACGGACCGTGCACCGTCACGCCGTGGCGGCGGGCGTCGATCACCAGCGACTGCGGTGAGTAGAAGCCCATCGGCTGGGCCCTGAGCAGGGCCGCGCAGAACGCCGCCGGGTAGTAGAGCTTGAACCACGCGCTCACGAACACCAGGTGCGCGAACGACAGGGCGTGCGACTCGGGGAAGCCGAAGTTGGCGAACGCCAGCAGTTTCGCGTAGATGCGGCCGGCCAGCTCCTCGGTGATGCCCTGGGCGGCGCAGCCCTCGTAAAAGCGGTCGCGCAGGCGTTCCATGCGGGCAGTCGAACGCTTGGCGCCCATCGCTCGGCGCAGTTCATCGGCTTCGGCGGCGGTGAAGCCGGCCACGTCGACGGCGATCTGCATGAGCTGTTCCTGGAACAACGGCACGCCGTAGGTCTTCTTGAGCGCGTTCTCCAGCAACGGGTGGTCGTAGTCCCACTCCTCCTGCTTGTTGCGACGGCGGATGTACGGGTGCACCGAACCGCCCTGGATCGGGCCCGGCCTGATCAGCGCGACCTCGACGACCAGGTCGTAGAACTCGCGCGGCTTCAGGCGCGGCAACGTCGCCATCTGCGCGCGGCTCTCCACCTGGAAGACACCGACCGAGTCGGCCTTCTGCAACATCTCGTAGACGCGCTGGTCGTTGAGGTCGAGCCGGCCGATGTCAACGTCGACGCCCTCGTGGTCGCGGACGAGGTCGATGGCGTAGTGCAGCGCGGAGAGCATGCCGAGGCCGAGCAGGTCGAACTTCACCAGGCCGATGGACGCGCAGTCGTCCTTGTCCCACTGCAGGACCGTGCGCTTGTCCATGCGCGCCTTCTCCACCGGGCACACCTCGCTGACGGCGCGGTCGCAGATCACCATGCCGCCGGAGTGGATGCCGAGGTGGCGCGGGAAGTTCTCCAGCTGCGCGGACAGTTCCAGCACGTCCCGCGGGATGTCGCAGTCGTCGGTGGTGGTGCCGAGCGGCCCCCACCTGTCTATCTGCTTGCTCCACGCGTCCTGCTGGCCCGGCGAGTGGCCGAGCGCGCGGGCCATGTCGCGCACCGCGGAACGGGCGCGGTAGGTGATGACGTTCGCCACCTGCGCCGCGTGCCTGCGGCCGTACTTCGCGTAGACGTGCTGGATGACCTCCTCGCGCCGGTCGGACTCGATGTCGACGTCGATGTCGGGAGGACCGTCGCGGGCGGGGGCGAGGAACCGTTCGAAGAGCAGGTCGAAGCGGACCGCGTCGACGTTGGTGATGCCGAGCGCGAAGCACACCGCGGAGTTCGCCGCACTCCCCCGGCCCTGGCAGAGGATGTCGTTGCGCTTGCAGAAGTTCACGATGTCGTGCACGACGAGGAAGTAGCCGGGGAAGCCGAGCTGCTCGATGACCTTCAGCTCGTGCTCGATCTGCCGGAACGCCTTCTCGTCGCCGTCGGGGTACCGCCGGCGCGCGCCCTCGTAGGTGAGCCGGCGCAGCCAGGTGATCTCGGTGTGACCGTGCGGCACGTCGAACGGCGGCAGCTTCGGCGCGACCAGCCGCAGGTCGAACGCCAGCTGCATGCCGAGCAACGCGGCGTTGTGCACGGCGCCGGGGAAACGGCGGAACCGGTGGAACATCTCCTCGCCGCTGCGCAGGAACGCGGCGGGTGACGGCGGCAGCCAGCCTGCCATGTCGTCGAGGCTGCTTCGTGCGCGCACGGCGGCCATCGCGGCGGCGAGCCTGCCACGGCCCGGGGTCGCGTAGTGCACCGCATTCGTTGCCACGACTGGAAGTTGGAGCTGCTGCGCCATCGCGTTGAGGATGTCGTTGCGGCGGCTGTCCTCGGGCAGGCCGTGGTCGGTGAGCTCGACGTAGACGCGTCCCTTGCCGAACAGGTCGGTGAGCCTGACGATCTCCGCGTACGCCGCCTCCGGGCCCTCCCTGGTGAGCGCTCGGCGCACGGTTCCCTTGCGGCAGCCCGTGAGCACCACGACGTCACCCTTGGTGTCGGCGACGATCTGGTCGATGTCGTAGACGGGTTTGCCCTTCTCGGCGTTGTCGTCGAGGTGTCCGGTGGTGAGCGTGCGGCACAGCGCGTGATAGCCGTCCTGTTGGCGTGCAAGGAGAAGCAGGTGGTCGCCCTCGGGATCCGGTTCGCCGTTGGCGGGCCTGCTCAGGCCGATGCTCAGCTCGGCACCGAACACCGTGTGCATGCCGAGTTCCTTGGCCGCCTCGGCGAACCGCACGACGCCGTACATGCCGTCGTGGTCGGTGATCGCGATGGCGTCGAGCTTGAGCCGCTGCGCCTCCTCGACCAGTTCCTCGGGGTGGCTCGCGCCGTCGAGCCAGCTGAAGTTGGAGTGGCAGTGCAGCTCCGCGTACGGGACGCGCTTGCGGGTGACCGCCATTTCGTCCGCGTGCAGCGCGAAACCCGGCGGGGCGGCGTAGCGGTCGCGGTGTCTTCCCCACCCCGGACCGTCGCCGCCGTCGGGCTTCTGCTCGTAGGGCTTGCCGGACAGCGCCCGTTCCAGCTCCCGCCAGCGGACCGGTGGGTTATTCCAGCCCATCGGCTTCCCTGCGCGGCAACGGGATCAGGGCCTCCAGCAGATCCCAGTACTCGTCGTGCATCAGTCGTACACCCCTTCCAGAAACCACCTCTGGTCCCTGCGGATCAGCAGGAACGCCTGGTCGTTCGTCTGCACCTGGATGCGCGCGGCCCGGTGCGGGTCCGGCGCCCACCACCGCTCGTCGACCGGCCACGGCCCGGCCCACGCGGTGATCTCGCGCGTTCTTCCTCTGACGGTCAGGGTCTTCGGCCTCGCGGTGAGCTCGTGCCTGCCGGTCACCCCGACCTCCGCGCCTTCGGAGTCCTTCAGCTCCGCGGGGTCGTCGGCGAGCGTCGCGGGCGCCCTGGTCAGCCGGCCGGGCCACGGGTGGTCCGGGTGCGCGACCGGGGTTCGTTCGTCGCCCCACGGCACGAGCCTGACCTGCTCCTTCGGTCCCCTGCCGCCGTCGATGACGCCGGTGAGCACGCCGTCTGGACCGAGCAGCCCCTGGACGTGCAGCAACGCCCGCACCGCGCGTTCGTCGTCGTGGCCCCACAACCCGAGCTGGAGCGCGGTGCCGTTGACGACCTCGACCGGTTCGAGGGTGAGCGTGCGGATGCCGGAGGTGAGGCGTTCGCGGGTGAGCCAGCCGTCGAGCTGCCAGCGCACCCGATCCGCGATCCCCCTCGGCGTCAGCGGTTCCGCGGCCCGCCACACCCGGCCCAGCTCCTCGTCGTTCTCGGTGCGGGCGTGGATGCCGAGCCGCGTGCACGCGAGACCGCGGGCCGCGAGGTTCTCGTGCAGCCGCTCCGAGAGGATCTTCGCGGCGAACGCGGCCGCGTCGATCCGCTCGACCGGTTCGTCGAAGGTCTCGGTGACCGCCAGTTCCGGCGCGGGCCTGCGCTTGTCGAGCGGACGTTCGGGCAGCCCGCGGGCCAGCCGGTGCTGCCTCGTCGCCGGTCCGCCGAACCGGGACGCCACCGCGTTCTCCGGCACCTCCGCGAACGCGCCGAGCGTCTTCAGCCCGAGCCTCCTGAGCAGGTCGACCAGTTCCGGTGCGTCGAGTTCGTGCACTCCCAACGGCGCGAGGAACTCCGCGGTCCGCTCCGGTGGCACGATCACGTTGCGGTGCGCGGCTTTCGTGGCCCCGAACAGGCTGTCGGCCATGCCGACCTGGGCCTCCGTCCCGGTGCGGCTCGCGACGTGGTCGACGATCCGCTCGGCCGCCTGCTCCGCGCTCCCGAAGTAGCCGACCGGCCCCTGCGCCGGCACCGCGACCAGTCCGGGTTGCACGACCTCGATGCCGGGCGCGAGCTCCTCGACGGCCTCCGCCACCGGCTCGAAGAACCGGGCGTCGCGCTGCGGATCGTGCTCGAAGGTGATCAGTTCAGGGCACATCGCCTCGGCAGCGCGCCTGCGCATGGCGCGCCGGATCCCCTCTTTGCGCGCCACGGCCGAGGTGGACACGATCTCGTTGCCGTCGACCACCGCCACCGGCACGTGCGGGGCGGTGCCGGTGGCGGTGCAGGCGGCGATGACGGGCCAGTCGGGGCACCAGACCGCGAGCAGACGCGTGTCCTTCATGCCGACGGACCCTTTTGCGCCAGCCTGACCAGGCGCTCGACCGCCTCCATCCGCCTGATGGCGGCACTGTCCGCCCGCTTGGCGGCCAGTTCGTCGGCCCGGCCCGGACCGGCATCAGCCGGCTCGTCGGAGCGGGCCGGTCCACCGGCCACCAGCGGGAGCTCGATCTCTTCCGCACCGAACGTCAGCAGCGCGTGCTTGGCCTGCCCGGCCGAGCCGCGACCGCCGCTGCGCACGGTGATCTGCTGGCGCCGCAACGTTTCCGCGCCGTCGTCCAAGGCGTTCCAGCTCACGGACTCCGCGGTCAGCGCCACGTCGGCCGAGGGCCAGGTGCCGCAGGCGATGAGCACGGCGCGGCGCTGGCGGGCACGGGCCGTCAGGCGCCGGGCCAGTGAGGGAGGTAGTGGGCAGGCGACGGCCACCAGGTCCATGCCGTCGAGCAGGGCCGCGATGACCGGGCCCGGGTCGGAACCCGGACGTGGGATCAGCGCCAGGCGCTGTACCGCCACGCCCAGTTCGGCCGCGGCCAGCACCCCGATCTGGGGCAGGCCGACCACGGCGGCCCAGCAGCCGTCGGCGGTCGCGCCCGCCAGGAGGGCGAGCAGCAACGATGTCGATCCGCCCACCGACACCGTGCTGCCCCGCCGCAAGCCGCCCCACGGGAGCAGGCCCGCCAGTTCCCCGCGAACCGGCAGAACCCGCCCCGTGGTGTGGTCGGTGGTGGTGCTGGTCAGCTCGCTGGCCGGGTTCACCCCGAGCGCGGCCAACGACGCCGTTGCCGACCTGGACACTCCACCCACCTCCCGTCACGGACCGTGCGCACCCCTGTGCACGGCCGCCGTGGGAAGTTCGGCGACTTGCTATTCGAACTCTTGTTCGAACGAACGAGATGATCGTAGCGCGTGGACACACCCATCTGTCAACGCCGGGGCGTCACCCTTTTGGTGTACACGGCCACACGGGTCCGGAAGGTCATCTACGGTGGTCCGATCACCAGGAGGCCAAGGGGGAAACCGCAGGTGAGTGCACTGGAACCAGCGCGGAGAACGAACCGGACGCGGCTCTTGGTGATCATGGCGGCCGTCGTCCTCGCGGCCGGCGGCGTGACGACCGGCGGCCTGTACCGGATGGCCCATCGCGACGGTGGTGTGGCCCAGCGCAACGACACCTTGCCCGAACTGTGCGAGATCGTCTCCCCGACAACCCTCGCCAAGGCCCGCACCACCAACGGCGACGCCAGGTACTCCGTCTCCACGAAGATCGAGACCTCGTGCGTGTGGGACCAGACCCTCGGCCGTGACGGGGCAGGTATGCGGACGCTGGTCGTCAACATCGGCAAGCCGCACAACCCCGAACTCCTCTTCGACAGCTACCTCCAGACCCAGACGCAGGGCCAGGCGTCCGAGGTCACCACGCTCGACGGCGTGGGCGACGCGGCGAAGTCCGTGCTGACCGCCAAGCGGTCGGACCCGCGCGCGGTGTCCGGCCACGTCGTCCGCAAGGGCGAGCACGTGATCGCGGTCAGGTACGTGGGCGCGGATCCCAGCCTGTTCACCAAGGAAGCGAAACCGGACATGACCGAGCTCCAGTCGATGAGCCGCGCCGTCCTCGACGAAGTGCTGGGGAAGCTGTGAACCAACCACCTCCGCACGGCTGGTACCAGCAGCCACCTCCACAGCAGGGCCGGCAGCAACCGCCATCGGGCTGGGGCCCTCCGCAGCCACCCGAGAAGAGCAAGGCACCGCTGATCGTCGGCATCCTCTTCGGCGTGCTCGTGCTCGGCGGCATCATCACCGCCCTCGTGATCTACCTCGACATCAACTCGGACAGCGGCACCAGCAAGCGCGCGGACAAGCTGCCCGCGGCGTGCGGCACCGTCTCCGAGGCGGCGCTCGCCAAGGCGCGCACGACGAACCCGAACGGGCTCGGCTCGCGTGAGACGAAGCTGTCGAGCGGCACGCACACGACCTGCGGGTGGAACCAGACCAAGGGCGTCGACGGCTCGGGTCAGCGCAGCACCACGATCTTCATCGCTCAGGGGCAGCAGGACGCCGAAGCCGAGTTCGGCCGGATCGTCGGGCAGAACATGGCCAACACCCAGAGCACCCCGCAGCAGAAACCGCTCGAAGGGCTCGGTGACGAAGCCACGGCGGTGCTCGCGGAGACGAGCTCGGCGTTCACCGAACTCTCGGTCGTCGTGCGCAAGGGCGACACAGTCGTCGAGGTCGACATCTCCGGCTGGGACGCGGGCCTGTTCACCAACAGCAAACCCGACCCCGCGGAGCTCGAAGCCGCCGCCAAGGGCATCGCCGAAGAGATGGTCGCGAAGCTGTAGCAACGCAAAGGGCCGCCCTCCAACGGAAAGCGGCCCTCTTGCGAGCACTCAGTGGGCGAAGTGACGCGTGCCCGTCAGGTAGAGCGTGATGCCGGCCTGCTCGGCCCTGGCGATGACCTCGGGGTCGCGCACCGAACCACCGGGCTGCACGACCGCGCGCACGCCGGCGTCCAGCAGCACCTCGAGACCGTCCGGGAACGGGAAGAACGCGTCGGAGGCACCGACAGCACCCTTGGCCCGCTCACCGGCGCGCTTCACCGCGAGGTGCGACGAGTCGACCCGGTTGACCTGGCCCATGCCGACACCGACGGTGGCACCGTCGTTCGCCAGCAGGATCGCGTTCGACTTCACCGCGCGGATCGCGCGCCACGCGAACTCGAGGTCCGCCAGCGTCTTCTCGTCCGCGGGCTTGCCGCACGCGAGCGTCCAGTTCTCGGGCGAGTCGCCGTCGGCGTCGACGGCGTCGCGCTGCTGCAGCAGCAGGCCGCCGGACACCGGACGCATCTCGGCACCACCGCGTGCAGGAGCCTCGGCCACGAGGATGCGCACGTTCTTCTTGCGCTGCAACACCTCGACCGCACCGTCCTCATAGGACGGAGCGATGACGACCTCGGTGAAGATCTCCGACACGAACTCGGCCATTTCCACGGTGACCTCGCGGTTCGACGCGATGACGCCGCCGAACGCGCTGAGCGGGTCGCACTCGTGCGCCTTGCGGTGCGCGTCCGCGATGCTCAGCTCGGACACCGCGATGCCGCACGGGTTCGCGTGCTTGATGATCGCGACGCACGGCAGTTCGTGGTCCCACGCGGCACGCCAGGCGGCGTCACCGTCGAGGTAGTTGTTGTACGACATCTCCTTGCCGTGCAACTGCTTCGCCGACGCCAGGCCGGTGCGGCCGTCGCCCTGCGTGTAGATCGCGGCCCTCTGGTGCGGGTTCTCGCCGTAGCGCAGCACGTTCGACCGGTTCCAGGTCGCGCCGACCCAGCCGGGGAAGCCGCTGCCCTCGTCGTCCGGAGCCAGGGCGTTGCCCATCCACGAAGCCACGGCGACGTCGTAGGACGCGGTGTGGCGGAACGCGTCGGCGGCCAGGCGCTGACGGTCGGCCAGGGTGAAGCCGCCCTCGCGGACGTTCTCCAGCACCCAGTCGTAGCGGGCCGGGTCGACGACGACCGCGACGTTCGCGTGGTTCTTCGCCGAGGCGCGGACCATCGCGGGGCCGCCGATGTCGATCTGCTCGACGCATTCGTCCTGGGAAGCACCCGAGGCGACGGTCTGCGTGAACGGGTACAGGTTCACGACCAGCAGGTCGAAAGGCGCGATGTCCATCTCGCGCAGCTGCTGGACGTGCGAGTCCTTGCGCAGGTCGGCCAGCAGACCGGCGTGCACGCGCGGGTGCAGCGTCTTCACCCGGCCGTCGAGGCACTCGGGGAACCCGGTGACCTGCTCGACCGGCGTCACGGGGACGCCCGCGTCCGCCAGCACCTTCGCGGTACCGCCGGTGGACACGATCTCGACTCCGGCCGCGTGCAGGCCGGTGGCCAGTTCCAGGAGGCCGGCCTTGTCGGAGACCCCGATCAGGGCCCGGCGGACCGGTCGCCTCTCGGCAGGAGTGCTCACGGAATGCTCACCTTTCGTCCGTTCACGGTGCAGCCCTCACGGGCGAGTCGGCCGACTGTCTCGACGAGCAGCCGGCGTTCGACGACCTTGATGCGTTCGTGCAGGGTCTCCTCGGTGTCGCCGGGTTCGACGACCACGGCCTCCTGCGCGAGGATCGGCCCCGTGTCGACGCCCGCGTCGACCAGGTGCACCGTCGAACCGGTGACGTGCACGCCGTAGGCCAGTGCGTCCCGCACGCCGTGCGCGCCGGGGAAGGCCGGCAGCAGCGCGGGGTGGGTGTTGATCATCCGGCCGCCGAAGCGGGCGAGGAACTGCTCGCCGATGATCTTCATGAAGCCGGCGGACACGACCAGGTCGGGCTCGTACGACGCGACCGCCTCGGTCAGCGCCGCGTCCCAGGCCGTGCGGTCGGCGTGGTCGCGCAGCTTCACGGCGAAGTGGGGCACCCCCGCGCGTTCGGCGCGCTTGAGGCCCTCGATGTTCTCGCGGTCGGCGCCGACGGCGACCACCTCGATCGGGAGGTCGGCGTCCAGCAACGCCTGCATGAGGGTTCCGGAACCGGAGACGAGTACGACGACGCGCGCCGGTGTGGGAAGCCGAAGTTCGGTGCTC
This sequence comes from Lentzea kristufekii, assembly GCF_033949925.1. Classification (NCBI taxonomy): domain Bacteria; kingdom Bacillati; phylum Actinomycetota; class Actinomycetes; order Pseudonocardiales; family Pseudonocardiaceae; genus Lentzea; species Lentzea kristufekii. Next base: position 212,964 of record NZ_JAXAVV010000010.1, read on the forward strand.
AGCGTCTACTCCTGGTCGTTGCAGCAGCTCAGGAGCAGCCTAGGACGTCACCGTCCCGGCTTGCCGTCCAGGTCCTCCTCGGCCTCCATGCCGAGCATTTCGTCGAACTCCGCATCGAGGTCCTCTTCTTCGCCGAGGTCCTCTTCCGCTTCCGGTTCGGCGTCGTCTTCCTGTTCGGCCTCAACGTCTTCGACGTCTTCGGGCTCGTCTTCCTCGTACTCGTCCTCGTCGTAGTAGTCGTCGTCCTCGAGGTCTTCGTCGACCTCGAACTCGTCGGCGTCCACGACTTCGAGCTGCTCGAACTGGTCGGTGAGCTCGTCGTCCTCGAAGACGACGTCCGGGTCGGCGGTCTCCTCGTCGTAGTCCGGCTCGACGAACTCGGCGGCACCGTCCGCCGCCACGGCCTTCCTGCGGCTGCCGGCGAGCCAGGCCACCAGCGCACCCGGTACCAGCACCCACAGCGCCACGAGCAGCGCGAGCAGACCCGCCGGCACCGTCACCGGGTCGAACGCGCCGCCCGCCAGCCGTCCACCGGCCGTCGCGGCGAGCACGAGGCTGCCCACTCCCGCCGTGATCGCGGCCACCAGCACCGCGCGCAGCCGCGAGGTCGGCCGGTCGGACACCTTGCGGCAGGTCCAGCCGACCAGCACACCGATCACCGCGCCGCCCGCCAGCACGGCGGGGCTCCACACGAACTCGTTCTCCGGCATGGCCGCCAGCAGCGGCACCGGCGGCACCTGGCCGCCGACGAACCGCAGCGGCGAGACCACGACCCCGCCCATCGAGAACCCGGCGCCCACGACGTACGAGAAGCCCGCGATGATCGCGTTCGGCAGATAGCCGAGACAGAGCAGGAACACGCCGAGGCCCACGCCGAACGACGGACCGGCCCCCGCGAAGAGCTCACCGGTGCGCGGCCACGAGGCCGCGAGACCGGCCGCCACCGTCAACGCACCAACGCTGACCAGTGCGAACAACGCCATGACGCCGGCGCGTAGCCCGTGCAGCGCCACCGGGTCGAGCTTGTCGAACACCACCTCGTACAGGCCGCAGCGGCGGGCGACACCGATGGTGGCCGCGAGACCGGACACCGCCGCACACCCGAAGAACGCCACGGCCGGTGTGGCACGCACGACACCCTCGCCCATCACCAGCGCGATCGCGCCGCCGACGATCGCGTGCGATCCGGCGATGCTGAGCACCACACCGCGGGCCTGCAGCGGTTCGTAGAGGCCCAGGCGGTCGGCGGTGCCCGCGGCGGTGCGGCCGACCAGCAGCATCAGCAGCGCGGTGGGCAGCAACGGCAGCACGCCGAGCTGGCCCGAGTCGAAGCGCAACGGCACGTGGTGCGCCGCCAGCCAGGCGGGCGCGGCGGCGCTGAGCACACCCGAGGTGGAGAAGTCGGCGTACGTGGCCGTCGCGGAGACCAGCGCGAGGACCGCGGCGACCGCGGCGTATCCGACGACCACCGATCCGACCGCGGCGGCGACGAGCACGCGCGTGCGTTCGGACCGCGAGAACTCCGGTGGGCGCACGGTGTTGACCTCGCGGGTCACATCGCGTTGCAGCACGGGCACTTCTCCACTGTGTCAGGCCGGCTGGGCCAATCAGGGCAGGCACGCCGGGTCATACGACAGGGGTGGCACCGGAGAACCGGCACCACCCCTGAGGTCGAACGGTGTGCGGACCCTACTGCTGCGGTCCGCCGAAGCCACCGGGCGGCGTGCCCGGCGAGCCGAACTGGCCCGGCTGCGGCATGAAGCTGGTCTGCTGCGGCGGCTGCCCCGGCTGTGCGGGCTGCTGCGGCTGCTGGCCGAACTGCTGCTGCTGGCCGAACGACGGCTGCTGCTGCGGCGCCTGCTGCTGGGGCGCACCGTGCTGCGGGTGCTGACCCTGCTGCGGGAACGCGCCGGACTGCGGGTTCCAGCCGCCCGGCTGCCCCTGCGGCTGGCCCTGCTGCTGGCCCGCGTACGGGTTCGCCGGCTTGGGCTCGAACTTGACGATGCCCTCGGCGAGCAGGAACGCGAGCACGACCGCGGCCGTCTCGAGCAGCGCGACGATGAGCAGGACGATGTCGAGGCCCTGCACCGACGGCGACTTGATGATGCCCTGCAGCTGCAGCAGCGTCTGCACGGCCGCCAGGACGGCGGCGACCGGGACGAAGCCCTTCGGGGTGCTGGGGAGCACCGAGAGGCCGGCGAGCAGGCCCGCGGCGAGCAGGTACGTCACGTTGCCGCTGACGTCGTCGGCGAACGCGACGAGGTACGCCACGAGGCCGAGACCCGCCGCGGCGAGCGGGAGGATCAGGGCCAGGTTGATGTTGTTGGCGCCGGCGGCCCCGTGGGCCGGCGGCGGTGCCTGGTGCTGTGCCGGACCCGGCGGCTGCTGTTGGGGTGCGCCGTAAGGCACGGACATGTCGAGGTCTCCTCCTCAAACCAGGGTGCGTCGCGAGACGCTAACTGATGCGTTGCTCAGACGGTGACCGGCGCACGCCGGTTCCGCCATCCGAGCGACGTCCAGCCTCCAAAAGTACTCTGCCCCAGAACGCACGCGGGGACCTTTCGTACTCAATGTCGGTACGAAAGGTCCCCGCGTGAGGTTCAGATCAGAGACCCTGCATGATCTCGCGCATCAGGTCGGCGGTCTCGGACGGCGTCTTGCCGACCTTGACCCCGGCGGCCTCGAGGGCCTCCTTCTTCGCCTGCGCGGTGCCCGCCGAGCCCGAGACGATGGCGCCGGCGTGGCCCATGGTCTTGCCCTCGGGGGCGGTGAAGCCCGCGACGTAGCCGACGACCGGCTTGGTCACGTTCTCCTTGATGTACGCGGCCGCACGCTCCTCGGCGTCGCCACCGATCTCACCGATCATCACGATCGCGACGGTCTCCTCGTCGGCCTCGAAGGCCTCCAGGGCGTCGATGTGCGTGGTGCCGATGATCGGGTCGCCACCGATGCCGATCGCGGTGGAGAAACCGAAGTCCCGCAGCTCGTGCATCATCTGGTAGGTCAGCGTGCCCGACTTCGACACGAGGCCGATCTTGCCGCTGCCCGCGATGTTCGCGGGGATGATGCCGGCGTTCGACTTGCCGGGGCTGATGATGCCGGGGCAGTTCGGGCCGATGATGCGGGTCTTGTGGCCCGTCGCGACGGCGTGCGCCCAGAAGTAGGCGGTGTCGTGCACCGGGATGCCCTCGGTGATGACGACGGCCAGCTCGATCTCGGCGTCGATCGCCTCGACCACGGCGGCCTTCGAGAAGGCCGGCGGGACGAAGATCACGGTCACGTTCGCGCCGGTGGCCTCCATGGCCTCCTTGACGGTGCCGAAGACCGGGAGGACGGTGCCGTCGAAGTCGACCTTCTCGCCCGCCTTGCGCGGGTTCACGCCACCGACGATGTTCGTGCCGGACGCGAGCATGCGCTTGGTGTGCTTGGTGCCCTCGGCACCGGTCATGCCCTGGACGATGACCTTGCTGTTCTCGTTGAGGAAGATAGCCATCTGACTCAGACCCCCGCAGCCGCGAGCTCGGCGGCCTTGGCGGCCGCGTTGTCCATCGTGTCGACAACGGTCACCAGCGGGTGGTTGGCCTCGGCGAGAATCGCACGGCCCTCCTCCACGTTGTTGCCGTCGAGGCGGACGACGAGCGGCTTGGTGGCCGAGTCGCCGAGGATCTCCAGCGCCTTCACGATGCCGTTGGCGACGGCGTCGCAGGCGGTGATGCCGCCGAAGACGTTCACGAAGACCGAGCGGACGGCCTCGTCGCCGAGGATGACGTCCAGGCCGTTGGCCATGACCTCGGCGGACGCGCCGCCACCGATGTCGAGGAAGTTCGCGGGCTTCACGCCGTACTGCTCACCGGCGTACGCGACGACGTCCAGCGTCGACATCACGAGACCGGCACCGTTGCCGATGATGCCCACCTCGCCGTCGAGCTTGACGTAGTTGAGGCCCTTCTCCTTGGCCTTCGCCTCGAGAGGGTTCTCCGCCGCCTTGTCGACCAGCTCGGCGTGCGCCGGGTGGCGGAAGTCGGCGTTCTCGTCGAGCGTGACCTTGCCGTCGAGCGCGACGATCTTGTCCTGCGGGTCGCGGACCAGCGGGTTGACCTCGACGAGCGTGGCGTCCTCCGCGACGAAGGTCTCCCACAGCTTGACGATGACGTCGACGACCTGGTCCTTGACCTCGGCCGGGAAGTTCGCGGCGTCCGCGATCTCCCGGGCCTTGGCCTCGTCGACGCCCTGGATGGCGTCGATGGCGATCTTCGCGAGGGCCTCGGGCTTGGTCGCGGCGACCTCCTCGATGTCCATACCGCCCTCGACGCTCGCCATGGCGAGGAAGGTGCGGTTGGCGCGGTCGAGCAGGAAGGAGAAGTAGTACTCCTCCGCGATGTCGGAGGCGGGCGTCACCAGAACGCGGTGAACGATGTGCCCCTTGATGTCGAGGCCGAGGATGGCCTTGGCCTTCTCCTCGGTCTCCTCGGCGGTGGAAGCGAGCTTCACACCACCGGCCTTGCCGCGGCCGCCGGTCTTGACCTGGGCCTTGACGACGACGGCCTGGCCGAACTTCGCGGCGATGGCCTTGGCGTCTTCGGGGTTGGTAGCCACATCGCCCGGCAGTACCGGGACGCCGTGGGCGGCGAAGAGGTCCTTCGCCTGGTACTCGTACAGGTCCACTCGGGTCTCCTGCGACGTCGGTGTCGGAACACCGCGCCTGGGTGGTCCTCAAGGGGCCAAGCGAACCCACTTGACGCGGCTGGGCCCAGACACTATCGAGCTGCAGGTACTGCTCGCACGCCACCACCGGTGAGGTCGGTCTCAACTGCGGTGAGGTCGATCACGCGCACGCGCACGTTGTACGAGAACGCGCGTTCCAGGACACGTTTCAGCGGGTCGAACGAGCTCCCATCAAGCCGGCCGCGACCAGCAGAGCCGCGATGGACGCCAGCGCTAGCCAGGTGCCGGGGGCGGCCACCGCACCTTCGACGCGGTCGCCGGTCAGCGGCAGCTCCAGTGCGCGGACGCCGAGCAGCAGCGCCGCGCCGGCGAGCGTGGCGGCACCGCGAGCGGGCCTCGACCTGAACACCAGCACGAGGTTGATGATCAGCACGATGAGGGAGATCAGCAGCGTCCAGGAGACCGCCGGGTCGGTGTCGGGGACCAGGCTCGGCGACGTGTACCTGTCGCCGCGCGTGGTCGGCAGGGCGAAGGCTCCCACCGCGAAGAGCCCGGCGAGCAGCACCGCGCCCAGCTCGGCCACCGGCGTCTGCTCCCGCCTGGACTCCCCCGCGTTCTCCCGCTCGACCGCGGCCGCGAGACCCGCGCAGGCCAGGGCCAGCAGGCCGAGCGGCAGCTCGACGACCATCAGCCAGAAGCCCGCTCCCGGCTGCGCGACGCCCGCCTGACTCGCCGCCAGCACCGACTCGGTGGTGCCCGCCGCGGCGAGCTGCATGGCGAAGAAACCGCCGACCAGCGCCGGACGCACCACGGCCGCGGCGGACGGCACGAACATGAGGAGCCCGAGCACGCCGAACGCGAGGCCGGCCACCCACAGCAGGTTCACGGCCGCCAGGTCGGGTGCCGCGCCGCCCGTGGTGAGGGTGAGCTGCGGGAGCAGCGCGCCGACGAGCATCGCCACGGCGGCGGCGACGGCGAGGGCACCCGAGATGACGTGCATGCGCCGCAGCGTCGGCAGGGCCGGATCGCGCGTCTCGTCGCGCTCGCCCCGCAGGACCCGCAGGGCGCGGCCCTGCAGAGGGGTGCCGAGCAGCAGGATCGCGGCGATCAGCGCGGTCACCGGACCCGAGCTGACGCCCAGGCCCGGCGCGAAGGTGCCGGCCGCGAGCCACGGCACCACGACGGCGAGGAGGGCCAGCGTCACGCCGATCGTGCCGCCCTGGCGGGTGTCCGGGTCGGGCGAGGTGGCCGAGAGCGCGGTGGCGAGGGGGACGGCGAGCGCGATGAGCAGACCGCCGGTCAGGCCGAGCACCGGCAGGTCCCACGGACCCCGGTCGAGCTGGAACGGGTCGGCCGAGACGAACGGCTTGCCCAGCAACCCGATCCCGGCCACCGCGGCGATCAGCACCGGGAGGCCCACCAGGGTCGGGGGCTCCGACTCGTCCGCGGGCATGCCGGCGCGTCCGGCCGCGAGCGCTCCAGCGGCGATCACCAGCAGGTGGCCCGCGACCAGCAGCCACACGCCTGCCGAGGGCGTGACCGCGAGCAGGGTGGTCGGCCGGAACAGCTCGGGGCGCGCCACGTCCATCGGCTGGAAGGCGACCAGCAGGTCGCTCAGCAACCGGCCGACCGCGAAGACGCCGACGGCCGCGATCAGCCCCGCCGCCACGAACGGACGGCCGCGCATCAGCAGCACACCCGCGACGACCGGCGGCAACAGCGCCAGCAGTGCGAGCAGGGGCCACGACGTGAAGGCGGGTTCGGCGCCGTCGACCACGCCGAGCAGCGGGCCGAGGGTCAGGAGGAGGGAGCCTGCCGCGGCGAGGGCCCACGACGTGCGCAGCCTGGCGGCCGCGGGGGTCTGGTTCTCGAGCTCGGTGCGAGTCATCGCGGGCGAACCTAGCAACACTCGTGTGTGGTCGCGTGTGCCCTATTAAGACGAAATTCGTTCGCATGTGGAAAACAGCCGCCGGGTACTCCTAGCCCGTGACTTCATCACTTACCGTCGCTCACATGAGCGAGAGCGGCCGGTCGTGGATCACGCGTCTGACTGACGCGGCTCTCGACCGCGCCGGCTGGGGCGTCCACACCGCCCGGGACGTCGCGGAGGAAGTGAAGGTCGCGCTGCGGGCGATGGCCACCCCCGGCGGCGTGCGCGGGGTCGCGATGGAAGCGGCCTGGCTGACGGCCCACGCGGTGCTCTACCCGTGGGGCGCGATCACCGAACAGCTGCGGCCGGACGGCCAGTACCGGCACTACCGCACCGACGTCCTCCCACCCCGCCAGCGCGGGCTGGTGGTTTCGGCGATGGACGCCGCGGGCACCCCGATCGTGTTGGTGCATGGCATCGGGGACAACCGCTCCGCCTTTGCAGTGCTGTCGGGGGCGCTGCGAAGGCGGGGCTTCGGGGTGGTGCACGCCATCAACTACAGCGTGCTGACGGCGTTGACCGGGGACGTCCGCCGTTCCGCCGCCCTGCTCGGCGCGCACATCGAGCGCATCTGCGAGCAGACCGGTTCCGATCAGGTGCATGTGGTCGGCCATTCGCTGGGCGGGCTCATCGCCAGGTATTACGTGCAACGACTGCACGGCGACGCACGCGTGCGCTCACTCGTCACTCTGGGTACGCCGCACAACGGCACCCTCGCCGCCTATTTACTGCCCACACCGCTGACCCGGCAGTTGCGGCCCGGCTCCGAGCTGCTCACGGAACTCGCGGAGCCCTGCCGACCGTGCCGCACGCGCTTCGTCGTGGTCTGGTCCGAGATGGACCAGGTCATCGTGCCTCAGCGCAACGCCCGGCTGGAGCACTCGTCGTTGCTCGTTGAAGAGCATCAGATACGTGATTCAGGTCACCTTTCTTTGCCGGTTGACACGAGGACCCTTCACGTAGTTGTGACGGCCATCACCCGATCGGATGACTTGTCAACTCACCCCATCGCCCCTGGCGGTGAGGCGTGTCGGCCGTCTCAGATCACCGATGGTCACAGTTGACAGATAAAACCTGCAGGTTGCCGCCCATTGGGGGGACATAACGAACTGGGGTTTGCCCTCCGAGGCTTCCCGCCGTTATCGTCCCCCGGTCCGTTGTCACGGTCTGATCACAGAAGGACACCGAGTCAGAACCCCGAATCCTGACTCACCGGGAATCCCCCGCCCGGCGTCCACCCGATCAGGCTCCCCGAAGGCGGAAGGGCAAGCTTTGAGTCACCACCGCTCCCCCGGCGGCCATGAACGCAGTGCTGCGCTTGAAGAGGCAGTCGACCGCGCCACCACGCGCACGGTCAGCTCTCACCGGCTCCCCCCGCCACCGTCGGCGCTTCGCGGACGCATCGTCGTCGCCGCCGTCGCAGTAGGCGCGTTCGCAGCGGCAGGCGCAGGCCAGATCGGCCAGGCCGCAGCGGGCGACAGCAAGGACGTCCAGCTCGCCAACCACGCCGACGGCGCCGCCGCCTTCGACGGCATGGGCGGCGACACCGCCTCCGCGCCGCAGATCCTCGCGGTCTCCAAGACCACGGCAGAGGGTTCCGCAGAGGCCGCCAAGCTCCTGCGCAGCCAGCAGCTCACCACCGAGCGCGAGGCCGTCGAGGCCGAGAAGAAGCGCCCGAAGTTCTTCCGCCCCGCCGCCGGCGAGTTCACCTCCGGCTACGGCGGCCGCTGGGGCACGATGCACCTCGGCATCGACATCGCCGGCCCCATCGGCACCCCGATCGTCTCCGCCGCGGACGGCGTGATCATCGAAGCGGGTCCCGCGTCCGGCTTCGGCCTCTGGGTCCGCGTGCAGCACGCCGACGGCACCATCACCGTCTACGGCCACATGGACACGATCGGTGTCCGCGAAGGCCAGCAGGTCAAGGCGGGCCAGCAGATCGCCCGCATGGGCAACCGCGGCTTCTCCACCGGGCCCCACCTCCACTTCGAGGTGTGGAACCCCGACGGCCAGAAGATCAACCCGCTGACCTGGCTGAACGCTCGTGGCGTGACGGTCTGATCCAGATCGCTGGTTCGGAACTTCCAGAACTACGGCTCAGCAGCTTCCTGACGGTCGTTCTGCGCCTGGCCCACCTCGTGGTGTGGGTCAGGGTGTTCGAGGCGGCTCAGGAGGCTCATGCGGCCCAGGAGCCTCTAGCGTCGCTGTAGTGGCGCTCATGCCGGACGGGACCGCTCCCTGGGGGCGTGTCACGGCTTTCGGGGTTGTGGCCCTGGGCGTTACAGGTACCGCTACGACTCTGGGCGTCACAGGTCCGGCCGTCACAGGTCTGGGCATTACACGTCTGGGCGGGCGAAGTAGGTCGCCGCTATGCGCCAGACCGAGCACATGTGTTTGCGCCAGCGTGGGCCGCAGGCCTTGCAGGCCCCGCTCTCCGTTGGTTCGTGGTGGTGCAGCAGAGTGCGCCAGGCTTCGACCAGCCTGATGGTCTCCGGGGATTCCAGCTGGTTGAGGATTGCGAACACACGTTCGTGCAGGGCGCCGGCCAGTACGTGATCCAATTTGAGCTCTCCCGCTGGGGTTGTGGCCTCATGCGGTTGATGATGCTCTTGGGGTCTGACAATTTTTGGACGTGGCGGGGCTGACCTGCGTCGATCTTCGGGTTCGCCGGTGCGCCTGGGGCCGTGCTGGGCTGTTCCGAGGTTGTGCCGGCTGAGACTGTCCGGACGAGACAGTGCTGAGAAGACAGTGCGGCCGGACCGCTCTCCCGTTCGGTCCGGCCGCACTTCGCCGCGAAGTTAGGCCCCCGCCGTCCCTTCGCTCCCCTTGCGTCAGCAGGCTGCTCGTGTGCCTTGGACCGCCCCGAACGTTCCCTGGCTGTGCTGCTTGCGACACCCACATAGACGTACGTATCGGCTTGCCGTTGCGCTGATTTTTTGGATTTTTGCGGATTTTCTTCGGGGTGGGTGAAGGTGCTGGTCAGGGCGGTGGGGGCGGTCCGGTTTGGGTGGGGATGGTAGGACTTGGGCGTTCCGTAATTGGGGGCGCCGGTTGCTGGTTCGTAGATGGTCACCGTGCTTGCTCACGGTCCCGTTGAGTCCTGGGGCTCCGCCCCAGACCCCGCCAATCTGATCCAAAGCCGGGTCCACGCCGTGCGCGGGTAGATGGCACGCCTGTTGCTTTGGGCGGAGGCGCGTTGCTTTGGGGGGCGCGTTGGTGGGGTGGCTTCGTCACGAGCCGTACCGTTTGGTAAGGACGGCTCGCCTGCGGCATCGCGGGTGAGTTGCGCGCCCGTTGCCTTGTGCTCGTACGGCTCGCCTTCGGCTTCGCTGCGATCAGGTGGGGCGGTGTGGCTCGTCAGAGTTTTGTCATTGGGACGCTGCCGATCAGCATCAGGCGGACTGTGCCTGCTCCGCCGAAGTCGATCGTTGCGGTTGCCCGTAGGCCCGCGCCGTCCACTGCTACTACTCGGCCCAGGCCGTACTTGTCGTGGGTTACTCGGTCTCCCACTTCCAGCTTCAGGGCTGGGGCGTCCTTCCAGCCCGCTTTTCCTGGGGCTGGGCGGGAGAGGCCTCGGGAGGCTATGCCGCCTGAGGCTGAGCGGCCCCAGGTCGTGGCTGCTGCCGGGCCTGAGCGGGAGGGCTCTACTCGGCGCCAGTCCAGCAGGTCTTCCGGGATCTCGCCCAGGAAGCGGGAGGCCGGGTTCGCCGAAGGCTGGCCCCAGGCCGACCTCACCAGTGCCCTGGAGAGGTAGAGGCGGCGCTGGGCCCTGGTGATGCCCACGTAGGCGAGGCGGCGTTCTTCTGCCAGTTCGGCTGGGTCGCCCAGTGCCCGCATGTGCGGGAAGACGCCGTCTTCCCAGCCCGTGCTGAAGACGACCGGGTACTCGAGGCCCTTGGCCGTGTGGATGGTCATGAGGGTGACCACGCCGTCGGAGTCCGCGTCCGGGATCGAGTCCGCGTCTGCCACCAGGGAGACTCGTTCCAGGAACGCCGGGAGGGACGGGACCGGGTCCGCGCCTTCGGGGAGTTCCAGTTCGGTGAACTCCCGGGCGACGGTGACCAGTTCGTTGAGGTTTTCGATCCTCGTGTGGTCCTGCGGGTCTTCGCTGGCTTCCAACTCGGTGCGGTAGCCGGTCTTGTCCAGGACCGCTTCGAGGATGTCGGCCACGTCGTCCTCGCGCGCGACCATCTCGCCCAACTGGTCCATCAACTCGACGAAACCGGCGATCGCGTTGCGGGAGCGCGGGTTGAGCAGCGGGACTCGGTCGTTCACCGCTTCGCGGAGGGCTGCGGCGAAGCTGATTCGTTCGCGTTCCGCGTAGGCCGAGACGCAGGCTTCCGCTCGGTCGCCGATGCCTCGTTTCGGGACGTTCAGGATTCGGCGCAGTGAGACCGTGTCGTCCGGGTTGGCCAGGGTGCGCAGGTAGGCGAGGGCGTCGCGGACTTCCCGGCGCTCGTAGAAGCGGACGCCGCCCACCACCCGGTACGGGAGGCCCAGGCGGATGAAGATCTCCTCGAAGACCCGCGACTGGTTGTTGGTGCGGTAGAAGACGGCGATCTCGGAGTTGTTGACCTCGCCGCCGTCTACCAGGCGGTCGATCTCGTTGGCCACGAAGGCCGCCTCGTCGTGTTCGTTGTCCGCCACGTAGCCGACGATCTTCTCGCCCTCGCCGAGGTCGGACCAGAGCGACTTGTCGCGGCGGTTCGGGTTGCGGGAGATCACCGCGTTCGCGGCCGTCAGGATGTTCTGCGTGGAGCGGTAGTTCTGCTCCAGCAGGATCGTGGTGGCGTCCGGGTAGTCGCGCTCGAACTCCACGATGTTGCGGATCGTGGCGCCGCGGAAGGCGTAGATGGACTGGTCCGCGTCGCCCACCACGCAGAGTTCGGCCGGGGGGAGTTCGCCGCCCGCCTTGCCGACCAGCTCGCGCACGAGGGTGTACTGCGCGTGGTTCGTGTCCTGGTACTCGTCGACCAGGACGTGGCGGAAGCGGCGGCGGTAGTGCTCAGCCACGTCCGGGAAGCGCTGCAGGAGTTCGACCGTCCTCATGATGAGGTCGTCGAAGTCGAGCGAGTTCGACTCGCCCAGGCGGCGCTGGTAGACGGCGTAGACCTCGGCAACGCGGCGTTCCAGGTCGTTCGTGGCCTGGGCGGCTGCGGTCTCCGGGTCGATGAGCTCGTTCTTGAGGTTCGAGATGTGCACGGCGAGGGTGCGGGCCGCGTACTTCTTCGGGTCCAGGTCGAGGTCCCTGGCGACGAGCGTGATGAGGCGGCGCGAGTCGTCGCTGTCGTAGATCGAGAAGTTCGACGACATGCCCAGGGTCTTCGCGTCCCGGCGCATCACGCGGACGCACATCGAGTGGAACGTCGACACCCACATCGAGCGGGCGCGGGCGCCCACCATGTCGGCGACGCGCTCCTTCATCTCGGCGGCGGCCTTGTTCGTGAACGTGATGGCCATGATCTGGCCGGGGTGCACGTCACGCGCCGCGAGCAGGTACGCGATCCGCCTGGTGAGGACGCGCGTCTTGCCGGAGCCGGCGCCCGCCACCACGAGCAGGGGCGAACCGGCGTGCTCGACGGCTCGGCGCTGCGCGGGGTTCAGGTCGTCGAGCAGGTGGCCCGCGCGGGAAACGGGGGGACTTGAAGGCAAGTCGAACAAGGCGCTCATCGTCCATCCACGGTACCGGGCGGCACCGACGATTCCGGTACCGCCCGACCATGTGTTCGAGGAGCGGCGTCTGTCAGGTGCCGGTGTCGATCATGAAGTTCTGCCCCGCGTGCACCGCTTCGTGGCCGCCTGCCTCGGCGTACACGTCGATGCTGTCCTGCGTCCAGATCGTCGCGGCCCTGGTCTCGACCGTGAGCTTCGGCCACGCCTCCTCGTGCACGATCAGGTGATCCTGCGTGCACTGGCCGCCTTGGGCGCCTGGACCTTCGTCGACGTCCCAGCAGGTCCAGCCGTCACCGTCGTACCCCGTGACCTCGAGCCGGTCGGTCGGGAACGAGATGAAGACGGACAGGCCCTGTTCGTCAGACCTTCGTGAGTGCGACGGTGGCGAAGTCAGGCTCCGCGGACGCGGACGGAACGACCGTGAGAGACAGCGCCAGGGCAGCCGTCATCCCGAGTACGTGTTTCACATGACCCCCAGGTCTTCGACATGTACGGCACGACTCCACGTGGGGGTTCAGGCCTCCCGGCCAGGGCAGAAGCAGGAACTTGCGACCGGCACGTCCCACCTGGTGAGCCCGCTCGGCGCGCGGACTTGGCAGGCCCGGGAGGTTCTGTGCAACACTGAATCCATGCGCGCGACGTTCTTCGAGTTTTTCTACGGGACCCGGACTCCGGCTCCCGTGGTCGTCTAGCGCTGAAAAGCCACCACGAAGCCCCGGAGTCCTCGGACCCCGGGGCTTCGTCGCTTCCGGGCCAGGACTCGAAGTTCTCGAGAGGTCACCAATGATGGACACCACCACCGACCCCGACATCAACGAGCTGCGCGAGGAGATCGACCACCTCGACGCGGAGATCCTCCGCCTGGTGCAACGCCGCGTCGAGGTATCCAAGATCATCGGCGCCGCCCGGATGGCGGCCGGCGGCACGAAGATCGTGCACAACCGCGAGATCGACGTGCTCAACCGCTACCGGCCGCTCGGCCCGGAGGGCAAGGACCTCGCGATGATCCTGCTCAAGATGGGCCGCGGCCCGCTCGGCAGGTAGCACGTCAGACGGGCCCGGCGTCACAGCACGCCGGGCCAAAAAGGTTTCAGGGCGGCCCTGACGCGGTCGAGGTCCGCATCCGCCGGCCGGCTGTCGTCCGGCACGTACGCCAGCGGGTCCTCGAGCAACGGCTCCGGCAGCCGCAGCAGCCCCTCGACCAGCGCATGCAGGCACAGCGCCGAGTACCCGCGCAGGTAGCCGCCCTCCTGGGTGAGCACGGCCCGCGGTCCGAACGACGCCACCCTCCGCCCGATCTCGCGGTACCCGTCCGCCGTGAGGTTGTGGCGCCCGTTGGGGTCGAACGCCGATCCGTCGAACCCGGACGCGCACACCAGCAGGTCCGGCTGGAACTCGCGCAGCAGCGGGAAAGCGATCTCGTCGAGCGCGCGCATGTACGTCGTGTCGCCCGCACCGAGCGACAGCTCGATGTTGACGTTCCTGCCGTTGGCACCCACTTCTGATGGTGCACCCGTCTGCGGGTGGTTGGTGCCCCACGAGCCGTGCCGCATGTGCACCGAGATGGTCAGCACGTCCGGGCGGTCGTAGAACACCTCCTGCGTGCCGTTGCCGTGGTGCACGTCCCAGTCCAGGACGGCGACCCGCATCCCTTGGCGCCGCGCGGTTTCCGCCACCAGCGCCGCGTTGTTCACGAAGCAGTAGCCGTCCGCCATGTCCGGCTGCGCGTGGTGCCCTGGCGGCCGCACGAGTGCGTACGCCACCGGCGCACCGGACTCCAGCGCCGCCAACGCGGTCCCCGCCGCCGCAGACGCGGCACGCCACGTCTCCGGCCCTACGACCGTGTTCACCTCCAGCGCCACACGCTCCAACACGCGCAATGAGTCCAAGTACCCCGCTGTGTGCACGCGCAGAAGCTCGTCGACGGACGCATGCCGACCCTCGTGCCACTTCAAGTGCGGCGCTACGGGACCGTGCGTCAGCGCGTGCCGGAACGTGCGCAGCCGCGCCGCCGTCTCCGGGTGCGGCTCGGCGACGTCGAGCCACGGCCAGGAGCCCGGCAGCTCCCACAGGCCCTCACCGGCGTCGTGCTCGAGGCAGTCGTCGTGCCAGAACATGTCCACCCGAATCGGATATCAGGGCGATCACGGATGGTCCACCGAAAAATTCTCGGGGCACACTGGAGGCATGGGCCTCATCGCCGCACTGATCGCCATCGCCGGCCTGCTCGCCGCCTTGGCGCACGACGCATACCTGGGCTTGCTCGGTTCGGCCGCGAACAAGAAGGGCCTTTCCGGAGCACCTGTCTCTCAGTTCGTCCGCAGCCGCTGGAAGACCGCGATCATCACGACCGCGGGCGCGGTGATCGGCTTGCTGATCACCAACGGCGACTCGCTGGGCGCCGACGTCATCGGCTCGCTGATCGCGGGTGGCAGCGGTCTGGCCGCGCTCAACGGCGTGCAGAACACGCGCAAGCAGCTCAACAGCGGTCAAGCTCAACTGCCGCCGCGCTGAACAACTTCACACAAAAGAGTGTCACTCGTCCTGAACACCCCCTTTTGGTTGCTTCGGCACCGCCGGACGGCCCTACCCTGATTGCGTCGCAGAGGGGTGTCGGGGATGGACGAACTGCCGGGCAAACATCGTCTCGGCGACGGGCCGCAGCCGCTGGACGCGCGACCCGTCGCCGGGGGCGACCGCATCCCACTGCCCCGCCGCCGCCAGACAGATCCGCTGCAGGACACCGACGGCCTGCGGAAGTTCAACATCGGCCTGGTGCCCGCGTCGGTCACTCCGCCGCGCACGTGGAAGCGCGCGGCCTGGTTCGCCGTCGTCTCGTCCGTGCTCGTGCTGGTCGGCCTGAGCGTCGCCGCGGCCAAGCTGGTCGGCGGTGGCGGTGCGGTCGAGACGGTCGGGCTGCCCGGCTACCCGTCGGACGTGCCGACGATCGGGGCGCTGCGGACGGGTGGCACGAGTCCCTCGGCCACCGGCGGCTCCACGCCGTCCGCCGCGCCCACCGGGAAGGTCGCTCCCGCGCCGGGCACGGGGACGAGCAGCG
Source organism: Lentzea kristufekii (assembly GCF_033949925.1). Classification (NCBI taxonomy): domain Bacteria; kingdom Bacillati; phylum Actinomycetota; class Actinomycetes; order Pseudonocardiales; family Pseudonocardiaceae; genus Lentzea; species Lentzea kristufekii. Next base: position 228,290 of record NZ_JAXAVV010000010.1, read on the forward strand.
TGCCGGGCACGAGCGGCCCGGCGTCCGCCACGAACACCAAGCCGTCCGGGACGGCCCCGCCGGTCATCACGACCGTGCCGGTCACCCAGGCCCCCGTCGTCGACGGCGGCAAGATCGCCGAGCAGACCGAGAGCTTCTACCGGGCGATGGCGACGAACGCCGACACGGCGCTCGCCATGACCACGGACACCGTGCGCTCGAACGCCGACGCGTTGCTCGAAGGCAGGGTCGCCGACATCTCGCTGATCGAGGTGAAGGAGATCCTGGTCGACCCGAGCAAGGGCCTCACCGTGAGCCTGTTGCAGGTGACGAAGAAGGACGGCTCGGTGAGCACCGAGAAGCGCGAGCTCACCTTCACGCTCGGCGACCTGCCGTTGATCAACGGTGAACGGTTGAAGACCGGCGGCTGAAGTGGCTCAAGGTCCTGCCTGGAGCTACCGAACGTAGTAGGTAGCACCATCGAGCGATTTCCGCGCACCGCTGGCCGCCACGGACGAGTGAAGTCCATCAAGAAACTGGCGTCATCACGTGAGGGCACGGTACGTCTTCAGCTGTACACGAACAGTACGGAGGACCAGAGCAGTGCAGCGTCCCGCGGCGACGACCGGACGGCGGCACAACCGCGCCGGCTCGATCAGCGTGGCCGAGCTGATCAAACAGCAGCCGGCACCGATGCGCATTCTGTCGAACGAGGAAGCCGCCACCGACGCTCTCGTCACCTCACTGCTCGGCCCGACGGAGAACATGACCGCGACGACGACCGTGATCCCGGCCGTCCCGAACCGCCGCCGGCGCACGAAGCCGGGCCGCGTCGCCAGGGTCGCCGGCCTGCTGACCGGCGCGGTCGTGCTCGTCTCGTCCATCGCGGGCGCGGCGATCCTCGCGGGCAAGCGCCCGGCGAACGTCGGCGTCCCGGTCACCGAACGGCCCGTCGCGCTGTCGGGGTCGAGCGCGCTGCGTCCCGACGTCCTGTCGGCCCAGCTGCCGCACGAGCGCCCGCCGCTGCAGACCACCTCCACCGCCGTGATGCCCATGCCGCAGCCGTCCGCGTTGCTCCTGGAGACCGCCGCCGAGACCACCGAACCGTCCACGCCGGAGGTCTCAGTCGGTCCGCTTCCGCAGGTCGACGTGGTGAAGAAGTTCTACGAGCTGCTCGCGACCAAGCCGAACTCGGCGGCCAAGCTGCTCTCCCCGGAGCTGGTCGGCGCGAACCCCGCGGAGTTCGCCCAGTCCTGGGGAAAGATCAAGACGGTGAGCGTCGACCAGACGTCGGTGCGGCCGGACGGATCGGTGCTCGCGGTCGTCTCGATGCAGGAGATGGACGGCGGCTGGCTGCGCATCGAGCAGCTCTTCTGGCTGACCAGCACGACCCAGCCGAGGATCGTCGCCACCGAGGTCCTTTCGGCGCAGCGCAGTTAGGCCGAGCAGTTAGGTCGCACCCAACTGGTTCGCCGTTCGCAGTCGAACGGTGACCGCTCGTCGCGAAAACCGGGTTGCGGCCGTGAAAATTCCCCCATAGGGGTTACATCTCGGGTCACGATTCGGTATCCATGTTCCCGCCAGTACGCGTACGCGAACTTGGAAGGGTGAACGAGCGGTGTCGATTGAGGACCATCGTCGGCGGTTGAACGGATCGGCCGAGTCGACCGGCCAGCTGTCCGTCGCCGAGCTGATCGCCCGCCGCGAGGCGGAAACCGTGGAGATCCCGGTGATCACCGACGACATCACCCCCGCGGCGTTCGAGCCGACGATCAAGTTCAAGCCGGTCAAGGCGCCGGGCGGCAAGGCGAAGAAGCAGCCCATGAAGGAGCTGCACATCACCGAGCTGCTGCGCCGTGAGGGCCGCGCCGACGACACCCAGCGCGGCGGGTTCACCGTCGGCAAGCTGGCCGCCGCCGCCAGCGGTGGCGTCATCATCTGCGGTTCCGTGGCGTTCGCCGCCTCCTCGTGGCTGTCCTCGCCCGACGAGCGCCCGCTCGCCGAGGTGCGGTTCGACGAGCGCGCCCAGGCCCGTGGCGCGAGCGCGGGCACCGAAGGCGTCGTGAAGCTGCCGTCGAACAAGACCCAGCAGGCCGACGCCACCGAGACGCAGGAGGCCGACCCGACGTCGGCGAACCCGACCACGCGCGTCGCCCCGTACGTCCAGACCCAGCAGCAGCGTCCGACGCAGCAGGCCCAGACGCCCACCCAGCAGCCGACGCAGCAGCCCACCTCCGAGACCTCGACCACGCCGTCGACGTCCACGGAGACCAGCACGCCGAGCACGCCGCCGTCGAGCGAGACGCCTCCTCCGCCGCCGAGCTCGTCCACGGCCACCCCGCCGAGCAACAGCACGCCTCCGCCCAGCTCCGAGAACCCGCTGCCGCGGCCGTCCAACCCGGTCGACGTGAGCGTGGACCTCGGCATCCTCGACCCGGTGCTGAACACCGTGGGCGACACCGTCGGCGGATTCGACTTCTTCGCCCCTGTGAACTGACGTACGACAGGTAGCTCAGCGGCGGGCCTCGACAGGTACCCTGTGCGGGCATTCCGGACGACCTGCTGACTACCGCACGAGGAGCACGAGCGTGGGATCTGCTGCCGCAGCCGCAGTCACGCCTTCGAGCACCCATGGGGTGGGCTTGTGACGACGTCCGGCACCTCGGACGGCCGTCTGATCGCCGACCGCTACCGCTTCCTAGACCGCATCGGCTCCGGCGCGATGGGCATCGTCTGGCGCGCCCACGACGAACGCCTCGGCCGTGAGGTCGCGATCAAGCAGCTGCTGCTCGCGCCCGGCCTGGACGAGACCGAGCAGGACGAGGCCATCCAGCGCGCCATGCGCGAGGGCCGCATCGCCGCCAAGCTGCACCACCCGAACGCCATCGCCGTGTACGACGTCGTCGAGGAAGACGGCGTCCCGTGCCTGGTCATGGAGTACCTGCCGTCCTACAGCCTGGCCGACGCGCTGGCCGAGGGCGGGCCGATGGACCCGGTCGAGGTCGCCAGCATCGGTGCCCAGTGCGCGGCGGCGCTGGCCGCGGCCCACGCGGCGGGGATCGTGCACCGCGACGTGAAGCCGGGCAACGTGCTGATCGCCGAGAACGGCGTCGTCAAGATCACCGACTTCGGCATCTCGCGCGCGTCAGACGACATCACGGTCACCAAGACCGGCCTGATCGCCGGGACGCCCGCGTACCTCGCGCCGGAGATCGCGCGGGGCCAGGACCCGACGCCGGCCTCGGACGTCTACTCGCTCGGCTCGACGCTGTTCGCCGCGATGGAGGGCGAGCCGCCCTACGGAGTGAGCGAGAACACTCTCGGTGTGCTGCACGCCGTCGCGGCCGGGCGGATCAACCCGCCGACCGTCGACCACCCGCTCGCCGACACGCTGCTGTACCTCCTGAACTTCGAGCCGGACGACCGGCCTACGATGTCCCAGGCGCGCGAGGTGCTCAACGCCGTTGCGCACGGCCGTTCGCCGTCGTTCAGCGGCCTGGCCGTGACCGACGGGCCCGACCCGACGACGATCGTGGAGCCTGACCGGACCCGAGTGGTCCGGCCGGTGGCTCGGACCGCTCCGCCGCGGACCGCTCCGCCGATGGCCCCCGCAAGGGGTCAGGAGAACAACAAGCCGCTGGTGATCGCCGCCGTGGTGTTGGCGTTGCTGCTGGTCATCGGTGGTCTGATGGTCGCGCTCGGGGTGTTCAACAAGGAGCAGCAGAACCCGTCCGCGCCTCCGGCGAGCAGTTCACAGACGGTGGAACCAACGACCTCGTTGCCCGAGGTGACCACAACCACGCCTGAGGCAACGACGACGCAGCAAACGACGTCTAGCACTACGACGACTACAACCACGACCACCACGACGACTACTACGACTACGACAACCACCACGACGACTACTCCGAAGCCGTCGTCGTCGGTTCCCGTCGTGACGACCACGACAGTGCCGCCTCCGGCGGGCTAAGCGTCGTTACACCGTAGAAATCTCGTAAGGTGGGTACTCGCACCTAATGGGGTGATCTGAACCCGAAGGTGTGATCAGCCGTTGAACAGAGAGCAAGTGACCGCACAGCGGGGAGCAACTGTGACCGACGATGGCCGATTGGTCGCTGGTCGCTACCGATTGAGCCAGCGGATCGGCAGCGGCGCCATGGGCGTCGTCTGGACGGCACATGACGAACGCCTGCACCGCACAGTCGCGGTCAAGCAACTCCTCCTGCAGCCTGGACTAGCCGAAGCTGACACGGACGAGGCCAAGAGACGTGCCATGCGCGAGGGCCGTATCGCCGCGCGCCTGCAACACCCCCACGCGGTCGCCGTCTACGACGTGGCCGAGGACGACAGCCAGCCGTGGCTGATCATGGAGTACCTGCCGTCGAAGAGCCTGTCCGCGGTGCTCTCCGAACGCGGCACGCTCCCTCCGCGCGACGTGGCGTCGATCGGCATGCAGGTCGCGTCCGCGCTGGCCGCCGCGCACAACGCGGGCATCGTGCACCGCGACATCAAGCCCGGCAACATCCTGCTCGGCGACGACGGCACCGTGAAGATCACCGACTTCGGCATCTCCCGCGCGACCGGTGACGTCACGGTCACCGCGACGGGCATGCTCGCGGGCACCCCCGCCTACCTCGCACCCGAGGTGGCCAAGGGCTACGACCCCGGCTCACCGTCCGACGTGTTCTCCCTGGGCTCGACGCTCTACGCCGCGATCGAGGGCGAACCGCCGTTCGGTCTGAGCGAGAACACCATCGCGCTGCTGCACAAGGTCGCGTCCGGCAAGGTCAACCCGCCGCGCAACGCCGGCCCGCTGACCGCGCTGCTGATGCGCCTGCTGCGCGCGGAGCCGGAAGACCGCCCGACCATGGCCGAGGCCCGTGACGCGCTCGCCGCCGTCGCGAACGGCCAGGCCGCCCCCGCCTTCACCCCCGCCGTGGTCGCGCCGACCCACCCGCCGTCGTGGCGCGGTGCGCCGGTGCAGCAACCGCAGCAGCAGGCCGCCACGCGGGCCCTCACGCCGCCGCAGGGGCACCAGCAGGCGCCGCCACCCAACGCGACGCGGGTGGACATGCACACGCCGCCGGCACGCACGGCGTCCGCGCAGCAGCCACCGTCGAACCACCGCCCGGCCGCCGCGCCGCAGTACTCGCAGCGTCCGAGGCCGGCAGCCGCCTCGTCGTCGTTGAAGAGCAAGAAGTCGACGGTCTACACCGCGCTCGCCATCGTGGCGGCGGCGGTCATCGGCATCATGTTCGCGAGCATGATCTCCAACGGTGGCGACAACGGCACCAACAACAACGCGGGCGCGAACACCTCGGCGCAGCAGACCCAGGGCAACGAACCGACCAAGCAGTCGACGCCGCCGAAGTCCGCGGGCAAGGCCGGTCAGTGGACCCAGGCACCAGAGCCTTCTGACCAGGAAGCATTGCTGCGTGACTACTTCACCGCCGCTCCCAAGTCGGCTTCCGAGTCGTGGCAGATGACCAACGCCAAGTTCCAGGGCAGGCAGCAGGGCGGCTATGCCGGGTACGAACAGTTCTGGAAAGGCATCCAAAAAGCCGAGCTGGTCAGCGCAACTTATGACGGCAACTTCTTCTGGAAAACCGAAGTAAAGTACACGAAGAAGGACGGTTCGGTGTCGATCGAACCCAAGGGATTCTCAATCAAATGGGAAAGCCCAAATATGCTGATCGAGACCGAGTCGTCGCTCGGCGCACCGCGCAGCGGCTGACTTATTTGCCGCCAACCGTCAAACGTCAACGCCTTGACATGATCGCCACGGTCCCCCAGGATCGAAGAAGGCCAACAATCAAAATCCTGGGGGATTGTTTTATGCCACGAAAAGGCTTGAAAAAGCCGATCGCTGCTTCTGCTGCTATCGCAGCGGCGCTGGCCGTCCTGCCGCTCACGACCGGCACAGCGCTTGCAGGCGATCCGGGATGCTTCGCGAGGCCGCCGATGACCACGGCCGGGACGGTTTACACGCCCAGCGGCCGCACTCGGATCCGCCTCATGTACAACGCCGAAAGCAAGTGCGCTTATGGCGACGTCAAGGGCGATCCGTACTCCAGCCACGTCTGGGTGGACCGGCAATACCCGTACCAGGGCATGCTCGGAGGAACGTACCTCGCCGATCAGCATGGCACCGGCGGAACTGAGATGTGGAACGACGACGGCCTGCTGATGAGGGCCTGCGGCGCCGACCAAAAGAACAGCACGATCGTGTGCACCAACTGGTACTGAGCAGTTCACGAGGCGATGAGTCCTGGAGAAGGCCGCGCGGGTCAGCTAGCCCGCGCGGCCTTCGCCAGGGCTTCCGCGAGAGTGAGCACAGCGGGATTCCCCGCGGCGTCTTCGCGGTACACGACGTGAATGTGCCGAACGGGTTCGGGATTGCGCACCTTGCGCACGACAACGCCGGGGTGCGCATATCCCAGCCCGAGCCGGGGAATGATCGTGACACCCAGCCCGGCCGCCACGAACCCCTGCGCGGTCGCGTAGTCGTCGCTTTCCACGACCACCTGCGGTGAGAACCCGGCGCCCGCACAGGCATTTCTCACGAGGTTCGCGCACAGACCGGTGGCGCCGCAGTCCGCGTCGATCCACGGCTCGTCGGCCAGTTCACCGAGATCGAGCACGCGTTTGCGGGCCAGGGCGTGACCGCGCGGGAGCACGGCGTACAACGGGTCGGCGAGCAGGTGCCGCGCGACCATGCCCTCCGGAGCGGGGGCGTCGGGTTCGAGGACGGTGATCGCCACGTCCGCGCGGCCCGCCGCCAGTTCGACGAAGGGGTCGGTAGGCTCGGTGAGCTTCAGATCGAGTTCCACGCCCGAGCGCTCGGCCCGGAACGCCGCCACCGCGGGTGGCACGAGCGCCGCTCCCGCCGTGGCGAAGTAGCGGACGCGCAGGGTGCCGGCGCAGCCGTTGCGCAACGCCGTGAGGGCGCTCTCGGCCTCGGCCAGCTGTTCGGCGAGGCGGCCGGCGTGCTCGGTGAGCAGGCGGCCTGCCGCGGTCGGCCGGATGCCCCTGCCGACGCGTTCCAGCAACGGCATGCCTGCCTGCTTCTCCAGGCCAGCGACCTGCTGCGAGATGGCGGACGGGGTGTAGCCGAGGTTCGTCGCCGCCGCGGTGATGGAACCCGTGCTCACGACGGCCCGGAGCACCTGCATTCGTCGCACGTCCAGCATGCCTCGACCTTACAGCGCTGCTTAAAGGTTTCCCAGAACAATTAAATTGTTTTCATGTGTTCGCGGGCGCATGGTTGACCTGTGAACCAACGCGGAACGTTGATCAGGATGGGCGTGCTCGCCCTGCTGTGGGGCTCCAGCTTTCTGTGGATGAAGCTCGCGCTCGGGAGCCTTGCACCTCTGCAGATCTCGCTCGTGCGGACGTTCTTCGGGGCGGTCGTGCTGTTCGTCGTGCTCGCGCTGGCGAAGATGAGCCTGCCGCGGGATCGCAGGATCTGGGGTCACATGCTCTTCGTGGCCCTGTTCGGCAGCGCCATCCCGTTCACGCTGTTCGCGTTCGGCGGCCAGACCGTCGACTCGGGCGTCTCCGGCGTGCTGAACTCCACGACACCGCTGTTCGCGCTGGCCATCGGCCTCGTGCTCGGTTCGGAGAAGATCAGCAACTTCGTGCGCCTGCTCGGCCTCGTGCTCGGGTTCGCGGGCGTGCTGGTGATCTTCGCGCCGTGGCAGTCGGCCAACAGCATCGCGAGCTGGGGTGCGGTGCTGTGCCTGATCGGCGCCGCGAGCTACGCCATCGGCTACTCCTACGCCGGCCGCTACCTGGTCAACACGGGCGCGAGCTCGACTCAGCTCGCCGCCATGCAGCTGACCACCGCGATGGGGATGCTGCTCCTGGCGACGCCGTTCGGCGGCCTGCAGCCGCTGCACCTGCACTGGGTCGGCATCGTCGCCGTGGTGATCCTCGGCGTCTTCGGCACCGGCATGGCGTTCATCCTCAACTACCGCGTCATCGCCGACGAGGGAGCCACGACGGCGACTACCGTCGGTTACCTTCTGCCCGTGGTGTCGGTACTCCTTGGAGCGATCTTCCTCGGGGAGCAACTCAACGCGAGGATCGTCATCGGCATGCTGGTGGTGCTCGTGGGCATCGCGCTGACCCGGAAGAAGCCCGTCGCGGCAGGTCAGACCGTCTCACCAAACGAGACGCGCGACCTGGTCAAACGCTGAGGGGTGAGACGCACGTCTCCCCCGTTAGGATGGTTCCGAGACGAATCGCGTCCTTATCAGGCTGCTTGGCCGTCTCCTCTTTGTGAGCGGACATGGAGACCAGCCTGGGAAGGACATCGACATGAACAACGACAACCTGAAGGTCACCACCCGGACGACTTTTCAGCTGTTGGCACCCGGAGCGGCTCCCGCGCCGGTCGAGGCCGAACTCGTCTACGACCCGGAAGACCCCTACGCGGTCGCCATCGTCTTCTTCACGGGCTCCGGCCGCGTCGAGTGGATGTTCGCCCGCGACCTGCTGGCCGACGGCCTGCTGACGCCGTCCGGTGAGGGCGACATCCTGGTCCGGCCCGCCTCCGACGACCCGGAGCGCGTCCTGGTCGAGCTGAACGCGCCGACCGGGTTCGCCATCCTCAGCGCCGTCGCCGAGGACGTGGCGGAGTTCCTGGACAGTTCCTACGACGTCGTCCAGCCGGGCGAGGAGGACCTGTGGATCGACTTCGACCGGGAGCTGCAGAAGCTGGTCTCGACGATCGACTAGTCGCTCGGGTGTTGGTCCGGGGTGGTCGTACGGGCGCGGGGCGAGGTGCCGGCACGCGGGGCAGCGTGGCCGACCAGCTCGTCACCGGAGACCACCGGGAACGGCGATGCGCGACGCCGTGGGCAGCGGCTACGAGATCGCAACTGACTACTCGGTCGCCTTGGGGTGCGCACCGGCGTAGTCGATCCACACCGTGCGCTTCTCGACATCGAGCAGATACCAGATACGGTCCCCACCGGTTACTTCGATCTGCCAGCGTGGCATGACACGGCCGCCGTGGACCCCGGACGCGAGAATGCCCTTGAGCTTCTCGTGACGGCTGGTCTGCACAGCAGGCCCACGGTCCGCACGCATGGCGTCCCAGGCCCGGCGCAGGTTGTTCGCGGCGCGGTTCTCCAGCTCCTGCCAGCCCTTCACCGACTCGCTGGTGCGAAAGCGGATCTGCCACTCCCCGTTGACGGGTGGCGGAGCGACCGGATCGTTCTTCTTCGGGCTCACGCGGTGGTGACCCCTGGCGCGGGAACCTCACCGAAGTCCTCGTCGTCGTCCCGGTTGAGGATCGCGACCAGTCGCGGATCAGCGTGAACCTCGGCAGTGCGCCGCCATTGACCGATCAGCTGCGACACGGGTGCCGGCGTACCCAGGGAGTTCGCGGCTTCGAGCGTTTCGACGAGTTCGACGACGAACGCCTGCATGTCCTCACGCGGCAGAAACCGCACCCAAGGGAACACCTTGGGCATCACGTCTGTGACCAACTCGCGGACCTCGGCGTGATGCTGCATCAGGGCGATGAAGAGTGTCGTGGTTGTCGAGACGACTTCGCGCACTTCCTCAGCTCTGCTGGCCGTCGTCAGCACCAGGTCTTCCTCACCACCGCGGCGATGCAGGAGCAGAGTCTGATTCGGCGACTCATGCAACTTCCGCACCGAGTCGACAGGCTTGTTGGACAACTCGCTGAAGTTGATCCCCGAACCGACAGTGGACATACTTTTAAAGTACTTGAAAACTAGCCGGGCTGCCAGCGGGTTGCAGAAGGTGGCCCCCAGCGCGATCTGCACCACCAGCGAGCGGGGAACCGCAGATGCACGTCTGCGCGATTGATTAGTCTCACGGTGTGACAACCGTCGGGGGCCGCTACACGCTGATCGAGCGCATCGGCAGCGGTGCGATGGGTGTGGTCTGGCGAGCACGGGACGAGGTGCTGGCCCGCGAGGTGGCGGTCAAGGAGCTCATCACCGGCGACCACCAGCGGGCGATGCGGGAGGCGCGCAACGCCGCGCGACTGCACCACCAGCACGCGATCGCGGTGTTCGACGTCGTGGGCAGCGACGACGAAGAGCCGTGGATCGTCATGGAGTACCTGCCGTCGCACAGCCTCTCGGCGCTGATCGCCGAGCGCGGGCCGCTCCAGCCGGCCCAGGCGGCGAGCATCGGGGCCAAGGTCGCCTCGGCGCTGGCGGCGGCGCACGCGGCCGGACTGGTCCACCGCGACATCAAGCCCGGCAACGTCCTGATCGGCCACGACGGCACGGTCAAGATCTCCGACTTCGGCATCTCCAAGGCCAGCGGCGACGGCACGATGACCGACACCGGCATGATCTCGGGCACCCCCGCCTACCTCGCACCCGAGGTGGCGCGCGGTGAGCAGCCCGACGAGGCGTCCGACGTGTTCTCGCTCGGCGCCACCATCTACACGGCCATCGAGGGCGAGTCCGTCTTCGGGCCGAGCGACAACAGCTTCGGCCTCATCTACCGCGCGGCCAGCGGGCAGCTCCGCGATCCCAAGAACGCCGGTGAGCTCACCCCGTTGCTCATGCGGTTGCTCTCGCAGGACCCGAAGGACCGGCCGACCGCGCAGGAGGCCGCCGACCTGCTGGGCGCCGAGCCGCAGCCGTCACAGCCACTGGAGATCCCGCAGCAGCAGAGCAGGCGCAAGGCACCGAACAAGCGGATCCTGGTGATCCTGGCCGTCATCGCGGTGCTGGCGATCGGTGGTGGCGCGGCCGCCGCGTACTGGAACGGCACCCAGGGCGGGGGCGGCACTCCCGTCCACCAGTCGGACTTCCAGCAACAACAAAAGCAGCAGCAGCCGCGCTACTTCACCGCGAGTGAGGCGGCCGGGTTCGTGCTCGACCACTACGGCCAGCTGCCCGCCCATCCCGACGTGGCGTGGCGCAACCTCTACGAACGGGCGACCGAGCCGCAGGAGAAGTACGTGGCGCGGTGGAAGGGCTACTCCTCGGTCAAGTGCGCCCTGTCCAGCGTGCCCGTCCGGTCGCACGGCCCGAACTGGGTGGTGACGTTCGACCTGGCACTGCAGACGGACCTGGGCGAGCAGAAGAACGGCGTCTACGAGGCCGAGGTCGCCGCCGTCAACAACGAGATGCGGCTCACCAGCATCACGCAGATCAGCTGAGCAGCCAGAAGCTCCCGCCACCGACGACCACGCCCATCACGGACCCGGCCAGCACCTGCGCCGTCGTGTGGTCGCCGAGCTCGACGCGGGACCACGCCACGAACGCGGCGGGCAGCGCGAGAAGCAGCCACCACGGGCCGTAGACGATCGCCAGCGTCACCACGGCGGCCCACGCCACGGCGGTGTGCGGCGAGATGTTCCGCATCATGCCGAGAATGATCAATCCGCTCGCGACCTGCATGGCGACCATGCCGCCCGACAGCGCGACCATGCTTCGGGGCGCGTCGCCCAGGACCATGATCACCGTGCCGGCCACCAGCGACGCACCCGCCTTGACCAGCGGAAAACGTGTGCCATCACGCATGTCGCCCGTGAGGGCGATCACCGGGATGACGCACATCGTCAGAGCCACCACGAGCCCCCACAGCAGCGTCTTCCACACACCTTCGGAGGACGCGGCGACCGCGAACGGCAGCAGGACCACCCAGACCCACGGTGTCAGCACCTGGGTGACACCGCGGGCGACCCGGTACCTCAGGTCCTTCAGACCAATCTGCGATCGGTGGCCCAGCGGGACAGCTCGTACCGGTTGGAGAGCTGGGTCTTCCGCAGGACGCTCGACACGTGCGTCTCCACCGTCTTGACGCTGATGAACAGCTCGGACGCGATCTCCTTGTAGGCGTAGCCACGCGCGAGGAGCCGCAGGACGTCACGTTCGCGCGGCGTCAGCAGGTCGAGCTCGGGGTCGCTGATCGGCGCGGCACCCGGCCGGTCGGCGAACGCGTCCAGCACGAACCCCGCCAGACGCGGCGAGAACACCGCGTCGCCCTCCGACACCCGCACGACGGCCCTGACCAGCTCCTGGCTGGAGATCGTCTTCGTCACGTAGCCGCGCGCACCGGCGCGGATGACGTTGATGACGTCCTCGGCCGCGTCGGAAACCGACAGGGCGAGGAACGTGACCTCGGGGATCTTGGTCCGGATCTGCCGCAGCACCTCGGCGCCGCCGCCGTCCGGCATGTGCACGTCCAGCAGCACCACGTCCGGCTTGTGGTGCGCGATCCCCGCGACCGCCTCGCCGACGCTGCCGGCCTCGCCGACCACGTCCACCTCGTCGGTGATGGTGTCGAGCTCCGCCTTGACCCCCGCGCGGAACAACGCGTGGTCGTCCACCAGGAACACCCTGACGCTCATGTCCTGGCCTCCAACTTCCTCGGCATCTCGAGCTGCACCTCGGTCCCCTCTCCCGGAGCCGTGCGCAGTCGCATCTCCCCGCCGTGCCTGGTCATTCTCCCCCGGATGCTGCCCGCGAGGCCATGCCGGTCCTCGGGCACCGCGTCGGGGTCGAATCCCTTGCCGCGGTCGCGCACGAACACCGTCACCTTCTCCGGCTCGACCTCGGCGTAGACGCTGACCTCGGCCACCCCCGCGTGCTTGGCCGCGTTGACCATCGCCTCCTTCGACGCCTGGACGAGAGCGAACATCCCGTCCTCCAGCTCGCAGTCGCCGACCACGACCTGGGAGACGGCGATGGCGAAGTCGTCCTCCACCTCCGCGCACGCCTGGGCGATCGCGACGCTGATGGAGTGCGGCAGTTCGCCCACCTCACGGCCGTAGAGCCAGCTGCGCAGCTCGCGTTCCTGGCTGCGGGCCAGGCGCTTGACCTCGCGCGGCGACTCGGACTGCTTCTGGATCAGGGCCAGCGTCTGCAACACCGAGTCGTGCAGGTGGGCGGCGATCTCGGCACGTTCCTCGGTGCGGATGCGCGCACGGCGTTCCGAGTCGAGATCGCGCACCAGCCGCATCCACAGCGGCACGGTCAGCACCGCGACACCGATCAACGTCGCCAGCACGGAGAGCACGACGGTCGAGAGGTTCTGCACGGAGTCGTTCACCACGAGGAACGCGGCGACCCCCGCCACGACCAGCGCCCCGCCCGCGACCGTCCGCACGATCCCCGTCTTGCCCTGCGAGAAGGCCCCGTCCCTCCAGCGGCGGCGCTGTGCCTCGTCCGCCTCACGCCACACGACAGCAGCGCCGATCAGCGCGACGGCGATCGGCCCGGTGATCCACCCGCTCCACGCTCCCCCGAGCAGACCGGTGAACACCGCGACGCCGATGCCGAGGGCGGCGAGGCCCACGGCCTGCTGCCACTCCTTGCGGTCCTTGTCCGTCTCCGGCTCCACCACCGCCGACTGCGGGACGAACATCCAGAGCAACGCGTAGGCGATGATCCCGACCCCGCTGAACGCGCCGAGCACGGCGAAGATCGCGCGCACCCAGAAGACGGGTGCGCCGAGATGGTCGGCCAGTCCGCTCGCGACGCCCGCGACCACCCGGCCGGTGCGTCGACGGCGCATCGGCTCAATGCGTGCACTCACGAACTGATCGTCACACGTCATGGCGCGTTGTTCATCAGGGATGACCCCGGTTCCGCGAATCAGGGCTGGTCCCTGATGTGGTTCCAGGCGTGACAGCGCAACCTTGTCGTCGTGAGCGGGACTGAGAAGGCAATGCAGGGCGTGGCGGACACGCTCAGAGAGTTCTGGGCCCACCGTCCGGTGCGGCCCCGTGCAGGTCGCAAAGCCGGTGGTGTCGCCACCGGTATCGCCCTGCGCTACCAGATCGACCCGGTGATCGTCCGGATCGCGTTCGTCGCGCTCGCCTTGACGGGCGGCGTCGGCCTGCCGGTGTACCTCGCCGGCTGGCTGCTGCTGCCCGAGGAGGGGGACGCGGTCTCGCCGCTGGAGTCGCTGGTCAACAAGGGCTCCAGCTCGATGTCGCACGGCCAGACGGTGCTGCTGGGCATCCTGATGTTCCCCGCGCTCGCGTTCACCTTCGGGAGCAACAGCGGGTTCGAGGTCTTCGTGACGCTGGCCGCGACGATCGCGTGCATCTACCTGCTGCAGAAGAACCGCGGGCACCTGCAGCCGGCCGCGCTGACCGAACCCCTGCCCGTGCCACCGGCGCCGGGGGCGCCGGCCTGGGACCCGCTGGGCGCCGCTCCGTTCGCCTGGGACCTGCCCGAACCCGCGCCCGCCCCGACGCCCCAGCCGCCGGTGCGCCGGCCGCGCAACCCGCGCGTCGGGCTGATGACGCTGGGCGTGGCGACGCTGGTGATCGCCGGATCCGCGATCGCGGGTGTCTGGGCGCCGTGGTTCACCGTGGCGCACACCGTCGGCCTTGTGATCGCGGTGCTGGCGGCGGGCCTGCTGATCGGTTCGTTCACCGGCGGCGGCCGCGGCCTGATCTGGCTGCTGGTCCCGTTGTCCGTGGTCGGCTTCGGCCTGACCGCCCTCGACTTCGACGGCAGTCCCTCCAAGCTGAGCAGCTTCAACGAGACGCCCAAGAGCGTCGAGGACGTCCGCGACCGGTACGAGACGAGCGTCGGCAGCGTCGTGCTCGACCTGCGGCAACTGCCGGACTCCGGTGAGGTGCAGACCGCGATCGAGGTGGAGCTCGGCGAGGTGGAGGTGCACGTGCCGAGGAACGCGGACGTGACGTACCGGTGCGAGGCCTCGTCCCTCGGCGACCTCGACTGCCTCGGCAAGCGGGCCGAGGGCAGCAGCGTGGACGTCAGCGGCAAGGACCTCGGCGAGAACGGCGAGGGCGGCCTGAAGATCGAGCTCGACGTGCAGGCGAGCGTCGGAGAGGTGAAGGTGCTCCGTGACTGAGCAGGGAATGCGCAGGCGGATCGACCCCGTGACGCTGGTCTTCGGGCTCGGCGGCGGACTGATGGCGGCCTACGTGCTGAGCAACGGGTCGTTCCAGTTCGACTTCCGGTGGGCGCTCGGGGGAACCGCCATCGTCGTCGGCCTGGTGCTGCTGACGAACTCGCTCAGACGCAAGAGCCACTGAACTGGAAAGGCCCCGGTCTCCCGGGGCCTTTCCTCATGTCATTCCCACTCGATGGTGCCCGGCGGCTTGGACGTCACGTCCAGCACCACGCGGTTGACCTCCGCCACCTCGTTGGTGATCCGGGTCGAGATCCGCTCCAGCACCTCGTACGGCAGACGCGTCCAGTCCGCGGTCATCGCGTCCTCGGACGACACCGGGCGCAGCACGATCGGGTGGCCGTAGGTGCGGCCGTCGCCCTGGACGCCGACGCTGCGGACGTCCGCGAGCAGCACGACCGGGCACTGCCAGATCTGCCGGTCGAGACCGGCCAGGGTCAGCTCCTCGCGGGCGATGGCGTCGGCCTGGCGCAGCGTGTCGAGGCGGTCCTGGGTGACCTCGCCGATGATGCGGATGCCGAGGCCGGGGCCGGGGAACGGCTGGCGCTGCACGATCGTCTCGGGCAGGCCGAGCTCGGTGCCGACGCGGCGGACCTCGTCCTTGAACAGCGCGCGCAGCGGCTCGACCAGCTCGAACTGCAGGTCGTCCGGCAGGCCGCCGACGTTGTGGTGCGACTTGATGTTCGCGGTGCCCGCGCCGCCGCCGGACTCGACGACGTCCGGGTAGAGCGTGCCCTGGACCAGGAACTTGTAGTCGCCCTCGGCCTTGAGGTCGCGCTCGGCCTGCTCGAACACGCGGATGAACTCGCGGCCGATGATCTTGCGCTTCTCCTCCGGGTCCGTGACGCCGGCCAGCGCGTTCAGGAACCGCTCGCGCGCGTCGACGGTCACCAGGCGGATGCCCGTGGCGGCCACGTAGTCGCGCTCGACCTGGGCGCGCTCGCCGGAGCGCAGCAGGCCGTGGTCGACGAAGACGCACGTGAGGCGGTCGCCGATGGCGCGCTGGACCAGGGCGGCCGCGACGGCGGAGTCGACGCCGCCGGACAGGCCGCAGATCGCCTTGCCGTCACCGATCTGCTCGCGGATCCGCGAGACCTGCTCGTCCACGATGGACGACGTGGTCCACTGCGGACGGATGCCCGCGATCTCGTGCAGGAACCGGCGCAGCACCTCCTGGCCGTGCGGCGAGTGGTGCACCTCGGGGTGGTACTGCACGCCGGCGAAGCGGCGCTCGGTGTCCTCGAACGCGGCGACCGGCGCGCCCTCGCTGGTCGCGGTGACGGTGAAGCCCTCGGGCGCCTTGGTGACGGCGTCGCCGTGGCTCATCCACACCGGGTGGCTCGCGGGGAGCTCCTGGTGCAGCGCGCCACCCTCGGTCGGCACGCTCAGGTCCGTGCGGCCGTACTCGCGGGTGCCGGTCTGTTCAACCGCGCCGCCGAGTGCGCGTGCCATCGCCTGGAAGCCGTAGCAGATGCCGAAGACCGGGACGCCGGTCTCGAACAGCTTCGGGTCGACCTGCGGGGCGTTCTCCTCGTACACGCTCGACGGGCCACCGGACAGCACGATGGCCAGCGGGTTCTTGTCGAGGATCTCGCTGACGGTCGCGGTGTGCGGAACGACCTCGGAGTAGACCTGGGCCTCGCGGACGCGGCGGGCGATCAGCTGCGCGTACTGGGCGCCGAAGTCGACGACGAGAACAGGGCGGTTGCTGGTGTCGGACACGCCGCCAAGGATCTCATGCGTGGACGGTGAACTGCTGACCGGTGGCGGGCTGAACCAGGTGTTCAGGGTGGGTGACGCGGTGCGACGACCGGCCGGGCCGTGGGCACCGCGGGTGCACGAGTTGTTGCGACGCTTGGCGCCTCTGGGGATCGCGCCGGTTCCGCTCGGGCTCGACGCCGAGCACGAACTGCTCAGCTACCTGCCCGGTGACGTTGGCCACGTGCCCCCTCCGGGCGACAAGACGTTGATCGAATCAGCGCTGCTGCTGCGACGGCTGCACGACGCCACAGCCCCGCTTGTCGGCGAGCTGAACGGGTGGCAGTTCGCCGCCAGGGAGCCCGTCGAGGTGGTGCTGCACGGTGATTTCGCGCCGTACAACATCGTGTTCGAGGACGGGATGCCGGTCGGGGTGTTCGACTGGGACGGCGCGCATCCGGGTCCGCGCTGGTGGGACGTGAGCTGGGCGCTGATCCAGTTCGTGCTGGCGCTGCCGGACGACCGCGAACGGCGCACCCGGCTGTTCTGCGAGACGTACGGGATCGAGTACGTGGCCGAGCACGTGCTGATCCGGCTGGACGACATGATCCAGACGATTCGGAAACATCCGGCGTTCGTGCTCCAGCGGGCCGAACGGCATGACGACTACTACTTGGGACTCATCAAGTACGTGCAGGCCAATAGGGCTTAACGTGAGTCTCATGGACGCGTTCACGCCGCAACCCAGGCCGTGCTGGGTCGCCGGCCGCCCCGAGCAGGGCGAGCAGGCGCTAGAGGTCTTCCACCCGTTCGACGGCACCGCGGTCGCCTCGGTGGCCGTGCCGGGCAGAGATCAGGTGGAACGCGCGGTCGCGGCGGCGGCGGCCGTCGCGAAGGAGTTCCGGCGAACACCCGCGCACGTGCGGGCCGAGGCGCTGCTGCAGGTGTCGCGGACGCTGGCCGAACGCGCCGAGGAGATCGCCGAGACGATCACCGCCGAGAACGGCAAGCCCCTGAAGTGGGCCGAGATCGAGGTGCGGCGCGCGGTCAACACGTTCCGCTTCGCCGCGGAGGAGGCGCGCCGGTTCACCGGTGGGCTGCAGCGGCTCGACACCGATGCCGGTGGCGCGGGGCGGATGGCGATCGTCCGGCACGTGCCGCGCGGACCGGTGCTGGCCGTGGCGCCGTTCAACTTCCCGCTGAACCTGGTGGCGCACAAGGTCGCGCCGGCCCTCGCGGTGGGTGCGCCGGTGATCGTGAAGCCCGCCTCCGCCACGCCGCTGAGCTCGTTGCTGCTGGGCGAGATCCTGGCCGAGACCGATCTGCCCGAGGGCGCGTTCTCGGTCCTTCCCGTGCGCGGCAAGGACATGGACGTCCTGGTGAAGGACGAACGACTGCCGGTGATCTCGTTCACCGGGTCCACGAAGGTCGGCTGGTCGTTGATGGAAGCCGCGCCGCGCAAGCACGTCGTGATGGAGCTGGGTTCCAACGCGGCCGCCATCATCTGTCCTGACTGGACGGACCTGGACCACGCGGCGCAGCGCATCGCGACGTTCGGCAACTACCAGGCCGGGCAGTCGTGCATCGCCGTGCAACGGGTGATCGTGGACCGCTCCAAGGCGGACGAGTTCGTGCCGAAGCTCGTGGAAGCCGTTGCCGCGCTGAAGACCGGCGATCCGCACGACCCCGAGGTCGAGGTCGGGCCGCTGGTCGACGAGGACAACGCCCGGCGCGTCGAGGAATGGGTCAACATGGCCACCGACGTCGGCGCGAAGGTGCTGCTGGGTGGTAAGCGGACCGGGGCGACGGTCGAGCCGACCGTGCTGACGGACGTGCCGAAGACCGCCAAGGTGTGGACCGAGGAGATCTTCGGGCCGGTGCTCGTGGTGTCGGTCGCGGACGGCGTCGAGGACGCGTTCGCGCAGGCCAACGACTCCAAGTACGGGCTGCAGGCCGGGGTGTTCACCCGTGACGTGCAGGTGGCGTTCGAGGCCGCGGCCGAACTGGAGGTCGGCGGCGTGATCATCGGTGACGTGCCGTCCTACCGCGCCGACCAGATGCCGTACGGCGGGGTGAAGGGGTCGGGCACCGGGCGCGAGGGCGTCCGGTCGGCGATGGAGGACTTCACCGAGGAACGGGTGACCGTGCTGACCGGAATCCAGCTCTAGAGCCCCTGCGGGAACGCCAGCACGCGGTCCGGGTCGTAGCGTCGCGCGACTTTCCTGAGTCGCGCGAGGTTGCGGCCGTAGTAGGCGGTCGGCCAGTCGGGCATCTCCGGGTCGATGTAGTTCACGTACCCGGTGTTGCCCGCGCCGAGCCCGTCCCGCACGCCCGCGAGGATCCGGCGGGCCTCCGCTTCCGTCCGCTTCTCCGCGCCGATGAAGATCTGCGCGCTGGCGCGGGCGTCTCGGTGCGGGAACGCCGTGGCGTCCGGCGCGACCCTGGCGAGCGCGCCGCCGAACGAGTCGAACAGGATCGCGCCGTCGTCCTGCCCGTCCATCAGGCCCGCGACCCGCTCACCCGGCACGTGGTGGCGGAGCATGCGCGACGACGCCGTGAACCGAGATCCCGGCCCGGGATTGCCGGCGTAGTAGCGCATCGTCTCCAGATAGCTCATGTCGTGGACCTCGCGCGTCGCGGCGGGCATCTTGTCCAGCAACGGCAGCAGGTTCTTCCGCGGGCCGACGTAGACGCCGCCGACGTTGGGGTACGACACCGGTTTCGCCTCGACCTTGCAGCTCGACCACAGCTCGTCGGGCGCCTCGGCCATCCACCCCTGCCAGGCGTCGAACACGTCCGCCGACGCACCCGGCGGGTAGGCGAGGTTGAACACGGTCAGCTCGGGCGCGGGATCGGTGCGGAAGGTGAACTCCGTGACGATCCCGAAGTTGCCGCCGCCACCGCCGCGCAACGCCCAGTACAGGTCGGGTTCCTCGTGCGCGGAGGCGGTGCGCAGGCACCCGTCCGGCGTGACGATCCTGGCGCTGACCAGGTGGTCGCTGGTGAGGCCGTACCTGCGGCCGAGCACGCTGATGCCGCCGCCGAGCGTGAGGCCGCCGATGCCGACCGAGCGGCACGTCCCCGCGGGCAGGGCCTGGCCCGCGGCACCGACCGCCTCGTAGACGGGCAGGAGTTGTGCGCCCGCACCGATCCGCGCGCGGTTGCCGGAGACGGCCACCGCCGACATCGCGGCGAGGTCGACGACCAGGCCGTTCTCGGGCAACGAGTAGGCCGCGTAGCTGTGCTTGCCACTGCGTGCTGCGACCGGGATGCGTTCGTGCGACGCGAAGTCCAGGCACGCCTGCACGTCCTCCGGCCGGACGCACCTCGCTATCGCGGCCGGCCTGCGGTGCTCGTAGATCGTGTTCCACGGCACGCGAAGCTCGTCGTACCCCGGATCCTGTGGCAGCACGAGCCGGTCGCCCAGCCTCCTGCGCAGCTTCGCCCAGTTGGTGCCGGCGGCGGCCGTCGCGGTGCCCATCCCCAAGCTTGCGACGCCGAGTGCGGTTCCCTGCAAGAAAGTTCGCCTGTTTACCCCCATGACGAGAGCACGCCCGGCTCTGGTCGCGGGTTGCCCTGCCAGCCGAGCGCGCGCCGTTTCACCTGTTCGTCGCAACGGTGTGCGGCGACGTGCCCGTCCGGTCTGATCAGCCACCCGTCCTTCGTGGTGAAGCCCGGCCCCGCCGTGCGGGAGTTCGGGATCAGCTCGCCGCCGTCCGTCGTCAGCGAGGAGTTCTCGTAGGAGAACGGGGTGAAGAGCTTGCCCGAGTCGATGCCCTCGCCGGATTCGAGCGCCTGCCGCCGGTGCGCGCGTTCTTCGGGAGTGCCCGGTACGAGGAACCGCATGGTGTCGCCGGTGATGCGGAGGTTCTCGTCGGCGGCAGCGCCACGCTCGGTGTCGTAGGAGTCGAGCAGATGTGGGCCTGCCTCGCCTCTCCGGTCGGCCGCGATCTTCCAGGCGGCGTTGTCGGCGTCGCAGATGCCGGAGTTCAGGCCACGGGCGCCGAACGGGCTCATGACGTGCGCCGCGTCCCCCGCGAGCAGAACCTTGTGGTCACGGAATTTCGCAGCTCTGCGCTGGTGGAAGCGGTAGGTGGACTGCCAGACGATCTCGTACGGCTTGTCACCGACGATCGCGCGGACGTGGGCATCGGTGAGCTCGACGTCCTCGGCGACCTGCCAGTCGATCCGCCAGACACCGTGCGGTTGCGGGTGCAGCAGCACCTGACGGCCGGGATTCCACGGCGGGTCGAAGTAGAAGCGGCGCTCGGGTGTCTCGAAGTCCAGGTCGACACGAACGTCGGCGATGATGAACCTGTCGTCGAAGGAGAAGCCCTCGAACGGGATGTTCAGGAGCTGCCGCACGGTTGAGTGCGCGCCGTCCGCCGCGACGCAGTGCGTGGCCCTGATTCCATCCTGTGTGGACACCCCCTCGTCGTCCTGGGTGAGGGCTTCGAGGGCGTGCCCGTAGCGGAGTTCGATCAGTGGTTCGGCGCGGACCCGTTCCTCGAGAAGCTGTTCGACGACGGTCTGCGGAGTGTTCACGAACGGCGGGAAACCCTTGGCCTCCGGGAAGGTCAGGGTGAGCACCTCGCGGTCGCGGTGGTAGGTGCGGCCGGTGTACCAGGTGACGCCCGCGTCGGCGACGGCCTGCCCGACACCGATCCGTTCGAGGATCTCCAGGACGTCGCGCTGAACGCAGATCGAGCGGCTGCCCGTCTGCGCACGCTTCGGTTCCTTCTCCAGAACGATGCTCGGCACACCGGCTCTCGCGAGGAACAGCGCCGACGCCAGCCCCACCGGCCCGGCACCGACCACCAGGACCGTCATTGCAGGGCGTCCCAGACGGCGCGGTCGCGTTCGGCGGTCCAGATCTCCGGCCAGTCCTTGCCGTCGCACTCGTCCCAGTAGCGCTTCACGTCGAACGGCAGGCAGTGCTCGAAGATCGGCCAGCGGCCGTAGCGGGCCACGAGCGTCTTGTGCGCCAGTTCGAATGCCTGCTTGAGCGTGCCGCCCTCGGCGTGGACCCCGCCGACGGTGCTGCGCAGTTCGTTGAGGAAGTGCCTGCTCTGGTTGATCGCGGCCTCGACCTCGATGCGGTCGCGCGCGACCTTGCCGCGCCCGCCGACGAGGACCTCGGCGCCCAGGTCCTCGATCTCGTCCAAAGTGGACGTCGCCCACTCGTCGTGGAACGCGTCACCGGTGTAGAGCGCGGCCTGCGACTCGACCAGGTCACCCGCGAACAGGATGCGTTGCTGCGGCAGCCACGCCACGATGTCGCCGGCCGTGTGCCCGCGCCCGAGGAACTGCAGCACCAGGTCGCCCCGCTCGTCGCCGAGCGGGATCGTCATGCGGTCGGAGAACGTCAGCGTCGGCCACGTCAGGCCGGGGATCTCCTCGGGCTGCTCGAAGAGCCGCGGCATGCGGCCGAACTCGCTCTCCCAGTCCTGCTGCCCCCGTTCGGCGATCAGCACCCGCGTCATCTCGTGGGCGACGATCTCCTGGGCCTCGAACGCGCTGGCCCCGAGCGTGCGCACGGCGTGGTAGTGGCTGAGCACGAGGTACCGGACCGGCTTCCTGGTGTGCTTGCGCAGCTGCGTGAGCCACCTCCTGGCCGCCGCCGGGGTGGCGCGTGCCTCGAAGCAGATCAGGAAGTCCTCGGCCTCGATGGCCGCGACGTTGGGGTCGCCTTCGGCGGTCAGGGTGTAGACGCCCTCGGCGAGTTCGACGAAGACCTCGTCCTTGGGGGCGAGGTCGGCGCTGGACGCGAACGGCTTGTTGGCCATGCCTCCACCGTGTCAGGAGGCCTTCACGATCGGCAACCGCAAAGCGGCTGGAGCTTGATCGGGAACCGCCGGGTTCTTCGGCTTCGTCGGGTTGATCCGCCGGTAGGGCTGGTCCTGCGCGGGCCGCTGGTCCTGCTCACCCTTGTTCGGCCACAGCGAGAACGCCCGCTCGGCCTGTGCGGTGATGGTGAGGCTGGGGTTCACGCCGAGGTTCGCACTGATCGCCGAACCGTCCACAACGGACAGTCCGGGGTAGTTGAAGACCCGGTGGTACGGGTCGATCACGCCCTGCTCCTCGCCGCTCGCGATCGCGCAGCCGCCGATGAAGTGCGCGGTCAGCGGGATGTTGAACAGCTCACCCCACGTGCCGCCGGCCATGCCGTCGATGTGCTTGGCGGCCAGCAGGTTCGCCTCGTGACCGGCGGGGATGAACGCCGGGTTCGGCTCACCGTGGCCCTGCTTGCTGGTGAGCTTGCCGCGCTTGAGGAACGTGGTGATCGAGTTGTCGAGGCTCTGCATCACCAGCAGGATCACGGTCCGCTCGCTCCACCGGTGCACGCTCAGCAGCCGGAGCAGCCGCAACGGGTGCCGGACCGCCTGCTTGATGAACTGCAGCCACCGCGGCGTGCTCAGCGCGCCGTCCGTGGCGAGGGTCTGCAGCATGCCCATGGCGTTGCTGCCCTTGCCGTACCGGACGGGCTCGATGTGCGTGATCTCGTCGGGGTGGATGGAGCTCGTGATCGCGACGCCCTGCGTGAAGTCGTTGTCCGGGTCGACCGTGTAGCGGGCGGCGCCGATGATCGACTCGGAGTTGGTGCGGGTGAGCTCGCCGAGCCTGCCCGAGATCTTCGGCAAGGTGCTGGCCTTCGCCTGGTGCAGGAGCTGCTGGGTGCCCCACGTGCCGGCGGCGATCACCACCTGGTCCGCCGTGAACGTCCTGGTCGCCTTCCCGCCGGTCGCCCTGGTGTCGACGGTCCAGGTGCCGTTGTCCTCGCTGAGCCGCGTGACCGTGGTCAGCGGGAAGACCTGGGCGCCGAGCTTCTCCGCGAGGTAGAGGTAGTTCTTGACCAGCGTGTTCTTGGCGCCGACCCGGCAGCCCGACATGCAGCCGCCGCACTCGGTGCAGCCGGTGCGCTCCGGCCCGGCGCCACCGAAGTACGGGTCAGCGGCCTTCTTGCCCGGCTCGCCGAAGAACACACCGACGGGCGTCGCGTGGTAGCTGTCCTCGACGCCCATGTCCTTCGCGACCTTCTGCATGACGACGTCGCTCGGGGTGGTCGTGGGGTTCGTGACGACACCCAGCATCCGGCTCGCCTGGTCGTAGAACGGGTCCAGCTCGTCCTGCCAGTCGGTGATGTGCGCCCACTGCCGGTCCTCGTAGAACGGCTTGAGCGGCCGGTACAGCGTGTTCGCGTACACGAGGCTGCCGCCGCCGACGCCCGCCCCGGCGAGCACCATGACGTTGCGCAGCAGGTGGATGCGCTGGATGCCGAAGCACTTGAGCTGCGGCGCCCACAGGTACTTGCGGAGGTTCCAGCTGGTCTTGGCGAACTCGTCGTCGGCAAATCGGCGCCCCGCCTCCAGGACGGCGACGCGGTAGCCCTTCTCGGTCAGGCGGAGCGCGGCCACGCTGCCACCGAACCCGGAGCCGACGATGACGACATCGAAGTTACCGGCGAGTTCACCCATGGATCGGAGAGTAGGCGTTACTTCCGGTAACGCCTAGTCCCCTATCGGTTCAGACGGGCGGGACGCGCTCATGAAATCGGTCCAGAGGTCGACTGCCTGCTCCAGGCTCAGGGCCGCGACCTGCACCGGAGGAATGCCGGCCGTGTGCACGAGACGCTGCGCCAGCCAGTCGGGCACGGGTTCGCGCGGCGGGAGCTCTTCCACGACCACGTCGCCCGCGAGGCGACCGAGCCTTCCGATGACGTCGGCCAGCTTGGAGCCCTCGTCAGCCATCGACGCGACTCTCGCCGACGCCTCGGCGTAGACCTAGGCCTCGGAGTACACCTGACCTCGACGGCCGTCCACGGTCGACAGCCGTCTGGCAGACGATCCGCCGTCGACTGCCGCATCGGCCTCCGCAAGCTGGTCAGCTCACCGTCGAGCAGCTACCCAGCCTCCAGGTCGTCGAACAGGAGTCGGATCGGTACTTCAGCCGTCAAGCGAGTCGTCGTCCTCCACCGCCGCCAGCGACTCGCGGGTGTGTCCGAATGCCGCCAGCACGTCGTCGAAGGAGGTGAGCCGACCGGGGCCGGCCGCCGACTTCGCCAGCTCGCTCAAATCTGCCGCCGCCTCGGCGAGTTCGGTCAGGCGACTCACAGGAACGACAGCGACGACTCGACGGCCATGCCGGGTGACGGCCACCGGACCGCACTTCTCGACGTCGGCGATCAGGCCGGCAACGCCGCGTTCGGTGGCTTCGACGACGGTCAGGTCGCGAGCCTCGTTGAGTGCATCCACGGACAGAATCTAGACAGAAGGTCGAGGGTGCGCGGGCAGGCGCACCCGTCGACTCAGAGCACCAGACCCTCGATGACCCAGACCATGAAGGCCACGGCCAGCGCGGTGATCACCAGGCCGCCGCAGACGAACAGGGTCAGCATCTTCCAGCCGATGCCCCCGACGCCCTCGTCCTCCTCAGGCGCTTCCTCGATCTCGAACTCTTGGACCTCGGCGTCCGGGTCGATCGTGTCCACGTCACTGTTCTTGCCGTTGCCGAACAAGTCATCCAATTCCACGCACAGAAGGACGCACGGGGTAGCCGTCTGGTTGCAAGATCAGGTTTGGGCCCATGCGGCGATCGGCAGGCTCAGGTAAACGCCCACGTCAGCGAGGCCAGTGGCCTCGGCGATGGCCGAACACAGGTCTTCGACGCGGTCCTGGCGGTTGGCGGCGCGGCTCTCGAAGTACTTGGAGCGGACCTCGACAACGATGTCCATGCCGGTCGAGTCGAACGGGCCGCGCGGCTGGAAGCGCAGATCGACGTCGCCGGGCTGGAGGTCGCCGCCGTAGGGCTCCTCCGGGCATTCCACGGCCACCGACACGGCGTGCGGGAGCATCGCCGCGAGTTGCTTCAGCACTGCGTGGGGGACGTGGGGTGCGTAGTTGATCTCGACGAGCGGCACGTCGCCAGCAAAGCAGAGGGGCGCGTCCCGGCAGGAACGCGCCCCTCGACGTCGAACGGGTCAGCCGCGGATCGTCAGGCCGACCTTCTGGAACTCCTTGAGGTCGGAGTAGCCGGTCTTGGCCATCGCCCTCTTCAGCGCGCCGAACAGGTTCGTCACGCCGCGCGGGTCCGCGGACGGGCCGAACAGCAGCTTGCGCAGGTCGAGCTCCTGGTCCACCGCCTCGGCGACGAGGCTGCGCGGCACGGACGGGTGCGCGGACGCCGCCGTCCAGTACAGGCCCTGGCCCGGTGCCTCGGTCGCGGCGGCCAGCGGCTCGCCGAGCATCACGGCGTCGGCACCGCAGGCGATGGACTTCGCCACGTCGCCCGACGTCGTGACGCCGCCGTCGGCGATGACGTGCACGTAGCGGCCGCCGGTCTCGTCGAGGTAGTCGCGGCGCGCGGCCGCGGCGTCGGCGATCGCGGTGGCCATCGGCACGCCGATGCCCAGCACCGAGTCGGTGGTCGTGACGCCGGGGGCGTAGCCGTAGCCGACGATCACGCCCGCCGCGCCGGTGCGCATGAGGTGCATGGCGGTGCGGTAGTCGCCGACACCGCCGGCGATCACCGGGATGTCGAGGTCCGCGATGAACGACTTCAGGTTCAGCGGCTCACCGCCACGGCTCACGTGCTCGGCCGAGATGATCGTGCCCTGCACGACCAGGATCTCGACGCCCGCGGCCAGCAGGTCCGGCGTGAGCTCCGCAGCGCGCTGCGGGCTGACGCGGACCGCGACGGTGACGCCCGAGTCGCGGATCTGCTTGACCGCCATGGCGATCAGGTCCATCCGCAGCGGGGCGGCGTGCAGCTCCTGCAGCACCTTCACCGCGGCTGCCGGGTCCTCGCTGTCCTCGGTGGCCTGGACCAGGCGGAACAACGCCTCGTCCACGTCACTGTGCCGCGCCCAGAGGCCCTCGGCGTTGAGCACACCGAGGCCACCGAGCTCGCCGACCGCGACCGCCGTGCCCGGCGACACGATGGCGTCGGTCGGGTGGGTGATCAGCGGGATGTCGAAGCGGTAGGCATCGATCTGCCACGTCGTGGAGACGTCCTTCGACGACCTCGTCCGACGCGACGGGATGATCTCGATGTCGTCCAGCTCGTAGGCCCGCCTCGCGGTCCGGCCCATGCCGATCTCGACCAGATCGCGCACCTGTGGTTCCTCTCCCAAGCTCTTGAACAGCCCTTTGAACGGGCGCGCAGACTCTAACGGGTGGTGTAGTTCGGGGCCTCGACGGTCATCGTGATGTCGTGCGGGTGGCTTTCCTTCAGGCCCGCCGCGGTGATGCGCACGAGCTGCTGCTGCTGCAGCTCGGCGATCGTGTGGGAGCCCGTGTAACCCATCGCCGCGCGCAGACCGCCGTTGAGCTGGTGCACGACCTGCGACAGCGGGCCGCGGAACGGCGTGCGGCCCTCGATGCCCTCGGGGACGAGCTTGTCCTCGTTGAGCACGTCGTCCTGGAAGTAGCGGTCCTTCGAGAAAGACTTGTTCTCGCCGCGGGACTGCATGGCGGCGAGCGAGCCCATGCCGCGGTAGGTCTTGAACTGCTTGCCGTTGACCAGGATCAGGTCGCCGGGCGCCTCCTGGGTGCCCGCGAGCAGCGAGCCGAGCATCACGGCGGACGCGCCGGCCGCGATGGCCTTGGCGATGTCGCCGGAGTACTGGATGCCACCGTCACCGATCACCGGCACGCCGGCCGGGCTGCAGGCCAGGGAGGCCTCGTAGATCGCGGAGATCTGCGGCACACCGACACCGGCGACGACGCGCGTGGTGCAGATCGAGCCGGGGCCGACACCGACCTTCACGCCGTCCGCACCCGCGTCGACGAGGGCCTGGGCACCGGCGCGCGTCGCGACGTTGCCGCCGACGACGTCCGCCGAGTCGCCGAGCTCCTTCTTGATGCGGGCGACCATCTCCAGCACACCGCGCGAGTGCCCGTGCGCCGTGTCGACCATGAGCACGTCGACGCCGGCCTCGGCGAGCGTCATCGCGCGGATGAACGAGTCCTCGCCCACGCCGACTGCGGCGGCGCACAGCAGGCGGCCGTCCGGGTCCTTGGTGGCCATCGGGTACTGCTCGGTCTTGACGAAGTCCTTGACCGTGATCAGGCCCTTGAGCTTGCCGTCACCGTCGACGATCGGCAGCTTCTCGACCTTGTGGCGGCGCAGCAGGCCGAGCGCGGCCTCCGCGGACACACCGACCTGGGCCGTGACCAGCGGGCCCTTGGTCATGACCTCGACCACCCGCTTGGAGTGGTCGAGCTCGAAGCGCATGTCGCGGTTCGTGATGATGCCGACGAGCTTGTTGTTCTCGTCGGTCACCGGCACGCCGGAGATGCGGTAGCGGGCGCACAGCGCGTCCACCTCGGCCAGCGTGGCATCGGGCGAACACGTGACCGGGTCGGTGACCATGCCGGCCTCGGACCGCTTGACGGTCTCGGCCTGGCGGGCCTGGTCCTCGATGCTCAGGTTGCGGTGCAGCACACCGATGCCGCCCTGACGCGCCATCGAGATGGCCATCCGGCCCTCGGTGACCGTGTCCATCGCGGCGCTGGCCAGCGGAATCTTCAGGGTGATGTTGCGCGAGATCCTGGTGCTCGTGTCGACGCCACTCGGGACGACGTCCGACTCGGCAGGCAGCAGGAGCACGTCGTCGAAGGTCAGTCCCAGCATGGCGAACTTGCTCGGGACTCCATCAGCGTTGAGCTCGCTGGTCATAGCGGGTGACATGCCTTCCGTCGTGCGGTCTGCGCTCTGCCTGCCCTTTTGGGGTCCTGCGTGTCCAGTTTCCGCAGGCGGAGGCGGTGCGACCCATGGTATCTGGACGCCCCCGGGGGTACGGCGGGTACCGTGCGGGGTCGTGCCGCACGACGCGTTGCCACCAGACCCTTTCGAAGGCGACCCAGAGGACCCCGCACTCTCTCTGGGCGAGCCCGACCACGACCATCCCCCGATGGATGAAGACGAGCGAACAGAGCTGGTCAGCGACCTGGCCGACCTCGCCGTGTACCAAGCGCTGCTCGAACACAGAGGCGTCCGGGGCATCGTCGTGGACTGCGGCGAGTGCCAGGAACCGCACTACCACGACTGGGCACTGTTGCGAGCCTCACTGGAGCAGCTGCTCGCCGACGGGCGCATGCGCCCGCACGAGCCGGCCTTCGACCCGAACCCCGGCGCCTACGTGAGCTGGGAGTACTGCCGCGGGTACGCGGACGGCGTGACGGCCACGGAGTCGGCCCGCTGACCTCGCGGCGCGGTTGTGAGGTCGGACGCACCCACCGGTCACATTCCACCTGACGTGTGAACGCCCGAGCATGTGAACGGCCCCTGACCTCGAAAGATCAGGGGCCGTTCACACTGCGTCTCAGTTGGAGCCGGTGCTCTCGACCGACTGTCCGGTGGACTCACCGTTCGTACCGGTCGAACCCGGGTTCTCCGCACCGGGATCCGGCGGCGGCGGAGGAGGCGGCGGGTTCTCGCCGTTCGACGTCGGTGGCGCGGGGGTCTCCGACGACGGCGGGATGGACGGCTGGGTGGTCGACGGCTCGGCCGACGGCGTCGACGGCGTGGTCGACGGCTGCGTGGACTGGCTCGGCTGCGTCACCGGCGGAGGCGTCGAGGTGGGCGGCGCGGTCGAGGTGTTGGTGTCGAGCTCCTTTTCGAGCTCCTTGTGCTTCTCCTCGAGCTGCTCCTTGCCGTCGGCCGTGGAGACCGAGTCAAGGGTGGCGCCGATCTTGTTCAGCTTCTCGCGCGCCTCGTTGACCTTGCCCTCGCGCAACGCCAGACGCGCCGCGTCGAGGTCACCGCTGATGATGGCCGCGGCTTCGATCGACTTCGCGTGCTCGGAGTAGAGCACTCGCGTGAGACCCCACAGCGCGTCGCCGGGCTGGGCGTCGCGGGCGACGAGGCTCACGCCGGTGAAGGCGATGGCCAGGACCGCCGCGGCACTCGCCAGCGGGATCAGGAAGCGGTGCCTGCTCACCGGCTGCGGGCGGGCAGCCTGGATCGTGGCGATGGCGGTGTCGGTGTCGACGAGCTCGCCGAACGGCTCCGTCTCCACCTCGTTGCGCCATGCGAGCAGCAACGCGTTCAAGTCGTCGTCGCCCAAGGAGCCGGCCGCGCCCGGAGTCGCAGACCCCAGTGCGTCCAGCAGCCTGTCATCGGCCTGTACAGCCGAAAGATCGTCAGCGACGGGTTCGTGCGGGGCTCTATCGTCCTGTCCGCGCACTTGCTCGTCGTCCTTTCCGTGTTCGTCGGCCACTCAGACCACCTCCTCCGCTGCCAGCGACTTGCGGAGCCGAGCAAGCGCTCGATGTTGCGCCACCCGGACCGCACCCGGCGTCGAACCGACCGCCTCGGCAGTTTCCTCGGCGGAGAGTCCGACCACCACCCTCAACAACAGGATCTCCCGCTGCTTCTCCGGCAGGACACGCAGCAACACAGCCATCCGGTCGGAGAGTTCTCCCTGCATGGCCCGCTGCTCCGGACCAGCTTCGGTCTCCGGCGCGTCGGGAACTTCGGGAACGGGCTCTGAGCGGTTCCTGGCGGCGGACCGATGTGCATCGGCGACCTTGTGTGCCGCGATCCCGTAGACGAACGCGAGGAAGGGCCGACCCTGATCGCGGTAGCTGGGCAATGCCGTGAGCACCGCGAGACACACCTCCTGGGCCACATCGTCCGCCGAAGCGAAGCTTCGTTCCTGCCTGCCAACTCTGGCGCGGCAGTACCGCACCACGAGAGGACGAATGGAGGCCAGCAGGCGTTCGATCGCCTGGCGGTCGCCGTCGACGGCCGCGCCCACTTCGGCGTCCAGTCCGTCCCCCAAGTTGGTCATCGCAGACAACAGCCCTGGTGTTACTTGTTGGCGTACCGACATGAAACAGCACGAGTCACTCACAGCGACCCGTTGCAGCAGCTTCACCGTACCGGTCTTCAGGCCTTCTGTTCATAGGTGGGGTATGGACACCCCGAGTGAACAGTGGACGCGCCCGAACGGATGACAGCCCGGCGACATTGTCACCGGGCTGGGCTAAACGCGCGACCTGAGGATCACCACTTGCACGGGTGAGCCGTCTCACGCCACCGGCCCCGCTTCCCCACATGCGGCATATGAGGACGCGGGGCCGGTGCGGCAAGAGCGACTACTGGACGAGGCCTCGCCGGAAGCCGTGTGCGACCGCCTGAGCGCGGTCACGAACACCGAGCTTGCGGAAGAGACGACGTGCGTGCGTCTTCACCGTGTCCTCGGACAGGTAGAGCTCGCGACCGATCTGGCCGTTGCTCTTGCCCTGGCTCATGCCACGCAGCACCTGGAGCTCGCGCTCCGTGAGCTGCACGCCGGGGTCGGAGGGCTGGCGAGGCGCCGGCACCGAGGTGCTGGCGAGCGTGTGCGCGAGGGCTGCCACAAGCTCGGGACGCGACGCGTCCCACCTCAGGTAGCCACGGGCACCGCCGGCGATCGCCGCGGCGATGCTCCCGGCGTCGTCGGGTGCGCCGAAGACGATGACGTTTGCCTGCGGATTCGCAGAGACGAGCCGACGGGTTGCTTCAACCCCGGTCGGGACGGCGCGCTGGGTTCCCACCAGGACGACGTCGACCGGCTGCCTTGAAAAGCGAGCCAACAACTCGTCACCGTGCGCTACGCAGTCGATGCGGCTAACCCCGGGGACAGCCGACATCACGCGGGTGAGACCCTCCCGCACACTGCGCCGGTCGTCGCAAATAAGGACCGTGGTCACGGGGACTCCTTTCCTGCAGCCGAGTGACGTTCCATCTCCCCTATCGGACGCTCGCAGCCCAACCTTGACACGATCCGGTGCTTAATCCGTCAAGAAGTTCGCCTGAGGGTCTGCGTTCGGGGGTTCCCCGGAACGGAGCAGCCCGGTCGGCACCCACGGGGAATCAAGGGCGACCTGTCGGCTGACAGGATCAGCTCTGCGTAACACGCAGCTCAGAGCCTCCGTCGCCCGGTCGATGGCGCTTGCGCCCACCGTGGGGGCATGGCCCGCCAGGACAAGAGCGCTCGGCCAGATCAACGGCTGAAGTCCCTTCTCGGCGCTGTGATTTAGCTCACACTCGACCAGTTCAACCCCGCGGTTCAGGCCGTCGGGGGTCCCCCACACGACCAACGAGGTGCCCAGAACGAGTGCCGATTTGAGCTCGTGCCGCAGCGCCTTTGTGCTCGTCGCTACGCCGTACGCCGCCTCCGCGGGTGCCACGGCGGCATGCGCGCGACCGTCCGCCAGCTCGATCTCAGCGGATACCCAGCCCCTGCGGACCTCACTCCGCCACGAGCGCGTCTCAACTCGTGCGAGCAACCCGCGGGCCTCGTTCAGGCGTTGAGCACCGAGCGAATCGGCGGCGAGACCGAGCAGAGCGTCCGTCCGGGCGCCCGAGGCGTCGATCCCGTCGGGGTCGCTCTCGCCCGCTGACGGGACGCGCGCGAGGGCGGCGCCGTCGAGAGCGCGGGCGAGGTGGTGGGCCCCTAGCTGACGGTGGTGCGACGCGCGAGTCGAGAGGGACAGGGACGCGATCACCTGGTCGGGCTCGTGTCGGAGCTCGTCCAGCACGGTGGCGGCGGCCGCGTAGTGGCCCTGACCACCCAGGACGACCGCTGCGAGCCACCTGATCCTGGGGCTTGGCGCCGCGAGAGCGGGCCACACGTCGAGGTCGGGTGAGTCGCCGAACGCGGCTCGGCGCAGCTCGTCTTCGGTCACGGTGAGGAGTGTGCCGCCAGGTGGTGGGCGGCTCGGTGGTGGGCTGAGTGCGGGGCGCGGGAGGCACGGGACGTAGGAGGCGCGGGTCGCAGACGCTAGGCCTACGAGACGAGACGGTTCGTCTCGGCAGTGGGTGGGTGCGCGGGTGCTGAGTCCGCAGAGGGCGTGCGGGATGGGTGAGGCACGGTGCGGGTCGCGGGCGCGAGGTTCACGAGACGAGACGGTTCGTCTCGCCACTCGGCCGAAGCGTCGGGCCGGACTTCCGCATCGGCGGCGTCAGAAAACCGGCGCCAGCGTCAGGTGACAGCCGCCTCGACCGCGTCGACGGCGGCGGCCAAGTCCGCCACCCGCTCCGCCGGCGCCGTCACCACACCCCGCGTCCACCCCGGCCCTCCGACGAACACCCGCACCTGTTGCCGGGTCCGCGGCAGCGCGGAGATCACCCCCGGATCGGCGTAGCGCGGCAACTGCGCCCACAGCACCACCGCGGAGGGTGCGGTGCGGCGCACGGCGGCGGCCAGAGCGTCCATCGGCAACGCCGCCCCGAGCTGCCGGACGACGACGCCGCGCTGCGCCAGTTCCGCGGCCAAGGGGTAGAGAGGAAGGTTGTGCCTCTCCTCCGGCATGCACGCCAGCAGCACGGGCCGATGGTTGCGCCCGACCGTGACGAGCGGTGTGGCGCGCACGAACGCCGCGAGCACGCACTCGTTCAGCAGGTGCTCGACCTCGACGCCGGCCCCGGAGAGCTGCCAGCGCGCGGCGACGGCCGTCAGCACGGGGCGCACCACCTCGTTCCAGGTG
Organism: Lentzea kristufekii; assembly: GCF_033949925.1. Lineage (NCBI taxonomy): Bacteria > Bacillati > Actinomycetota > Actinomycetes > Pseudonocardiales > Pseudonocardiaceae > Lentzea > Lentzea kristufekii. The sequence goes on from NZ_JAXAVV010000010.1 coordinate 261,331, forward strand.
GCGACCACCCCGTCAGAGGCCAGCGAATCGGTGAGCATGCTCTGCACCGCGATCGAGTCCATTGCGACCGCGGCGCGGCCCAGTCCACGCGCCAATCGAGACGCTCCGGGCATTTTCAGTCCACGTCCACCCGATGGTGCGACAGGGACCACTCCGTGTGTCATCGACGATTTCGACTCGAGCGCGAAACGGGCCGCCTCGGAGGACGACGCGCCACGAAGAAGAGCGCGTTGCATCAATTCCAGACGGGCCACGTCGGGTGGCCCGTATTTCCGGTGCCGACCCACCGTGTGGCCGGTCGGACCGAGTCCGTAGCGGCGGTCCCAGGTGCGAAGGGTGGCGGGAGCCACGCCGAGTCGCCTGGCCACCGCGGCCACTGAGAGAAGGGGCTCACTCGTGTGACTCCCGGCAGAGGTGTGCTCCGGCGGTGTCATCACGAGAGCCATGTTCCGTTCACCTCATCCGGGCGGCAACTCCGGGCGGTGAGTGATCGAACACGCGTGCCGTCACCCATCAGTTGATAAGGGTCTTCAGCCTCTTGAACAAGTTTTGACGCGGTTCTACGGTGGATCATCGTTAAGCCGAATGGAGCAGTCGTCACGGAGGCGGTCTCGATGGCGGACACCCGAAGGCTCCCCGGTCCCAACGCAGATCTGTGGGACTGGCAGATGCGCGGTTCGTGCCGGGGCATGGACAGCGCGTTCTTCTTCCACCCCGACGGCGAACGGGGCCCGGCGAGATCACGCCGGGAAGCTCGCGCCAAGGCTGTCTGCCTCGCCTGCCCGGTGCTGGAGATGTGCCGCAAACACGCGCTGGCAGTGCAGGAACCGTATGGAATCTGGGGCGGGCTCTCGGAATCGGAGCGCGACCACATCATCAAGGCACGAAAGCGACAATTGGCTGTTGTTTAATGGCCGCGCCTCCGGCGCGGCGGCGAGTTCGCCGGGAAGTCGGCCGTCCGGCCGACGCGAACTCGCGACTCTTTTGAAGGCAAAGAGGGTGGCACCCGGAAAGGTGCCACCCTCTTTGCTCACTGCTCGCCGTCCCGCCGGAGGCGGGACAACAAACTCAGTGGCCGTGCCCGTGCCCGTGGCCGTGGCCACCGGCGGAAGCGGGCTCGTCCGCCTTCTTCTCGACGATGGCGCTCTCGGTCGTGAGCACCATGCGCGCGATGGAGGCGGCGTTCGCCACGGCGGAACGCGTGACCTTGACCGGGTCGATGATGCCCTGCTCGAGCAGGTCACCGAACTCCAGCGAGGCGGCGTTGATGCCGAAGCCCCACTCGCCCTCGCGGACCTTGTTCACCACGACGGCGCCTTCGAGGCCGGCGTTCGCGGCGATCCAGAACAGCGGCGCGGACAGGGCCTTCGCGACGAGCGCGACACCCGTGGCCTCGTCACCGGACAGGCCGAGGCCGCCGTCGAGCACCTTGGCGCCGTGCACGAGAGCGGAGCCACCGCCGGGGACGATGCCCTCCTCGACCGCGGCCTTGGTAGCGGCGACCGCGTCCTCGATGCGGTGCTTGCGCTCCTTGAGCTCGGTCTCGGTGGCGGCGCCGACCTTGATCACGGCGATGCCGCCGGAGAGCTTCGCGAGGCGCTCCTGGAGCTTCTCGCGGTCCCAGTCGGAGTCCGTGGCCTCGATCTCGCGGCGCAGCTGCTCCGCGCGGCCGGCGATGTCGGCCTTGGTGCCGCCACCGTCGACGATCGTGGTGTCGTCCTTGGTCACGACGACGCGGCGGGCGGAGCCCAGCTGGTCGAGCGTGGTCTCGGACAGCTTCAGGCCGATCTCCGAGGAGATCACCTCGCCGCCGGTGACGACCGCGAGGTCGTCCAGGAACGCCTTGCGGCGGTCACCGAAGAACGGCGCCTTCACGGCGACGACCTTCAGGGTCTTGCGCACCGCGTTGACGACCAGCGTGGACAGGGCCTCGCCCTCGACGTCCTCGGCGATGATCAGCAGCGGCTTGCCGGACTCCGCGACCTTCTCGAGGATCGGGAGGACGTCGGCCAGGGCCGAGATCTTCTCGCGGTGCAGCAGGATGCGGACGTCTTCGTAGACGGCCTCCTGCGCCTCGAGGTCGGTCGAGAAGTGCGTCGACACGTAACCCTTGTCGAACTGCACACCCTCGGTGATCACGAGCTCGGTCGCGAGCGTGGACGACTCCTCGACGGTGATGACACCGTCCTCGCCGACGCGCTCGATGGCCTCGCCGAGCAGGGCGCCGATGGACTCGTCACGCGACGAGACCGTGCCGACCTGCGCGATGTTCTCGCGGCCCTTGACCGGGGTGGCCTTGGCCTTGAGCGCGTCCACGACGGCGTCGGAGGCGGCCTGGATGCCACGGCCGAGCGCGGTCGGGTTCGCACCCGCGGCGATGTTGCGCAGGCCTTCCTTGACCAGCGCCTGCGCCAGCACGGTGGCGGTGGTGGTGCCGTCACCCGCGACGTCGTTGGTCTTGGTGGCGACCGACTTGGCGAGCTGAGCACCGAGGTTCTCGAACGGGTCGTCCAGCTCGATCTCGCGAGCGATGGTGACACCGTCGTTGGTGACCGTCGGGCCACCGAACTTCTTGTCGAGGACGACGTGGCGCCCGCGCGGGCCAAGGGTGACCTTGACCGTGTCCGCGAGCTTGTTCACGCCGCGCTCGAGAGCCCGACGAGCGTCCTCGTCGAAGCTGATCTGCTTGGGCATTTAACTCAAAGCCTCTCTGGGTAGCGAAACGCCCCGGCTACCCCGGATGGGGCGCCGGGGCGTCAGGCATGACAGCCGAGCGTCTTAGTTGACGACGGCCAGCACGTCGCGGGCGGAGAGGATCAAGTACTCCTCGCCGTTGTACTTGACCTCGGTGCCGCCGTACTTCGAGTAGATGACGACGTCGCCGACAGCGACGTCCACCGGGACGCGGTTGCCCTTGTCGTCGATGCGGCCGGGGCCGACCGCGAGGACCTTGCCCTCCTGGGGCTTCTCCTTCGCGGTGTCCGGGATCACGAGGCCGGAGGCGGTCGTCGTCTCAGCCTCGGAGGCCTGGACGACGATCTTGTCCTCAAGCGGCTTGATGTTCACGCTCACCGGGATGACCTCCACGGGTCGTTGGCAGGTTCGATTTAACGGCTCCTGCCACCCCGCCGTCGCGGGGGTCGGGGCGGTGCTGGTGCCGTGCAATTGGCACTCTACCCATGAGAGTGCCAAGGCTTCAACGAGACCCCCGAACCGTTCACCATCCGGTAGCCGTATTCAGGGCATGTCCTCGTTGACGCGCCGAACGCTGCTGCTCGCAGGCGTGGCCGGAGTCACAGCGTTCTCGGTCGCCGCATCGGCCCGGCCGAGTGACCCTTTCACACTGGGTGTGGCCTCGGGTGACCCCACACCCGACGGGGTGGTTCTGTGGACGCGGCTGGCCGTCGCCCCGCTCGCGGACGACGGTCTGGGAGGCATGCCGGCCCGTCCGGTCGACGTGGCGTGGCAGGTCGCCGAGGACGAACGATTCACCCGGATCGTGCAGCGCGGCTCCACCGCGGCTCGACCCGAAGAGGCGCACAGCGTCCACGTGGAACTCGTCGGGCTGGAGTCCGGCCGCGAGTACTTCTACCGATTCAAGGCCCTCAACCACCTCTCGCGGACGGGCCGCACGCGCACGGCACCCGCTCCGGGCTCGTTGCAGGTACCGCTGACGATGGCCTTCGCGTCGTGCGCCCAGTACGAGCACGGCTATTTCACGGCGTACCGCAGGCTCGCGGAGGACGAGCCCGACCTGGTGCTGCACCTCGGTGACTACACCTACGAGTACGAGAGCGGCATCCACGTCGCCCCGAGCGGCAACGTCCGGCAGGTCGAGGGCCCGACCACGACGACGCTCGCGGGCTACCGGCGGCGGCAGGCGCAGTACAAGACCGACCCCGACCTGCAGGAAGCACACGCGGTGGCGCCCTGGACGGTGATCTGGGACGACCACGAGATCGACAACAACTGGGCGGGGCTGCTGCCGGACAAGCCCCAGCCGAACTTCCTCGCGCGCAGGGCCGCGGCCATCCAGGCCTACTACGAGAACATGCCTTTGCGCAGGTCACCGAGGCTGTACCGGCGGATCGGGTGGGGTGCGCTCGCGACGTTCCACATGCTCGACACCCGCCAGTACCGGACCGACCAGGCCTGCGGGGACGGACTGCAGCTGTGCCCCGAACGGCTGGAGCCGTCCCGCACGATGCTCGGCGCCGCGCAGGAGGACTGGCTGTTCGACGGCTTCCGCGGCTCGCGAGCGCGCTGGGACGTCCTCGGGCAGCAGGTGTTCTTCTCGCAGTACGACTACATCCCCGGCGAGGTCGACAAGTTCCTGCTGGACGCGTGGGACGGCTACGTGGCCGACCGGGACCGGGTCGTGGCGGGGCTCGCGGACGTCCGGAACCCGATCGTGCTGACCGGGGACGTGCACGCGGCGTGGGGTGCGGAGGTCAAGGAGCGCTGGAACGACCCGTCGTCGAGGACGCTCGCCACCGAGCTGGTCACGACGTCGATCACGGCCGGTGGCGACGGCTCGGAGGAGTACGCCGAGACTCCGCTGTGGCTGCGCGAGAACCCGCACGTGAAGTACTTCAACAACCGGCGCGGTTACACGCTCACCAGGTTCACGCCCGATGAGCTGCGCACGGACTTCCGCGGCCTCGACTACGTGACGAAGCCCGGCTCCCCGGTCTCCACGAAGGCTTCGTTCGTCGTGGAGGACAGGAGGCCGGGCCTCAACGAGCTGTGACTCAGCCGGACCAGTTGCCCGACACGAACATCAGGTACATCAGGGTCTGCGTGACCAGGCCCGTGTACATGACCACGTAGACCGCGGGCTTCAACGCGGAGACGCGCTGCCCGAGCAGCACCAGCGCCAGGTAGATGCCGAAGCACGGCAGCAGGTAGCGGTGCACGGACACCAGGTTGCCGTTCAGCGTGAGCATGACCATCGACGCGAGCCCGAACAGGCCCACCGGCACGAGCTCGTTGCGGCGGACGGCCAGCAGGTAGATCGAACCCGCGATCAGCAGGACCATGCCGGCCAGCGGGACCACGTGGTTCGTGAGGTTCCACGTGCCGAGGTCGGCGGGCTTGGTCAGGGTGTTGACCGACATCAGCAGCTCGTTCCAGAGCGTGCCGAAGATGTTCGGGGTGAACTGGTGGTACGACCAGGCCGGGGCCTTCTCGTACGCCGACGTCATGCCCAGCGGGTCGCCGACCAGGATCTTCAGGTACAGCGCGAAGCCGAGGAAGCCCACCGCACTCGCGGGGAACCACAGCAGGTGCCACGACAGCAGGCCGCGGAACTTCCACTCCTTGCTGCGCCAGAACTCCAGGAAGCACAGGCCGACGAACAGCACGGCGGTGATCCGCACGCCGGTCAGCGGCATCAGGCACAGGCCCATGAAGACCCACTGGCGGCGCAGCGCGAAGAGGTACGCCCAGAAGCCGAGCGCGATGAACACGGCCTCGCTGTAGAACACGTGCAGGAAGTACGCCGACGGCCACGTCAGCATGGCCATCACGACAAGCCACGGTGCGCGCTCGCCGGTCAGGAAGGTCCTGGCGATCTTGAGCAGCGCCACCGCGCCGAGCCAGGTGGCGACGGTGTTGACGATGATGCCGGCGACCAGCGTGCCGATCTTGCCGAGGAACAGCATCTTCACGAGCCACACGAACAGCGGGAAGACCGGGTAGAACGCCTGCGAGGTCGGGATGTTCTGGTACGCCGTGCCCTCGGCGATGCCGGTGAAGTTCTCCCCGTCCCAGCGGTGCGTGTGCGACAGCAGCGTGTCGACCGCACGCGACGAGACCGGCGTGCCCTCGAAGATCGGCAGCAGCGGTTCCAGCACCCGCCCGAGCACGGTCATGAAGACCTGCCAGGCGAAGACCAGCAGGAAGACCTTCGCGAAGTCGCCCGTCAGCGCGGTCTTCCACCGGGGAGCGGGTCTGGGCGCCTCGGCGGCGACGACCTCCGGCTCGCGGATCGCGGTGTCAGTCATGAACGGGTTCCTTTGCAGGCTCTTCTACCGGGCGGAACACGAGCCGGCTGTACAGCACGTAGTTCCAGACGAGTGCGACGCAGATGCCCGCGAGCTTGGGCGCCGCGATGGCGAGCGTCTCGGGCAGACCGGCGAACAGGTCGCGGGTCAGCATGATCACCAGCGGCTGGATCGCCCACAGACCGATGCCCGTGACCAGCACGAACAGCACGATCTGACGGACAGCGCCACCGCCTGCCGCACGGAACGTGAAGCTGCGGTTGAGCGTGAAGCTGAGCGCCATGCCCATCGTGGTCGAGATGAGGTTCGCGATCACCAGGGGCGTGCCGAGCGCGAACAGCACCGTGTAGCCGACGAGGTCGACGAGGGTGTTGCCGATGCCGACCAGTCCGAAGCGCAGTTGCTGGGCGCTCAGCAGCTTCTTCACGGCGCGAGGGCCCTGGCGTCGTTCGGCACCGTCGTCCCGGTGCGCACCGACGCCACGCTGTAGAGCGGGCGGGCCTGCACCTCGGTGTAGATGCGGCCGATGTAGCTGCCGAGCACGCCGAGCATGATCAGCTGGATGCCGCCGAGGAAGAACACGGCGCTCGTGATGAACGCCCAGCCGGGAACGGCGGTGTCCGGCAGGAACAGTTTCACGCCGACGACGTAGCAGATGCCGAGAAACGCGAGGAACGAGATGAAGTAGCCGACCTTGGAGATCAGCTTCAACGGGGCGGCGGAGAAGCCGACGATGCCGTCCGCGGCGAACCGCATCATCTTGCGCAGCGGGTAACCGGTGACGCCCGCGTGGCGCTTGTCGCGGTCGAACTGCACGGCGGTCTGCTTGAAGCCGATGAAGCTCACCAGCCCGCGCAGGAACCGGTTGTGCTCGCGGAACTTGCGCAGCTCCTCGACGACCTTGCGGTCGATGAGGCGGAAGTCGCCGGTGTTCTCCGGGATGTCGATGTCGGCGACCTTGCGCAGGAACCAGTAGAACGCCCGCGCGGTGGCCTTCTTGAACGCCGTGTCCTGGCGCGAGCGGCGCTGGGCGTAGACGACCTCGTAGCCCTGCTCCCACTTCTCGATCAGCTCGAGGCTGACCGCGGGCGGGTCCTGCATGTCGCTGTCCATGATGATCACGGCGTCGGCGTCCGCGAGGTCGAGCCCCGCGGTCACGGCGAGCTGGTGACCGAAGTTGCGCGCCAGGTCGATGACGGTGACCCGGTCGTCCGCGTCGGCGACGGCGTTGAGCAGGTCCAGCGAGTTGTCGCGGCTGCCGTCGTTGACGTAGATGAAGTTGACCCGGTACCGGTCCTCCAGCGGCTTCACGACCTCGGAGACCGTCTTGTGCAGCAGATCGATGTTCCCGCCCTCGTTGTAGATCGGGAACAGGTACGTGATCGTGCGCATGGGTTCAGCGCTCACCGCTTACTCCAAGATTCAGGTCCGCCCAGGAATGGCGTCAGAGTATCTGCACCGTGCCGACGGGCAGACCGGGCGTGGTCGAGAGGTCCATCGGGGACGGCTTGGCGCCCGCCGCGACCAGGTGGGCACCGAGCGCGGCGATCATCGCGCCGTTGTCGGTGCACAGCCGCGGCCTCGGCACGCGCAGCTCGATGCCCGCCTCGGCACAGCGCTCGGCGGCGAGCCCGCTCAGGCGGGAGTTCGCCGCGACGCCGCCGGAGATGACCAGCGTGCCGACGTCCAGGTCCTTCGCGGCGCGGATCGCCTTGGCGGTCAGCACGTCCGCGACGGCCTCCTGGAACGACGCGGCGACGTCGGCCAGCGGGATCTCCTCGCCGGCGCGCTCGGCGCGTTCGACCCAGCGGGCGACCGAGGTCTTCAGGCCGGAGAACGAGAAGTCGTACTTCGCGTCGCGCGGGCCGGTGAGGCCGCGCGGGAACGCGATCGCGCAGCCGTTGCCCTGCTTGGCGAGCTTGTCGATGGGCGGGCCACCGGGGTACGGCAGGTCGAGCAGCCGCGCGACCTTGTCGTACGCCTCGCCGGCCGCGTCGTCCACGGTGGACCCGATCTCGGTGATCGAGTTCGCCAGGCCGCCCTCGATCAGCAGCAGCTGCGAGTGGCCGCCGGAGACCAGCAGCGCGAGGCAGCGCTGCGGCAACGGGCCGTGCTGCAGCGTGTCCGCGGCGACGTGACCGGCGAGGTGGTTCACGCCGTAGAGCGGCTTGCCGAGCGCGGCCGCGTACGCCTTCGCGGCGGACACGCCGACCAGCAGCGCGCCGGCCAGGCCCGGCCCGGCGGTGACGGCGATGGAGTGGATCTGGGAGAGCTCGACCTTCGCGGTGTCGAGCGCGCGGCGCATGGTCGGGACCAGCGCTTCGAGGTGGGCGCGGGAGGCGACCTCGGGCACGACGCCGCCGAAGCGGGCGTGCTCCTCGACGCTGGAGGCGACCTCGTCGGCGAGCAGTTCGAGCGAGCCGTCCGGACCGAGGCGGACGATCCCGAAGCCCGTCTCGTCGCACGAGCTCTCGATGCCGAGGATCAGGCGATCAGACACTGTGAGCAGGCCTTCCCATCGTGTACGCGTCGGCACCCGACGGCTGGTAGTAGCGGCGGCGCAGGCCCAGGCGTTCGAAGCCGTGCGCCAGGTACAGGGCGATCGCGGGCTCGTTGTCCGTGCGGACCTCGAGGTAGACCGGCACGTTGATCTCGTCGACGCGGGCCAGCAGGTCCCTCAGCAGCATCTTGCCGACGCCCCTGCCCTGCCAGTGCCCGACGACGGCGATCGTGTGCACGCTGGCCTCGTACTCACCGGCTGCGAGCCCGGCGTACCCGATCAGCTCGTCGTCGGCGTACGCGCCGATGTAGTAGTTGCCGTTGTCGAGCTCGGTGCGGAACGCGTTCTCGCTCCACGGGTCGTCGCCGGGGAACAGGGCCAGCTCGATCTCGTGGCACCTGGGCACGTCGGCGTGCCGCAGCGGCGCGAGCGTGACGGTGCCGGTGGTCATGCCCTGGTCACCCTCTTGCGCCCGGTGGGCTCGACGGCGTCGGGACGGCGCAGGTAGAGCGGGGTGAGCGCGGCCGGGCGGGCCTTCGCGAGCACCTCGGCGGCCGCGGCTGCGACCAGGCCCTCGGGGCTCGGGTGCTTCGCTTGGAGGAGCTCCAAGCCGAGGACGTCAGCGTAGATCTCGGCGCCCTCACCCGTGGCCTGGTGCACGCCCAGGGCCGGCAGCTTCTCGGCGAGGTCCTGCGGGCGTTCGACGTGCGGGCCGTCCGTGCGGCGACCGGCGGCGTCGTAGGCGGCCCAGTAGACCTCCTTGCGCCGCGCGTCGGTCGCGACGAGCAGCGGGTGACCGCTGGCGGCGTCCTTGGCGATGGCGTCGGTGGTGGCGACCGGGTAGACCGGGCGGTTGAGCGCCTGGCCGAGCGCGGCGGCGGTGGCGAGACCGACCCGCAGGCCGGTGAACGGCCCGGGACCCGCGCCGACGACGATGGCGTCGAGGTCGGCGAACGTCCTGCCGGCTTCCGCGAGCGCGTCGGTGATGTGCGGGGTGAGCAGCTCGCCGTGCGCCTTGGCGTTGAGCGTCACCCGCTTCGCGAGCAGGCGCGGCGGGGAGTCGGGCGCGAGTTCGACCACACCGGCGGTGACTGCGGGGGTGGCCGTGTCGACGGCGAGCACTAGCACGGTTGTCCAGAGTAGTACGAGGTCGTGTTGGTCGTCCGGTCACCTCTTGCTGTCAACCGCCGGAGGCGATTCGGCGGCAAGCGGTGGCCGGATGACCAACTTCGCAACGACCTCGTCGCCATCTGCGGAGCAGGGGCAATCGAACACGTGTTGGTTGTCCGGTCACCTCTTGCTGTCAACCGCCGGAGGCGATTCGGCGGCAAGAGGTGAACTCCGCGACGGCCTCGTCGCCACGTGGCGGACGCCGGGCGGCGGGGCCGCGGACCTGATCAAGAGCAGCGGCTGCGGAATCGGCGCGGGCGAGATCGGGAACGTCCTGCTCAAGCATCCGTCGACGGCCGAGGTGGCGTGACGGGCGAACTGGACGGCGACCTGGGCGAGCGGATCGTGGCCTGGGTGGTTCCAGCGAGCGAAGCGCCGGAACCACGGCCCTGAGCGATCACGTCGCGAGCCGCACGAGCGGCCAAGGGTGGTGCACGGGCTACAGGCCTTGCCGGGCAACGAAACGGCAAGTGCCCAGAAATGTCCTGAAAGGACTGTCAGAGGGATGGCCGACGGGCTCGTTCGGCCATCCCCCGCGACGTTCCGGCGACTAGTGGCCGGACGTGTTGCCGTTGCAGGCGACGTAGGACGGCGAGTGGTCGACCGTGAAGATCTCCAGCGGGCCGTTCCACTGCCACGGCGCGACGCACGCGTTGTTCAGCACGCTGATGCCGTGACCACCGGCGGCGTGGTTGTCGTTGCACGCGGCGTAGCCGGGGGCGTGGCCCTCGTGCAGCAGCGACAACGGGCCGTTCCACTGCCACGGCGCGGCGCAGAGGTTGTCGGCAACGCTGATGCCGCCGGAGGGGTCGTGCTCACCGGCGGACGCCGGAGCAGCGGCAGCCAGCAGGGCGCCGCCGATGACTGCGGTTGCGAAGAGCGTCTTCTTGATCATGCGGTTCTCATCGGCAGGTCACGCTCTGTCCTTAATGGACGTCATCCCATGTGTCACAAAACATCACACCGGAAGGGGACGTGAGCTCCAGTCGCCCTGCGGGATGAGCTGAGCTGTGCGAACGTCGTCGACTCCGCGTTCGAGGCGGATCAGCAGATGATCTTCACTCAGGCGTTCCGCGACGCCCTCGCCCCACTCGACGGCGACCACGGCGTCGACGAGTTCGGTGTCCAGGTCGAGGTCGTCCAGCTCGTCCAGGTGACCCCCGAGCCGGTACGCGTCGACGTGCACCAGCCGCACGCCCCTGCCGTCCTCGGCGGGCTCGTGCACGCGGGCGACGACGAACGTCGGCGAGGACACCCGGCCCTGCACGCCGAGGCCGCGCGCGAGCCCGCGCACCAGCGCCGTCTTCCCGGCTCCCAACGGCCCGGCGAGCAGCAGCAGGTCGCCCGCCCGCACCAGTTCACCCAGCTTGCGGCCGAACTCCTCGGTGTCCTCCACCAGGGGCAGTTCGACGGTCTTCACGCTCGGCGCCACCACTTCTTCCGACTCTCTCCGCGATCGGCCGCGCAGCGTTCGACGAGCGCGACCAGGTGGTCGTTGACGAGATCAGCCTGCTCCATCATCACCATGTGCCCGGCACCGGGGGCCCGCACGAGGGTGGCGTGCGGCATCTCCTCGGCCATCCGCTCGGCGTGCGAGAACGGCGTGAGCTTGTCCGCGTCACCGCTCAGGATCAGCACCTCGCAGTGCCGCAGTCCGGCCAGCGCCTTGTAGCGGTCGTGCGTGCCGAGGGTCTCCAGGAACTCGGTGAGGACCTTCACCGTCGTCCCGTTGATCATCTGCTCCATCAGGTCCACGAGGGACGGTGCGACCTTGCGGTCGCCGAACGCCAGCGCGCGGATGCCGCTCCACGTCAGGGTCTTCGTGCCCTTGCGGACCCACTCGACCAGCCCCGGCTGGATGCCCGCGAGCCGGCCGACGCCGAGCGTCACCGGGTTGTACCGCGACAGCACGGACTTCGGCAGTCCCGCGCCACCCACGGCACCGGCGGCCGTGCCGATCAACGCGACGCCGCGCACCCGTTCCTCGAAGAGCTCGGGGTGCTTCTCGGCCAGCGCCATGATCGTCATGCCGCCCATGGAGTGGCCGACGAGCACCAGCGGACCCTCCGGCACGACCGCGCGGATCACCGAGTCGAGGTCGAGCGCGAGCTGGTCGATCGTGCTGTGCTCGACGGAGGACTTCCCGGAACGGCCGTGGCTGCGCTGGTCGTAGAGCACCTGGTGCACGCGCGGGTCGATCAGCTCGGCGAGGTCGCGGCGCTGGAAGTGGAAGCAGCGGCGGTCCAGCGCGAACCCGTGCACCAGCACGACGGTGATGTCCGGCTCGCCGCCGTCCGCCGGGTCGACCTCCTCGACGGAGATCGGCACGCCGTCCTCGGCGGCGACGGTCGACTCGCGATCGGGCCTCAGCAGGCCCAACGGCTCGTCGGCGAGGCTGTCGGACGCGGTCTTGCGCTCGTGCGAGACCTTCGCGGTCTGCGCCACGGCCGCTCCGGCGACGACGGCACCGACCGCGCCACCGACCCACCCGACGACCTTCCACACCGGCTTCACGTGTAGATCCTCCGCACCCGCGGCCGGTACATCCCGCAGACGATCTCGTAGTCGATCGTCCCGGTCAGCTCCGCCCACTCCGTCGCCGTCGGCTCCCCCCGGCTCCCGTCGCCGAACAGGACGACCTCGGCACCCTCCGCGATCTCGTCGTCCCCGCAGTCCACGACGATCTGGTCCATGCAGACACGGCCGACCACCGGGCGGCGCCTCCCCTCCAGGAGCACCTCCATCCGGCCGGAGAGCGCCCGCGGGACACCGTCCGCATACCCCGCCGGCACCAGTGCCAGCGTCGTGTCCGTCCGCGCTGTCCATGTCATCCCGTAGGAGACGGACTCCCCTGCGGGGATACGTTTCGTGAGCGCCACGTGTGACCGGTAGCTCATGACCGGCCTGAGGTCGTGATCGGTCGGCACCGGGTTCAGCCCGTAGACGGCGATGCCGGGCCTGACCATGTCGAAGTGCAGATCGGGCCTGGTCAGCAGGGCCGCGGAGTTCGCGATGTGCCGTTTCGGGTCGAGACCGGCGGCTCTGGCGACCTCGTAGGCGTCGTCGAACCGCTTGGCCTGCAGGTCGATGGACGGGTCGCCGATCTCGTCCGCGGACGCGAGGTGCGACCAGATGGCCACGACCTCGTGCTTCTTCGCGGCCTCGACGAGCTCCGGCCAGTCGTGGGGCTGGCAGCCGTTGCGGCTCAGCCCGGTGTCGATCTTGAGGTGGAGCCGCGGCCGTGCGTCGGCCTCCAGCGCGGCCTGCTCGACGCGGCGCAGGTCGGACAGCGATGCCACGGACATGTCCACATCGGCCGCGAGACCGGCCGCCAGGTCCTCGTCCGGGGCGTCGAGCCAGGCCAGCACCGGGGCCTGGATGCCCGCCGAACGCAACGCGAGGGCTTCCTGCGTCGAACACGAACCGAGCCAGGTGGCGCCCGCTTCGAGGGCGGCGCGGGCGACCTGCACCGCGCCGTGGCCGTAGCCGTCCGCCTTGACGACGGCCATCGTCTCGGAGGCAGGGGCCAGACCGGCGAGCAGGGCGACGTTGTGCCGCAGCGCGCCTAGGTCGACGACAACTTCTGAACGGGCCATAACCTTTTCATCGTGCCATGAGCCCGCAGCTCATCAGGTGTGAGCGAGCGCTCAGGGCCGTCGAAGTGCCCTGATCGCCGCTGGGATCGCCGCCATCAGGCCCGAAGCCGGCAACGGCGCCCCGTCCGCTCCCAGTTCGGCGGCCAGCACGTGCGCGTACGCCGCGTACCCCGCCGCCAGGAACGGGTCGACGCCACCGGCCAGCAACGCGCCGATCATGCCGGACAGGACGTCGCCCGATCCGGCCGTCGCCGGCCAGGACGACGTCGCCGAGTTGACCAGTGCCCGTCCGTCCGGCGCCGCCACGACGGTCCGGTGGCCCTTGAGCAGCACCACGGCACCGAACCGCTGCGCGGCCTTCCTGGCCGCCGCGACGCGGTCCGCGCCGACCGGGCCCGCCAGGCGTTCGAACTCGCGGTCGTGCGGGGTCAGCACCAGGGCGGCGTCGGGGTCGCGGGCGTCCCAGAGCGACGGCGTCGAGGCGAGCAGCGTGATGGCGTCGGCGTCGGCGATCACCGGCACACCGGCGTCCAGCACGAACCGCAGGACCTCCGCGGACGAACTGCCGGTGCCCATGCCGGGGCCGACGACCCAGGCCTGGACGCGACCGGCGTCGGTGATCGAGCCGGTGCAGATCGTCTCGGGCCAGCGGGCGCGGATGGCGTCGGCGGCCGGACCGGCGTAGCGGACCATGCCCGAGGTCGCGAGCACGGCGGCGCCGGTGGACAGCACCGCGGCGCCGGGATAGGTGGCACTGCCGGCCGCCACTCCCGTGACGCCCTGGGTGTACTTGTCGTCGGACGGGCCCGGCACCGGCCAGGCGATGTCCTCGCGGTCGAGCAGCACGAAGTCGGGATCTGCCGGCCGGAGGCCGATGTCGACCAGGTGCACCTCGCCGCAGTCGGCCAGCGCGTGCACCGGCTTCAGGCAGCCGAACGTGACGGTGGTGTGGGCTTTCACGTGCGGGCCGGAGATCTCGCCGGTGTCCGGGTCGATGCCGGACGGCAGGTCCACGGCCAGGATCGGGACCTTCACGCTCTCGACCAGAGCGGCGGCGGCCGGGCGCAACGGGCCGCGCGCGGACAGGCCGACGATGCCGTCGATCACGAGATCGGGGGTGCCGGCGTCGGGGACGATCCGGCCGCCCGCGCGGCGGAACGCGGCGAGGCCTTCGGCGTGGGCCTTCTCGGGCGACAGGAGCACGGCGGAGACCGCGACGCCGCGGCGGCGCAGGAAGCAACCGGCCCACAGGGCGTCGCCGCCGTTGTTGCCCGCGCCCACGAGCAACGTGACGCGGCGGCGGCCCTGCAGGAGCCTGAGGGCGTGGGTGGCCACACCGAACGCGGCCTTGCGCATCAACGAGCCCGGCGGGACGACCGCCATGAGCTCCTCTTCAGCGGACTTGACGCGTTCGGTGTGCCAGACGCCTCTCACTCACTCGACGGTAACGGACTTCGCCAGGTTGCGAGGCTTGTCGACGTCGTAGCCGCGGGCGGACGCGATCTCGGCCGCGAGGATCTGCAGCGGCACCGTCGAGATGAGCGGCTGCAGCAGCGTCGGGACGGCCGGGATCTCGATCAGGTGGTCGGCGAACGGGCGCACGGTCTCGTCGCCCTCCTCCGCGATCACGATCGTGCGGGCGCCGCGGGCCTGGATCTCGCTGATGTTCGACACCAGCTTCGAGTGCAGGACGGCACGGCCCTTCGGCGACGGCATGACCACGACGACCGGGAGGTTCTCCTCGATCAGGGCGATCGGGCCGTGCTTGAGCTCGCCGGCCGCGAAGCCCTCGGCGTGCATGTAGGCGAGCTCCTTGAGCTTGAGCGCGCCTTCCAGGGCCACCGGGTAGCCGACGTGGCGGCCGAGGAACAGCACCGCCTTCGAGTCGGCGAGCTCACGGCCGAGCGCACGGACCTGCTCGGCCGTGCCGAGCACGCGCCGCACGGCCTCGGGCATGGCCTCCAGCTCGTGGAACTCGCGGGCGACCTCGTCCGGGTACTTGGTGCCGCGGGCCTGCGCCAGGGCCAGGCCCACCAGGTAGTTCGCGGCGATCTGGGCGAGGAACGCCTTCGTCGACGCGACACCGATCTCCGGACCGGCGTGCGTGTACAGCACGGCGTCGGACTCACGCGGGATCTGCGCGCCGTTGGTGTTGCAGACGGCCAGGACGCGGGCCTTCTGCGCACGGGCGTGGCGCACGGCCTCCAGCGTGTCCGCGGTCTCGCCGGACTGCGAGACGGCGACGACGAGCGTGTCGCGGTCGAGCACCGGGTCGCGGTAGCGGAACTCGGAGGCCAGCTCGACCTCGACGGGCAGGCGGGTCCAGTGCTCGATCGCGTACTTCGCGACGAGACCGGAGTGGTACGCGCTGCCGCAGGCGATGACGAAGACCTTGTCGACGTCGCGCAGGTCCTGGTCGGAGAGGCGCTGCTCGTCGAGGACGATCCGGCCGTTCGCGAAGTGGCCGCGCAGCGTGTTGGCCAGCGCCTCCGGCTGCTCCTCGATCTCCTTGAGCATGAAGTACTCGTGGCCGCCCTTCTCGGCGGCGCTGAGGTCCCAGTTGACCGTGAACGGCTTGGCCTCGGCGATCTCGCCGTCGAAGTCGGTGACCTCGTACCCGTCGCGGGTCAGCACGACCATCTGGTCCTGGCCCAGCTCGACGGCTTCCTTGGTGTGCGCGATGAACGCGGCCACGTCGCTCGCGACGAAGTACTCGTTCTCGCCCACGCCGACGACCAGCGGCGAGTTGCGGCGCGCGGCGACGACCTGGTCGGGCTCGTCGGCGTGCGTGATCACGAGCGTGAACGCGCCCTCGAGCCGGCGGGCGATCTTGCGCACGCTGGCAGGCAGGTCACCCTTCGTGTCGCCCTCGGCGTAGGCGAACGCCACGAGGTGCGCGACCGTCTCGGTGTCGGTGTCGGACGCCATCTCGACGCCGAGGCCTTCGAGCTCGGCGCGCAGGGCGAGGAAGTTCTCGATGATGCCGTTGTGCACCACGGCGACACGGTTGGTCGCGTCGCGGTGCGGGTGCGAGTTCCGGTCGATCGGCGCGCCGTGTGTCGCCCACCGGGTGTGGCCCATGCCGACGGTGCCCGCGAAGTTGTCGCGGCCCACCTCGTCGAGCCTCGTCTCCAGGTTCTGCAGCCGTCCGGCCTTGCGTTCGACGGCGAGGTCGTCGCCTGTCACGACCGCGACGCCCGCTGAGTCGTAACCCCGGTATTCGAGGCGCCTCAGCCCGTCCAGCACGACGTCGAGCGCCGACTGGTGACCCACGTATCCCACGATTCCGCACACGGGAAACAGACTAGCTAGACCACGCCGCTAACCCTAATGAGTGAGAGTGCTCTGTTTGCGCTGGTCAAACGGACGTGTGGTGTAGACCAATCTCGGATGTGGTGCGGACGACAGGATCGACTACGGTTCACCACATGGCTCGCCGCGTGATCACGCTGACCGCGAAACAGGCCCTCGAGCAGCTCAGCAGGCCCGGCCCGCACCCCGTGCTGCGCGGCGACCTCGCGCTCGTCGGCCTGCCGGGCGTGATCTTCACACCGCAGTCCGGCCTCGGTCTGCCCGCCGTCGCGTTCGGACACGGCTGGATGCAGCCCGTACGGCGCTACCACGGCCTTTTGCGGCACCTGGCCTCGTGGGGCGTGGTCGCCGCGGCACCGGCCGTGGAGCGCGGCCCGCTGCTGTCGTCACGGGTGCTGGCGGCGAACCTGCTGACCACTTTGGACATCTGCACCGGTGTGCGGCTCGGCACCGGGGAGATCAGCGTCGACCCGGCCCGGCTCGCGCTGGCCGGACACTCGATGGGCGGCGGCGCGGCCGTGCTGGCAGCGTCCTCAGCGGACCGGGTCCGGGCCGTTGTGACTTTGGCCGCAACGGAGACGCGCCCGTCGGCACTGGACGCGGCCCGCGAGGTCCGCGCTCCCGGCCTGCACCTCGCGGCCGGCGAGGACCGCATCGCACCCCCGGTCGGCCACGCCGAGGCGATCGCGTCCGCGTGGGGCGGCCCCGTGCAACTGCGGCTGCTGCCCAAGGCCTCGCACCTCGGCTTCACCGAGGGCCGGCACTGGAGCGAGCTCATGCTGGACGGCAGCTCCGAGCGGGGGTCGAACAAGCTCGGACGCGCGTTCGTGACGGCCTTCCTGCTGCGCGTGCTGACCGGCGACCGGACGTACGACGACCTGCTCGACAGCGACCTGAAGGCCGCGAACCTCGTGTTCCAGCGGGAAGCCCTGGTCCGCCGCTGACGACTCCGGCCCCGGTGCGGGATCGCACGCGGGGCCGGAGATCAGGTCAGCTGAGCCAGGTCTGGCCGCTCAGGTCGTCATCGTCGTCCACGGGCGCCGGACGACGCCGATGCACAGGTGGCGGCGGTGCGACCGGCGGTGGCGGAGGCGCGGCCACTGGTGCCTGCTGCGGCGGCGGCGCATAGCCGCCGTCGTCGTCCTCCGGGCCGAACGCCAGTTCACCGGCGCCGCGTTCGGGACGGTCCCACTGCGGTTTGCGTGACTGCTGCCGTTCGCCCTGCGCGACGAGGTTCTCGGCGCTCTTCTGAGCGGCCGCGACGTCCTGCTTGTGCTTTTCCTCGCGAGCCGCGATGTCGGCAGCGACCTTGTCCTGGCTCGCCTTGAGCTCCGCCGAGACCTCGGCGGTGGCACGGCGGGTCTTGGCGATGTTCTCGTCGAACAACGCCTGAACGCGCGGGTCCACTTCCCCGATCATCGCCATGGGTTGGCGGCCTCCCCTCGGTCTTCGCCCAGCGTGGTCTGCATGGCGCTCAACGGGTTGTTGTTGTCGTCGTCGAACAACGTGCCCGTGGTGCGCCACTGGCTGGCACCGCGCTCGGAGTCACCGCCCTGCTGGCCGCCTGCTCCGGCACCGGCCATGCCACCGCCCATCATGCCGCCGCCGCCCATCATGCCGCCGGAGGCCGCACCGCTCGGCGCCTGGCCGTTGGCCTCCTGCATGGACGGCAGGTTCGCCGCGCCCGGCTGGCCCGCTTCGGAGGCGTTCGTGTTGAACGAGCCGCCGTTGCCGTCGCTCGAGTTCGGGCTGCTCCACGCGCTGTCGGCGTTGGAGCCGCCGAGCACGGACTCGCTGCCGCCGCCGGTGAACGAGACGCCGGACGTCGTCGTGCTGTCCGAGGCCTGGGCGAACTGCGGGCTCTCCGCCGAGACCCTGGGCTCGCCGAGGCTCGGCATGATGCCGTTGTCCTCGATGTAGCTGCGGGCCGCCGAGTCCTGGAAGCGCTCGGCCACGTTCGGCGCGGCCTCTCCCGGCGCACTCCAGACCTGCTCACCGGCGGGCGCCGGCATCGGCTGGAACCCGGCCTCGGCAGGCAGCGTCGTGACGGCCTCGGCGGGCAGCGTCGTGACGGCCTCCGGGAACTCGGCCTCCGGGGTGCGCAGGCCGTCCTCCAGCCTGGCACCGTCGGAACCGCCCCCACCGGGACCGGACTCGGAACCAGGCGTCTGCGCGGCGGGGTTCTCGTCCTCGCCGAAGCCCACGCCGATCTTGTCGGGCGTGCCGTCCCCGTTGTCCGCGGTCAGGTTGATCTCACCGGTGTCGGTGTCGACCTCGGCGGTGAAGTTGACGCCGTCCTGCTCGATGTGGATCTTGCCGTCCGCGCCGACCTCGACCGGGATCGGGTTCGACTCCGAACCGAGCGGGCCCGCGGCCGGAGCCGCTCCGCCGCCGGGCGCGGGGGTGCCGCCGGCTGCGGGGGCGCCACCGGCAGCGGGAGTCTGCGCGCCCGCCGTCGGGTTCGAGGCGGTGAGCTGGTTGGCCATGTTGGTGATGGCCTGCGTGCCGTTCTGCCCCATCAGGGCCTTGGCGGCCTCGGGGTTCTTGCTGAAGTCCAGGTCGTAGGTCTTCGGCTCGCCCTTGGGCGTGTCGATCGTCATCTTCACGTGCCCGTTCGAGTCGGGCTCCGTGACCTTGATCGTGTTGTCGCCGGCCGTGACCGTGACGGTCTCGAGCTCTTCCTCGGGCTTGGGCTGGTCGGGCTTGCCGTCGCCGTCGAGGTCGTCGGGCTTGCCGTCACCGTCGGTGTCACCGGGGACGTCCGGCTTGCCGTCGCCGTCCTTGTCGAGCGGGTTCTCCGGCTTCGGGATCTCCGGCGTACCACCGCCACCACCGCCGCCGCTCGGGCCGCCGCCACCGCTCGGGCTGCCGCCGCCACCGCCACCGCCGTTGTTGACGTTCTGGCGGCCGCCGCCCTGATCGGAGAACGCCGGGGGGTCGCCGATCGGGCCGAACGTGTCCTTGAACGCGTTCTTCAGGCCCGTGAACATGGCCTTGTAGTCGGCGTCGACACCGGCCTGCACGGCCTGGCAGTAGCCGTCGAACGCCTTCTTCTTGCCGTCGAACTCCTCGCAGAGAGCCTTCAGCTTCTGCTTGGCCTCGTTGATGATGGATTCCCGCCGGCCCTTGACCCACGAGTCCCAGCCGAGGCCCGCGAGAACGCCCGACAGGATGCCGCCGGTGAGAGCGCCCACGACACCGCCGACGACCCAACCGGGCAGGCCGGAGAGTCCGTCGAGGATGCCCGCGTCGTTCTCGAAGATGTCGCCGTTCGCCTGGCGGATCGCGGTCTCGGCCTCCTCGACCGTCAGGCCACCGCACTTCTCCGAGTACTGGTCGTGGATCTGCTGCGCGAAGTCCTTGACGTGCTTCTGCATGTTCGTCACGCCGGCGGTGATCGCGCCGGGAGCCGTGCCCGCCTGCTGCACGAACGTCTTCGAGGCGCCGGCGAACTTGGTCCGGTACTCGCCCGCGGCCTTCGCGGCGGGGCCCTCCCAGGAACCGAGCCCGTTCCAGGCGGCGCCCAGCGCGTTGTCGTGCGCGTCCGCCTTCTTGACGTTCTCGGTGAGCTTGTGGGCGTCTTCGCGGAACTTCGCGAAGTCGATGTCGCGGACCTCGTCGTACTTGCGGTAGATCTCGCCCTGGAGGTCCGGTGCGGCACCACCGTGACCGCACGCCTGCGCGGCCTTCGGGTAGATCGGGATGAACTTCTCGAAGAACCGCAGTCCGGGGGCGCCGGCGTCGAGCAGGACGTTGCTGTTCGGCACGTCACCCTGCTCGTTCAGGACCTTCTGGGTGGCGCCGAGCTCGCGCTCCTCGCCCGCCTTCTTGACGAGCTTGTCGGCGTCCTCGCCCTCCATGGTGAAGGCGCCGTGCTGGATCTCCTTGCGGACGTTGTTGGACGCGCTGAACCCCAGCGTCAACGGCGCGAGCACCGCGCCCACCACGTGATCGCCCACGCTCGGGTCGTCCGGGACGTCCACCCCGTTCGCCTTGCCGTAGCGCTCGACCTCTTCCTGGGGAGCACCGGCGCCGGCGAGGGCGCGCACGAGCTGCTTCTTGGTCTCCGGAGTGACGTTCGGGTCGTCGAGGAGCTTCTTGATCTCGGTCTGATCCGCCACGACTCGTTACCCCTTGAACTGGCTCGAGGTCTGCGCCTCGTTCGACTCGTACGTCTTGGCGACGTCCTTCAGGCGGGTGGCGATGCCGGTCGCCTCCTTGCCGAACTTCTCCAAGTCCTGGCCGAAGAGGTCGAAGCAGGCCTTGTACTCGGCGGCGACGCCCTGGAACTTGCGGCCGACCTGCCCGGCTCCCACACCCGGCACGGCCGCGGCCTTCATCTGGATCAGGGCTGATCCCTCTGCCTCGTACGTCCCCGCAGCCTTGGTCAAATCGCCGGACTGAACGCCGAACCCGGACATCTGCTCGCCTCCCCTAGTCCCCGATCTGACGCAATTCGGCCTCATCGGGTTCCGCCATACAGTGCCAGCTCGGATCACGCGGTGACCGGAGCTCCACGATGTCGGTTGCCTTAGTAAACAGCCATTCGGCGCAAGACGCTGATGATCACCACTGATCGCGTGGGCGCGCCGGTCACCAGCCGTTCGGCGGGGGTGGGGGCGGACTCTGCTGCGAACGGGGCTGCTGCGGCTGCGGGTACCCCTGAGGCGGGTACGGCGGCTGAGCCTGCTGCGGGAAGCCCTGCTGCTGGGGGTACGGCTGCTGCTGCGGATACCCGTGACCGGGCGGGAACGGGGGCTGGGCGACCGGTTTGCGCTTCGACGTCGCGACAACGGCGATGATGACCGCTGTCACACCTCCCAGCAGCACCAGGAGTACGAGCAACATCAACATGGTCATCCCCAGCCCCCTGTGGTCCTCAGTGCACCGAGGAAACCACACCGGCCAGGCGCTGCGCGGCCGACTGGGCCTGTTCGTGGCTGGTGGCCTCGACCATCACCCGCACGAGCTGCTCGGTACCGGACGGGCGCAGCAACACGCGGCCGGTGTCGCCGAGTTCGGCCTCGACGGCGGCGACGGCCTCGCTGACCGACGACGCCTTGGCGACGGCCGCCTTGTCGGTGACCTTCACGTTGATCAGGACCTGCGGCAGGCGGCGCATCACCGAGGCGAGGTCGGCGAGCGACTTGCCGGTCTCGGCCATGCGGGCCATCAGGCGCAGCGCGGTGAGCAGGCCGTCGCCGGTGGTGGCGTGCGCGGGCAGCACGACGTGGCCCGACTGCTCGCCGCCGAGCGAGTAACCGCCGGCCTTGAGGTCCTGCAGCACGTAGCGGTCGCCGACGGCGGTGGTGCGCAGGCGGATCGACGACTCCCGCATGGCGATGTGCAGGCCGAGGTTGCTCATCACCGTGGCGACGAGGGTGTCCTCGAACAGCTCGCCCGCGTCGCGCATGGCGATCGCGAGGACCGCGAGGATCTGGTCGCCGTCGACCGGCTCGCCCTGGGCGTCCACGGCGAGGCAACGGTCGGCGTCGCCGTCGTGCGCGATGCCGAGGTCGGCACCGTGCTCGCGGACCGCGGCGGCGACGACGTCGATGTGGGTGGAACCACAGCCGGCGTTGATGTTGAGGCCGTCCGGGTTCGCGTTGATCGCGATCACCTCGGCCCCGGCGCGGCGGTACGCGTCCGGTGCGGCCACCGACGCGGCACCGTTCGCGCAGTCCACCACGACCTTGAGACCGTCGAGGCGGTGCGGTGTGACCTTGAGCAGGTGCTCCACGTACTGGATCTCGGCGTCGGGAACGTCGCGCACCCGGCCGATCGCAGCCCCGGTGGGACGGTCGAAACCGGTGCCCATGTGCTGCTCGATCTCGTCCTCGACCTCGTCGGGCAGCTTGTGGCCACCGGCGGCGAAGAGCTTGATCCCGTTGTCCGGCATCGCGTTGTGCGACGCCGAGATCATCACGCCGATGTCGGCGCCGAGCGCGGCGACCAGGTGCGCGACGGCGGGCGTGGGCAGGGCGCCGACGCGCAGCACGTCCGCACCGGCCGAGGTCAGGCCGGCGGTGACGGCGGCGTCGAGCATCTCGCTGCTCGCCCTGGGATCGCGGCCGACGACGGCGACGGGACGGTGGGAGCGGTCGTGCTCGGCGAGCACCCTTGCCGCCGCGGCGGCGACGGACATCGCGAGCTCGGGGGTGAGATCGGCGTTGGCGAGACCGCGTACACCGTCGGTGCCGAACAGGCGGGCCATGAATCCTCCGATTTGGACACTGCGAGGCGGCGGGAAAGGACCCGGAAAACACTGCGGGAGCAGCAGTTCGTGGTGAACTGCTGCTCCCGCAGGTATAGCTGGATGACGCTCGGGGTGCGGGGTGTCCCCGCACTCACCGCGGAAGAGCAGTGGTCTGACGAACGCAGACACGGCTCGCCCCGCGGCGGAGCATCAACGCTTGGAGTACTGAGGCGCCTTGCGGGCCTTCTTCAGACCGTACTTCTTGCGCTCCTTGACCCGCGGGTCGCGAGTGAGGAAGCCGGCCTTCTTGAGGACCGGACGGTCCTCGGAGTCGACGGCGATCAGCGCACGCGCGATGGCGAGACGCAGCGCACCGGCCTGGCCGGTGATGCCGCCGCCACGCAGGTTCGCGATGACGTCGAAGGTCTCGGGCTTCTCCGTGGTGACGAGCGGCTCCCTGATGAGCTGCTGGTGCACCTTGTTCGGGAAGTAGGCCTCGAGGGTCTTGCCGTTCAGCGTGAACTTGCCGGTGCCGGGCACGAGGCGGACGCGGACGACGGCCTCCTTGCGGCGGCCGACGGTCTGCGCGAGGTGCGCGGCGCCGTTCAGCGAGAGGGCGACCACCGGCGCTGAGGTCTCTTCGACGACCTCGGCCTCGTCGGCGTCGGCCTCGGGGGCGTCAGCGTCGGCCTCAACGGCCTCGGGAGCCTCATCGGCCTCAGGAGCGTCGACGACCTCGGCCTCGACAACCTCGGCCTCGACCTCGGGGGTCTCGACCTCAGGGGTCTCGTTCTCAGGGGTGGTCACAGGAACTTCCTCGGTGTACTCGTCGCTCACTGGGCGATCTTCTTGATCTCGAAGGCCTGGGGCTGCTGCGCCTCGTGCGGGTGGCTCGGGCCTGCGTAGACCTTGAGCTTGTTCGCGATCTGACGGCCAAGGCGGTTCTTGGGCAGCATGCCCTTGATCGCCTTCTCCACCAAGCGGTCCGGACGGGTGTCCAGGACCTCGCCGAAGGACTGCTTGCGCAGACCACCGGGGAAGCCGGAGTGGCGGTACTGGAACGCCTGGTCGCGCTTCGCGCCGGTCAATGCGACCTTGTCAGCGTTGATGATGACAACGAAGTCACCAGTGTCAACGTGAGGCGCATAAGTCGGCTTGTGCTTGCCGCGCAGCAGCGTCGCGGCCTGGGTGGCGAGCCGGCCGAGCACCACGTCCTGGGCGTCGATCACGTGCCAGGTGCGGGTCACCTCACCGGGCTTCGGGCTGTACGTGCGCACGGATCTACCTCGTCGTCACTTGCGTCTGGGGTCACTGCGGCGGTTGCCCCAGACCGATCTTGGACGAACCAAGCGGTGGTTCCGAGACAGGCGCGGCACACATGGGCGCCAGCTACCGCACAACAACGTCAGAAGATACCGGATAGGGGGCGCCGGGACCAAAACGGCCCCTCCGAAGCACCCGCCCTTGGACGTACGTGAGCCCCGGACCACGTGGTTCCGGGGCTCACGAAGGTCTAGCTGAGGTCGAGCAGGCTTACCAGCGGCTGAGGTTCTTCTTCTCAGCGGACTCGTAGGCCTCGCCGGCCTGACCCACGGCGACACCGATGGCGGCGAGCACCTTCTGCAGGTCCGCAGCGGCTTCGTCCCACTTCTGCTGCGCGGCCTGGTAGGCCGCAGCCGCGTCACCGCTGTAGCCGGACATGGTCTTCACGACCTCGCTGCGGAGCTCGTCGAGCTGGCCGTCGACCTGCGTCGCCGAGCTGCTGATGGTCGAGGCCGCCTGCTGGATCTCGGCGAACGTAACCTGAAGCATTTCATCTCCCCTGGGAAACTTGGAAAAAGATCAGAAGGTCTTGCGGTACTGCGAGCTACGACAACGCGGCGGATCAGCCGTTCAGACGGCTCTGCAGGGCGGAGATCGAGGACGAGTTGTCCTCTTCCTGGGTGGCGTAGACGGTGGCGGAGCTCGCGATCGACTCGGCGATGGTGTTCAGCGCCTCGGAGACCTTCTTGGCGTCTTCCTGGAAGCGCGTCATCAGCGTCATGAAGGCGGTGTTCGCGTCGCCCTTCCAGCTGGAGCTGACCTGGTCGACGGCGTTCTGCACCTGGCGGAGCGTGCCCTGCGTCGACTGGTCGACGTCGATGATGCGCTTGGCCAGGGCGTCGAGCTCGGCTGCGGTAACTTCCAATGCCATTGGGAGATGCCCCCTTCAAGGAACTTCAGGTCGCGTACTTCTTGGTTCGTACGCCTCTTACGACGCAAGACCCTGCCATGCCGGTTCCGCCCTGTCGCGACTTCTTTGGAAGTAGTTGCGCTAGTAAACGGCTCCGGGTGAAACCGAGGGTCAGTAGAGGATTCGCGACTGCGAAAAGTCCTCGTCATCGTCACTCACACGAGGAAGCCGACCACTCGGACCGGCGACGGCCGAAGAACCGAGAGTGGCCGGTTCCGTCTCAACTGGAACGGAAGCGGGAGCGGTCAGTTCGGCGGCGTCCGGCACTTGCTCGACGGCCAGACCGCGGTCGGCACGGAACCCGGCGGAGGCGTTCCGGAGGTCGTCCGGGGTGGTCTGAGCACCGGGATCGACCTTGCGCTCACGGGCCTGCGCCGCCAGGTCACGTGTGCGTTCCCGCAGCTTGGCGTTGCGTTCACCGATCTCACCCGACGCGCGACGGGCGCGGGTGACCGCTGCTCCGACCTCGGCGCGGAACCGGGCGAGGACCTCGGTGGCGGACATCGGCGACTCCCTGACGTTTGCGGCTACGGCTTGATGACGAGTGAGCGGACGACCTGCTCGCAGGCGGTGCGGACCTGGGCTTCGGTGGTTTCCGTCGCCTGGCAGCCCACGCTCACCTGGTGCTCGCCCGCGAACTGGATGTACCAGTCGACACCGGTCGTCCCGACCACTTCGCGATAGTGAACAACAGACTTCCCCGCAAATGTGGTGTCTTCGGAGAAGTCGGCGACCTCGTCGCCTTTCTCCTTGCGTTGCTGATACGTGTTCTTCAACTCACTCAGTGCGCGGGTGCGATCCGAGTCGCTGTTGTACTTAAGTGTTTGCTCCTGCACAGCAATACGGGCATCGGGTTGTTTGCTATCGGAATTCTTGCGATCAATCGGTTGCAGGAGCACCTGCCGGTCGGGGGCGGCACCGCCCGTCTGCTCCCACCCGTCCGGCCGCGTGAAGCTGTAGTCGTAGATGGCGATCTGGTCGGCGGGAGGAGTCGGCTGCTTCTCGTCGCCGGGCTTCAGCCAGAAGTAACCGCCGACGCCGGCGGCCGCGAGCACGATCACGGCACCGATCGCGATGAACAACGGCGCCTTGCTCCTGCGCGGCGGAGGCGGCGGCGAGGCCAGGGGGAACGACGTGGGGAACTGCCCCGGCGGCGGGGGCGTGATCCGGCGGGTGATCTTGCGGGTGGCCTCGTCGCCGACCCGCAGGTTGTGAGTCACCTCACCTGAAGGACCTTTGGGCTGGGGCGCCTTGGCCACGCCACCGGTCCGTTCCGGATCGAGGCTGACCGCTCGCAGCGCACCGCGGGCCACCACGGTCTCCGGCTGGTCGATGCTCGTCGGCACCACGCGGATCTGCTCGTGCACCATGCGCGCGACCAGCGGGATCCGGCTGGACCCGCCGACCAGGAACACCCCGGCGAGCTGATGGGGCGCGAGACCGGCGTCGCGGACCGCGGCACCGGCGAGCGCGGCCGCCCGGCTGATCGGCTCGGCGATCAGCTGCTCCAGATCGGAGCGCGTCACGTGCGCGTCGGGGAACGGCGGCGGCATCGGCACGTCGGTGTAGGCGTGCCGCGACAACGTCTCCTTGGCGCCCCGCACGTCCTGCCGCAGCACCCGCCGCTTGCGCCGGTCGGCCATCTCACGACCCTCGACGAGCTGCCGCCACGCCTCGGGGTCCTTGGCCGCGACCAGTCCGCCGACGTGGTCGAGCAACGCCTGGTCGATGTCCGCGCCGCCGAAGCTCGGGTCGCCCTTCGCGGACAGCACCCGGAAGCTCTTGCCCGCCCGCGCCACCACGCTGGCGTCGACCGTGCCGCCGCCGAGATCGAGCACGGCGAGTGCGGCACCGTCCGGAATGGAGTGGCTCGCGGAGTGGAAGACGGCGGCGGCGACGGGTTCGGGCACCAGCACCACCTCGCGGCCGAGCCCGCGGGCCGCCTGCAGCAGGACGCGGGTGCGGACGGTGCCCCAGTCCGCGGGGTGGGTGAGGACGAGGAGGTCGACAGGCGCTCCGCCGCCAACGCGCCGTGCTTCTCCCACGGCCCGTGCCAGCACCGCCCGCACAACGTCCACAACGGGCAGCACGGTGCTGCCGAGCAGCAACTCCCCCTCGTCGACACGGCGCTTCGGGTGCGGCTCGTAGCGCGCGGGATCGACCGCCGCCTGGCGTTCGGCCTCCTGGCCGACGAACAACGTGCCGTCGGCGGCGGCGAACACGGCGGACGGCACGAGCGGCTGGCCGTCGAACACGACGACCTGCGGCTCCCGCCCGTGCGCGGAGATCGCCACACAGGTGCTCGACGTGCCGAAGTCGACCGCGACGTGCAGGCTCATGCACCTTCCCCTCTTTCCGCGCACATGCTTACCCGATGCGACTGAGCTGGACGACACGGATGACGAAGGTCGCCGTGTCCGATTTCAGCCCAGCGCCGCCACGCGCGCGGCCACCACGTCGGCCCGGGGGTCGTTTCTCGACCGATGGATGTCGGCGGCTTCCTGCCAGGCGGCTGCGGCTTCGCCGACCCTGCCCTGGCCGACCAGGACCTCGCCGATCAGCCCCAGGCCGTCGGTCACCCCGTCGATGTCGTTGACGCTCCTCATGAACTCCACGACCGCTCGCAGCTCGGGTTCGGCCTCCGCGTACCTGCCCCCACCCGGCGAGCGCGGCCGCGCGGTAGGCCCGCACACGGATCGAGAGGAACTCGTCACCGTGCCGGGCGGCCAGTGGCGCAGCGATCTCAGCCTCCGCCAGCGCCTTCTCCCACTCCCCGTCCGCGTTGAACCGGCTGGCCAGGTTGCAGTGGCCGAGGATCTGCAAACAGGTGTCACCGATCTCGGCCGAAATGGCGAGGCACTCGCGCATGTACGTCTCCGCTTCCTCGCGGCGCCCGAGCGTGCGGAGGGCCTTCGACATGTCGAGCAGCACTCCCGCGATCGAGACCAGCTCGTCCACCGACACGAACCGGTTGGGGCGCAACAACAACGTCGCCAGCAACGTCTGCACCCGCCCGGCGGGAACCGCCACCTGCTCCCCGTCGAGCAGCACTTCGAGCGGGCCCAGCACCCGGAACTCGACGCTCACGCGTCACACCCCTCGCCGGGCCTGCTCCAGCACGGCCCGCAGTCGTTCCACCGCGTTGGCGTCACCCGCGTCGGCGTAGTCCTCCAGGGCAGTGGTCGCGACGTCGATCGCCTTGTGCACCAGGCCGAGCGCGAGGTCCGCCTCGGCGACGGCCGCCAGCGCGCGCACAGCTCCACGTCGTTCGCCGAGCCCCTCGAAGACCGACAACGCCTTCTCCGCGTTGGTCAGCGCCATCCCGGCGTCACCGAGAGCGAGCTCGATCTGGGACAGCTGGACGGTGCAGTAGGCGATGCCCCGGACATCGCCGGGCTCCTTCATCAGATCGAGCGCCTCACGGCACGCCTCGTCCGCCCGCGCGAGATCACCACCGGCCAGTGCGCTCGACGCGATCCGGCTGAGCACCAGCGCGGCCTCGCCGTGCCTGCCACCGCCCCGGCTGCTCGCCAGCGCCTCGTCCAGCACGCGCACCGACTCCTCGTAACGGCCCGCGGACGCGAGCATGGTGCCCAGCTCACGCAGATTGCCCACGCACAGGTTCGGGTCCCCGCTCGCTCGTGCCGCGGCCACCGCGCGTTCGGCCAGCTCCACCTGTGGCTGCCCGGTGTGCACCATCGTGTAGTAGGTCAACGCGCCCAGCGTGGAAGCAAGCTCGGCGTGAGCGCCCATCGCCTCGAACGCGTCGGCACAGCGCGAGTACCCGGCGAGCAGGTCGTCGGTGACCCCTCGCGTGGTCCGCTGGTACAGCAGGTCCAGCTCCGAGCGCCACGCGACGAACTCGTTCCCCTCGGCGAACGCCGCGTCCCTCAGGAGTTCGCGCAACTGCACGACCCGCTCGTGGGAGAAGTAGACGTCGAGGTAGAAGAACGCGCGGTCGACGAGGTTGGCGGCCTCCTGGATCCAGTTCTCCCGCAGGCAGTACATGATCGCGTGGTCGATGTTGACCTTCTCCGCCAACAGGAACCGCTCGTCGTGCGCGAGCCGCTCGATCTCCGACCGGTCGAGCACGGTGGACACGGTGATGGGCTGCAACGGCAGTTCGTCTCCGCCCGACCAGCGTGCGATGCCCAGATCCACGAGGGTCAGCAGCAGTTCGACGTAGTCGCGCATGGCCGCCTTGACGACCTCCGCGTCCTCTCCGCGCACCAGTTCGGCGGCGTACACCGCGAGCAGGTCGTGCAGGCGGTACCGCGGCTCGCCGGTCACGTCCAGGCCGACCTCGTCCAGCAGGTTCGCCTCCACCAGCCGTTCGACGAGCCGCTCCCCGTCGCCACCGGCCAGCACCCCGACCGTCCAGGAGGCCACGTCCGTCGCGCCGAGCAGGCCGAGCCTGCGGAACGCCGTGGCCGCGGCCTCCGGCAGCGCCTCGTAGCTGGGGCCGAAGGTCGCCCGCACCTCCAGGTCACCCATGGTGAGCTCGTCCAGGCGATGACGTTCGTCGGACAGCCGGCGGGCCAGCGACCGCAGGGGCAGCGACTCACGCGCGGCGAGACGGGCACCCGCCACCCTGAGTGCGAGCGGCAGTCCGCCGCACGCGCCGGCGATCGCGCTCACCGCGGCGGGGTCGGTGCCCGCCCGTTCCGCGCCGAGCACGCTCGACAGCAGGGTGACGCCGTCCTCGGCGCTCAGCGGCGGCAACCGCAGGCTCCGCACACCCTCGACCTGGACCAGCTGCTGCCTGCTGCTGATCAGCACCGCGCACCCCGGCGTCCCCGGCAGCAGAGGCCTGACCTGCTCGGCTCCTGCCGCGTCGTCGAGCACCACCAGCATCGAGCGGTCGGCGAGCTGAGCCCGGAAGGACGCACTGCGCGCCTCCACGCCGTCCGGCACGGCGGAGGTGGGCACGTCCAGCGAGACGAGCAGCTCGGCGAGCACCTCGGACGGGTCGCGGGGATCGCCACCGGCACCGTTGAGCCGGACGAAGAGCTGACCGTCGGGGAACCGGTGCCGCAGCCGGTGCGCGGCCTTGATCGTGAGCGCGCTCTTGCCCACACCGGGCGCGCCGGTCAGGACGACCACCGGGACGCCGGGAGCGGTGAGTCCCTCGTCGACCCGGCGCAGCACCTCCGCCCTGCCCACGAACCCGGCGGTGTCGGGCGGCAGCTGGCAGACGACCTTGCGCCGGGTCACCTCCGTCTCGCCGTTGAGCAGTGCGAGGTGCAGCCTGGACAGCTCCGCCGAGGGGTCCACGCCCAGTTCGTCGGCCAGCAGCGCGGTGATCTCGCGGTAGCTCTCGAGCGCCTCCGCCTGCCTGCCGGAGCGGGCCAGCGCCGTCATCCGCTGCGCCCAGAACCGCTCTCGCAGCGGGTGCTGCCGCACGAGCTCACCCAGCTCCGCGACCAGTTGCTCGGCCTCGCCGCGGTCCAGGTCGGCGTCGATCCGGCGCTCCAGCACGCCGACGCGTTCGTCTTCGAGGCGCGGCACGTCCTCGCGGTGCAGCGCGTCCGATGCCACGTTCGCCAACGCGGGCCCGCGCCACAGTTCCGTCGCCGAGGCGAAGTCACCCTCGCGCACGAACTCGCGGAAGCGCAGCAGGTCGAGCTCCTCCGGCGCCACCTCGACCAGGTAGCCGCCCGCGGTCGTGCGCACGCGGTTCGCCTCGCCGAGCGCCTGGCGCAACCGCAACACCGTCGTCTGCAGTGTCTTGTGCGCACGGTCGGCGGTAGGCGGTTCGCCGTCCCACAGCCGGTCGATCAACTCGTCGACGGACACGAACCGGTTGGGGCGCAACAGCAACGTCGCGAGCAGCACCCGGCCGCGGCCGGCTGGGACGAAGACCGGTTCACCGTCCGCCAGCACCTCGAGCGGGCCGAGCACCCGGAACTCGACGTTCACGTTCACCCCCCAGGACACGGTCCTCTCGGGACGAGTGTGACACCGGCTCACGACACCCCGCAGTTCTTCGCCGGGGGCCAGCAGAGTTCGGCGATGCGGTTGCGCAGCTTCTCCGGCGAGGTGGCCGCGTTCCAGCCGCGGCACGCCTCGTGTGTCCGAAGTGGAGGCAGCCAGGCCGGTCGTCCCGGTGTCCGCGCTCCCACTCGGCCGGTGGGAACCGTCGGCGGTGCACCGTCCCGCGCGCGCGTGCTCGACCACCCGCCTCAGCACGCGGTACTCGGCTCGCAATGGTCCCTCAGGTTCCACGACCAGTTCGGACGCGGTGTGATCGCGGTGTGAGCAAAGTGTGAGCGGGGTCGGGCACAGTGGTTCTCAGCGGTGCTGGTGGCAGGGTTTCTTGGGGGGCCACCAGCACCGCATCACCAGTTTCCGGGGTCGTCCAGCACCGTGTGACCGAAGTGTGAGCGCGACCGGGCAGAGTGGTTCTCAGCCGGATCGACGAGAGTGACATTGAGTTTCTGGGGGATGTCACGATCGCCGAACTCCTCCTGGCCGCCCCTCCCAGTGGTGCGGTCCGGGTGGAACTCCGGTCATGGGGGGTGCCGGACAGTCCCCTGCTGTTCGGTGAAGGCCCGCGGCTTCGGCTGCGGGCCTTTTTCATTGCCGGGAACCGGTGTCATCAAGACGTGAGCGATGCGTGAGCGGTGTGCGGCAGAGTCCTCCGCAGCCGGTTCGGAGGAGTCAACCTGGGGGATGGCTCGGACGAACAGGATCCGGAACGCCGGTGCGGTCGCCTCCCTCTTGACCGCATCGGCGTTCCGGGTTCGGCGGATGGGGGGCAGGTAGTGCCCCTGCTACCTGGAAGGGCCCGTGGCTTCGGCCGCGGGCCTTTGCCGTTCACGCCGCGAAACGACTCGTGGGTGGCCCCGCCGTTGCGGCGAGACCACCCACGAAGACGTTGCGACGACTTTCTAGTCCGGCGGGATCCAGGCGAACTGGATGCGCTGCTGACCGTGCTTGCGGGTCACCAGCGTGCCCCGGCCGGGAGGCTGCGGCGACGGCTTGAGGTTGCCGACGATGTTGCCCTCCTCCTTCGAACCCGAACCGATGAAGATCGGCGCCGAGATCTCCTTCAGCTTGCCCATGATCGGGTCGTACAGCGCACGGGACGCACCACCCATGCGGCGGACGACGACGACGTGCAGACCGACGTCCTTGGCCTGCGGGATGAACTCGGCCAGCGGCTGCATGGGGTTGATGCCACCCTGCGGAGCGACCAGGTCGTAGTCGTCGACGATGACGAAGACCTCGGGGCCCTTCCACCAGGAACGGTTCTTGAGCTGCTCCTGCGTGACGTCCGGGCCGGGCATGCGGCCGGCGAGCGAGCCCTTGATCTCCTGGATGTTCTGCGTGAACTGCGGGCCCGACACCGCGTAGGTGAGCAGGTGGTCGGTGTCGATGAAGCCGAGCATCGTGCGGCGGTAGTCCGCGAGCAGGATCAACGCCTCGGACGAGGTGTAGCTCTGCATGATGCCGCGGACGATCGTGCGCAGGATGTTCGTCTTGCCCGACTCACCGTCCGCCAGCGCCATGAAGTGCGGGTCCGCGTCGAAGTCCAGGTAGACCGGCGCGAGCTCGTCCTCGTTGACACCGATCGGGACGAGGTGCCCGCGGTTGGGGAACGTCTGCTGGACGTGGGCCATGAACTGCCCGTGGTCGAGAAGGTCGGGCAGCATCCGGACCTGCGGGGCGTGCGGGCCCTGCCAACCCGCCGTGAGCTTGCTCGCGAGGTCCGCGATACCCGCCGTGACGCTGTTCGCGTCCTGCGAGGTGTCGATGCGCGGGAGGCCGACGAGGTAGTGCAGCCTGCGCCCGGTGGAACCGTCCATGATGATGCCGCGGCCAGGACGGCCCGGCGGCACGTTGACCGCCACCTTGCGGTCGACCTCGGACTCGCTCGGGTCACCGAGCCGCAGCTCGAAGCGCGTGCCGAGGAGGTCCTTCATCGCGGGCCGGATCTCCGCCCACCGGCTCGCACCGATGATCACGTGGACGCCGTAGGACAGACCCTGCGCGGCGAGCGCCTGGATCTGCGGCTCGACCATCTCGAACTCCTGGCGGAAGTTCATCCAGCCGTCGACGATCAGGAAGGCGTCGCCGAACGCGTCGTCCTTGATCTCACCGCGACGCTTGCGGTTGCGGAACTCGGCCAGCTCGATGCGCTGGTCGCGCCAGCGGAGCTCGCGCTCCGAGATCAGCGTCTGCAGCTCGGCCACCATGCGGCGGACCTTGTCGACGTCGAGACGACCGGCGAAGCCACCGACGTGCGGCAGGTCCTCCATCGCGGCGAGCGAACCACCACCGAGGTCGATGCAGTAGAACTGCACCTCCTCCGGCGTGTGGGTGAGCGCCATCGACGCGATGATCGTCCTGAGCATCATCGACTTGCCGGACTGCGGACCACCGACGACCGCGCCGTGGCCGGCCGCACCGGAGAAGTCCGCCCACAGCAGGTCGCGGCGCTGCTCGAACGGCTTGTCGACGATGCCGACCGGGATCTGCAGCGTGCTGTTGGCCGGGTAGCCGGGTGACGTGAGACCGCGGTCCGGGGTCACGTCGAGCGGCGGCAGCATCGTGTCCATCGTCGGCGGCTCGTTGAGCGGCGGCAGCCACACCTCGTGCGCGGGCGGGCCCTGACCGACGAGGCGGTCGACGATGAGCTCGAGCTGGGTCGGCTCGTTCGCGTCCTCCTTGACCGGCTCCGCGACCTTGACCGGCTCGAGCGGGCGCTCCGGCTCCTTCGGGATCTCGATGAAGTCCGGCACGAAGAAGCGCGGGCGCTTGTCGCTGCGCACGGCCACCGACTCACCGGCGGACTGCATGCCCGCGGGCCGGTAGGTGCCCGAGACGTAGAGCGCCTTGAACCTGGTGAGCGGCATGCCCTGCACGCTCAGGTAACCCGAGCCCGGGATCGGCGGCAGCTCGTAGGCGTCCGGCACACCGATCGCCGCACGGGACTCCGCCGCGTTGAACGTCTTCAGACCGATCCGGTACGAGAGGAACGTGTCCAGACCGCGCAGCTTGCCTTCCTCGAGCCGCTGCGACGCGAGGAGCATGTGCATCTGCAGCGACCGGCCGACACGACCGATCTGGAGGAAGATGTCGATGAAGTCCGGCTTCGCCGTCAGCATCTCGGAGAACTCGTCGATGCAGATGAACAGCGCGGGCAGCGGGTCGAGCTGGGCGCCGTTCTCACGGGCCTTCTCGTAGTCCCAGACGTTCTTGTAGTTGCCCTTCGCCAGGACCTCCTGACGACGCGACACCTCGCCCTCGATGGCGTCCTTCATGCGGTCGACCAGGCTGAGGTCGCCGGCGAGGTTGGTGATCGTGGCGGCGACGTGCGGTGCCTTGTCCAGACCGAGGAACGTCGCACCACCCTTGAAGTCGACGAGGATCATGTTGAGCGCCGTCGACGAGTGCGAGGCCAGCAGACCGAGCACCAGCGTGCGGAGGAACTCCGACTTGCCGGAACCGGTCGCGCCGATGCACAGGCCGTGCGGGCCCATGCCGTCCTCGGCCGCTTCCTTGATGTCGAGCTCGACCGCCTGGCCGTGCTCACCGATGCCGAACGGGATGCGGTAGCGGTCGCGCTTGGGCCGCGGCCGCCACGCCTGCTGCACGTCGAACGTGATCGGGTCGCCGGGGATGCCCATGAACTCGAGCAGCGGCGGGTTGTTGCTCATCGCCAACGGGTCCTCGCCCGAGTCGCCACCGGCCTCGCCGGCGGCGCCCATGCGGTAGGGCGAAAGCCGGCGGGCGAGCGCCTCGGACTCCACGATGGACAGCCGGTCCGGGGCACCGAACCACTCGACACCGCTCGCGGAACGGGCACCCAGCTGGTTGTTCTCGACGACGAGCCGCAGACCGCGGCGAGCCGTCAGGTTGCCCAGGCACTCGCTCAGATCCAGCAGCGTGACGCCGACCAGACCCTCTTCGAGGATGATCATCTCTTCGCGGCTGATGTCGCCGTCGTCGATGACGATCACGATGTGCGGCTGGTCGGGCGGCGGCGGGGCGTTGCGGGTGAACCGCTGCCGGTCGCGCAGGTTCTCGTCCAGCATCGCCTCGATCTCGGCGAGCGAGTTCGCCATCATGCGGCGCTGGCCGATGCCGTCGATGTCGGTGGGGTGCTGCGCGTGCGGCAGCCACTTCACCCACTCCCACAACTGCTTGGTGCGGCCCGCGCTGACGACCGCGATCAGCAGGTCGTCCGGGGCGTGGAAGGTGACGAGCTGGGCGATGAGGGCGCGTGCGAGGTCGCGGCGGTCCTCGATCTCGCCGAGCAGGCCGACCGCGGCGAAACCGCGCAGTGCGATGGAGATCGGGAGGTCGGGCACGAGCGAGTGGGCGCGCACGAAACGGCGCAGCGCCAGCGTCGCGATCGGCTCCAGCTCCTCGACGGGACCGGTCTGCGGCGGCACCAGGCGGGTCGCGAGGCGCTGCGAGCCCCGTCCCGCGCGCAGGTGGCAGAAGTCCGGGTCGTTCTGACGGCGTTCCCACATGCGCCTGGTGGTGGCGAGCGACCACAGCATCTGCGGGTCCGGGTGCACCCACTCGCGTTCGGCGCGCTGCTCGTCGGCGGCTTCGCGGGCTCGGTCGCGCATCTGGCCGAGGTACCGCAGGTAGTCCTTGCGGTCCTCGTTCATCTCGGCTTTCTTCTGGCCCTTGCCCGAGCCCATGCCGCTCGCCATCATGCCGATGGTCGAGATCATCATCATGCCCGGCATGATCATCGCCGCGGGCTGCCGCGGCATGAAGACGAGCATCATGCCCATCATGCCCATCGACGCCACGATCATGACGACGGGCATCGCCTTCATCATGATGTTGCCGGGGATGATCCGGGGGACCTCGGGTGGCGGTTCGAGGTGGACCTCACCGCCCGGAGGCCGGGGAGCAGCAAGGCGTGCCGTTCGCTTGAACTGCAGCGTGCTCAACTGACAGGCACCTCTTCGACTCGTTACGCCACCAGTAGCAACCGACACTATTGCGCATCCGCGCGCGTCACGAAGGTGGGTCGGAAAAAAACCCAGTCGAACGTGTTCTGCGAACCACACGTGCAAGAGGCGTCGGTGCGGCCATACTAGGGCCGCTCGGCAACCGTCCAGGTGGACCAATAGGGTCGGGCACATCGTTTGCAAGCGCTGATCTGACTTAGGGGGCCCTGGTGGCGACCGGTACGACGGTGTTCAGCCGTGTCACGGTGGTGGCACCTCGAACGCGTATCGACGTCGCGCTGCCTGCCGACGTGGCGGTGGCCGATCTCCTGCCCATGTTGCTCGACATGGCGAGAGAGGCCACTCCGGACGGCGGTGTGCGGCACGGTGGCTGGTGCCTCGCCAAGCTCGGCGACAACCCGCTCGACCCGGCGCGCACGCTGGCTTCGCTCGGCGTCGTCGACGGCGAACTGCTGCAGTTGCGGCGCCGCAACGAGAATCCGCCGCCGCCGTTGTACGACGACGTCGTCGACGCGATCGCGGAGTCCGATCCGGACTCCTTCCGGCCGTGGACCAAGGAGACCGCGCAGCGGTTCGGTCACCTGGCCGGCGCGCTCGCGCTGATCGCGTCCGCGGTGGCGTTGTTCCTGTCCGGCCCGATCACGCAGGGCGGTTCCGGCAGCGGTCTCGCGGCCGCCATCGCCGGTGGTGTCGGCGCGATCGCCATGCTGGCGGCCGGTGCGACCATCGCGCGGGCGTACAGCGCGGCGTCGACCGGCGTGCTGATCGCCGCGTGCGGTTCGCTGCCGCTGGCGTTCGTCGCGGGCTTCCACGCCGTGCCCGGCGTCGGCTTCAACCCGAAGATGCTGCTCGCGTCCGCGCTGATGATGATCTTCGCGTGGGGCGGCATCCTGTTGATCGGCCAGGGCATCACGGTGTTCATCGCCGCGGCGACCGGCGGCACGCTCGTGGCGCTGGCGTTCCTCGTCGCGACGTTCGTCGAGCACCCGCTGTCCGGCGTGGCAGCCGCGACCGGTGCCGTGGCGCTCGCCGCGCTGTCGATGCTGCCGAGGCTCACGCTGCAGCTGGCCAAGATCCCGCCGCCCGTCGTGCCGACGAACGCCGAGGACCTCAAGGAGGACAGCGGCTTCCCGGAGTACGCGGTCATCGAGCGTCGCACGGCCGTCGCGCACGAGTACCTGACGGGCATGATCATCGGCACCGGCGTGGTCGCGGCACTGGCCGCCATCGTCGCCGCGAGCGCCGACACGGTCTGGGGCCCGATCTACGGCGTGGTCGTCGCGATCGTGCTGATGATGCGCGGCCGGGCGTACGCGAACGGCGCGCAGGCCGTGGCTCTGCTGTCGACCGGCATGTTCGCCAGCGCGGGCATCCTGCTCGGCTGGCTGATCTCGTCGACCTCGTTCAACCGCATCGCTTTCGTCTTCGGCACGCTGCTGGTGCTCGGCGCGCTCGCGCTGGTGCTCGGTGTGATCTTCCCCGGCCAGAAGTTCTCGCCGCCGTTGCGCCGCACCGTCGACATCATCGAGGCGATCCTGATCGCCTCCGTGCTGCCGCTGGCGCTGGCGGTCATGGACATGTACCAGGTGTTCCGAGGCTTGATCACGCTATGAGGACCGGCATCAGGCGCACCACGGCGGCCGCGACCGCCGGACTGCTTCTGCTGACGGGGACGCTGCCGCAGGCCTCCGCTCAGCCGTCCTCCACACCGGCGGCCGCGCGGCCGAACTCGGTGCCGCCGGACCTTCCGCCCGGCACCCAGCCGCCCGCCGACACGGGCGCACCGGACGTGAAGTACGAGCGCACCTCGAAGGGGTGCGTGGAGTCCGACACCAAGAGCGAACTGATCGAGTACATGCCCTGGGGCCAGGTCTACCTGAACCTGGAGCAGGCGCACAGGTTCGCCAAGGGCAAGGGCATCAAGATCGCGATCATCGACACCGGTGTCGACCCGCGCAACCCCCGCTTCGGCGGCAGGGTTCAGGGCGCCGGTGAGTACGTCTTCGGCAACGCGAACGGCACCGACGACTGCGACGGCCACGGCACCGAGGTGGCCGGTGTCGCCGCCGCGGCCAAGACCGAGGGCGACTTCGTCGGCGCCGCACCGGAAGCGACGATCCTGGCGATCCGCCAGACCAGCGACCGGTTCGAGTTCAAGGGCGACGCGAACAACGAGAAGCGCGCCTCCGCCGGCAAGGTCGGCACGCTGGCGATGGCCATCGTCCGCGCGGCGAACCAGGGCGCCAGGGTCATCAACATCTCGCTGACGAACTGCAGCTCTCCCAAGGGCTTCAGCGCGGACGACCAGAAGCTGCAGGCCGCGATCCGGTACGCCGTCGACGTCAAGGACGCGGTGATCGTCACGGCCGCCGGCAACCTGAGCGACCAGGGAACCGGCTGCGGCGCCCAGAACAACAACCTGGACCCGACCAACGTCAACTCGGTGTCGTCGCCGGCGTGGTTCGCCGACGACGTGCTGTCGGTGGGGTCGATCGCGCGCTCCGGCGACGTCTCGTCGTTCAGCGTCTGGGGTCCGTGGGTCAGCATCGCCGCACCGGGCGAGGAGATCATCTCCGTCGACCCCAAGGGCACCGGCCTGACGAACGCGAACGTCACCGCGCAGGGCGTGCAGGACATCAAGGGCACGAGCTTCGCGTCCCCGTACGTCGCGGGCATCACGGCGCTGGTGCGCGAGCGGTTCCCGAACCTCAAGGCGCGTCAGGTGATGGACCGCCTCAAGGCCACGGCCCTGCACCCCGGCAACGTGTCCGGCAAGGACAACAAGGTCGGCTTCGGCATGGTCAACCCGGTCGCCGCGCTGACCGCGGTGCTGCCCGGTGAAGCGGCCGGGTTCACGGCCGCGGAGCCGAAGGTGATGAGCACGAACGTCACCCCGCCGGCTGGGCTCGACTGGCCGCCGATCATCGTGGCGCTGAGCGGCATCGGTGTCGGTGGCGCACTGCTGATGCTGACGCTGTTCATCCGCAACTCGCTCAACCGCAAGCGCAAGCAGCCCGCCTAGCGCTCGCAGCAGAGCGAAATGGCCCCGCCGGATCACCGGCGGGGCCATTTCCGTTGTCGGGCAGGAGCTTCAGTCGTCGTCGCCGATCGTCTTCGGCGCGGCCTTCTTGGGTTTGCCGAGCAGGTCCTCGATCGAGCCGGTGAGCCGTTGCTTCGGCTTGTGCTCCTTGTCGCCGCCCTGCTGCCCGCCGCTCATGCCACCCATCATCGGCGCCATGCCGCCCATCATGCCGCCGGCAGGGGCCCCAGAACGGCCACCAGCGGCCGCGGCGGGCTGAGCCGCCCCAGCACCCTTGTCCGCCAGCGGAACCTGCTCAGCGACGCCTGTGGCGCCTCCGAACTGCATCGGCTGCTGGGCCGCGGCAGCAGGCGCGCCGACCGAGCCGACCCCACCGCCGACTCCTCCGCCGACACCGCCACCACCGCCGCCGACCGAGCCGCCCGGCGACGCACCCGTGCCCGCGGCGGCGGTGGCCGAAGCCCTGG
The DNA here is from genome assembly GCF_033949925.1 of Lentzea kristufekii. Taxonomy (NCBI): domain Bacteria; kingdom Bacillati; phylum Actinomycetota; class Actinomycetes; order Pseudonocardiales; family Pseudonocardiaceae; genus Lentzea; species Lentzea kristufekii. Next base: position 300,787 of record NZ_JAXAVV010000010.1, read on the forward strand.
CCGGTTCGGGCGTCGTGGTCTCGGGCTTGGCGGGCGCCGTGTAGGTCCAGTTCTGCTCGGGGTACTCGTGCTCCATCCGCACGGCACCGAAGCCGCCGGCCTCGCCGGAAACCCCGTCGCACAGCTTCAGGAACGCCTCCAGCACCTGCCGCGCGGACTCGTGCAGTTCGCGGACGGGGTCCTTGAGCTCCTCGATGTGCCTGATGGCGCGCTGGTCGCCGTCCAGCGGCAGCGCGGCCGTGCCGGACACCGAGTCGGCGGCATCGGCCAGCACGTGCGCCATGTCCTGCACGATGACGCGAACGCCGTCCGCGGTCTCCTCCAGCGCGTCCGCCATGGCGTTCATCGCGTCGGACATGTCGCCGCCCGCGAGCCCCACCTTGCGCATGTGCTCGAGGAACGCGTCGGCGTCCTTGCCCTGCCACCGCGCGTCGACTCCGCCCAGCGGCGCCGAGACGTGGTTGTTGACCGCCTCGGTCACCTTCGCGGCCTTGCGCCAGCGTTCGGCTTCCTCGCGCAGGTCGTTCCAGTCGCCCACCAGCGGGTCGAAGAAGTCGTGCACGAGGTCCACGACCCCGAGCTTGCGGCTGACCTTCGAGAGGTAGTCGAGCTCGGGACCGACCTCTGCCGCGATCTGCTTGCCGTCCTTGGCCATCACAGCTCCCCGTACCGCCGGTCGGCCTTCTTGATGGCCCGCAGACTTTCCTCGTCGCCTTGCCCGTACTGCTTCGCGACGGCGTGCAGTCCCTTGGAGGCCGCCTCGAGCGCGTCACAGGCGCGGGCCAGCTGCGAGTTGAGCAACTCGGCCGCACGCGCGTACCCCTGAGCGGTACCGACGGTTCTGCCGATCTCGCCGAACGACTGCGGGCGCAGCGGGGACACCTTCATGGCGTCCCGCACCCGCCTCAGGTCATCCGTCGTCCCGTCGATGCGGTCGGCGTACTTCTCCAACCACTCGGCATCGACGCTGATACGACCGGCCACAGCTAGTCCCCCTACGACACTCCGGGTGCTGAGCGCGGTGGCGGTCAGCGACCACCACCACGCTTTGTCCGCATTCGACGGTGATGCACCCGGAGCGGTTCCGCTACTTCTGCTGAACCGCCTGCGGATCCTTGATGGTGCCCTTGGGCGCCGGGATGGAGTCGTAGCTTCGGTTCGCCTCGTTCTTGTTGAGCTGCGGCCCCATCGGCAGCAGGCTCAGGATCTGGTTCGGTGCCGGTGGGAAGCTCCCGTCGAGCCCCAGCGCCGTCGCCGTCGCCCCGTCCGGGACGCCGTAGCGGACACCGCGGCCCGTGACGATCTGCACCGGGCCGGTCCCGAAGTCGTTCTTGCCCTGGCTCGCCCGCACGACGGCGGCCTTGCCCGGCAGCATCAGGAACTGGTCGATGATCTCGCCACCCGCGCCCGGCGAACCGAGCTCGGCCGGGGTCATCTCCTTCGGGCCCGGCAGCGCGGAACCGATCGTCACCGAGGTGTGCTCGGCCCGGTTGTCCGCGGCGACGTTCTCGGCCTTCCAGCCGAGGCACAGCACGACGTTGTTGGCGTTCGGCTCGAGCGTGGTCGGGATCTTGGTCGGGTACGAGTCGAGAGCGAGCGGGTTCTTCGGGTCCCGGTGGTCCGCGATCGCGCTCGGCGAGAGCTTGATGGCCTGCCGGTTGTTCGAGTACGCCCAGCGCAGCAGGTCGCCGACGGTCTCCTCGACGGTCTGGAAGCCGTCCTCCAGCGCGACCATGGACTCGAAGCCGTTCTGCCGCTCGACCTGGACGACCTCACCGATGTTGACCTTGGTCTCGGTGACGTACGTCGCCGGCTTGCCCTGGTTCGGCATGACCGGCGCGGTCAGCGGAGCGACCTCGGGGATCGCGTTCAGCAACGCCGTGCTGATCGCACGGGGCTTCTTGTTCTTCAGCTTGAGGGCGTTGAGAGCCTTGTCGTTCTTCAGGTCCACCTCGGCGCGGACCGTCGACGACGAGATGTCCCGCAGGGACTGCGGCGTCTTGTAGATCAGGTACGCCTTCTTCGCGCCCGTGCGCTGCTGGACCAGCACCGCCTCGCCGCCCAGGTCCGGGTTGCCACCGCTCACGCCCGCGATCACGGAGGTCTTGATCTGGTTCTCCGCCGCCTGGTCCTCGCGGAACTTGTCCAGCTGGAGGGTGTCGCAGACCGACCACTGCGCGTCGATGCGGAGGTCCTGCTTCGGCAACACGTCCGGCGCGTCCGGCAGACCGGTGAGCCTGCCGCGCGGCAGGTTCGCCAGGGCCTTCTCGCTCACGAGCTTCGGGGTGCCGCCGGCCGCCTCCGCCGGGGCGCCCGCCGTGCCGGCCGGTGCGTCGCCACCGCCTTGGCCCTGCTGCGCGTCGGGGCTGTTGCGCGAGAGCCAGAGCAGCCGGGCCGACGCCAGGTTCGTCATCGGGATCAGCCGCCGCGGCGAGCTGTCGACGACGTAGACCTGGCCGGTCTCCTTGCTGATGGCGATCTGCGTCTCGTCGTCGAGCCTCGGCGCCGGGCTGAAGAGCCCGATCACGAGGAACACGATCAGACCGAGGACGCCCAGCACCACACCCACCGCTGTAGCGCGCGAGTGGATGCTCATGGGGTCATGCAGCATCACCGCGTCTCTGCGGACAAGAGCTGACTGCATCCGCTTCAGGACGAATTGGTAGGCCTGGACCTGTGCCTTGGTCGTGGGTGTTGATGCCATTCTCGGCTCGCTGCTCTCCCAGTCGCGGTACGGTTCGGCAGGATAGCCGGACGCAGGTTGCTCCGTGGGCCGGTTCGCCAAGCCCACCGACCATCGAGGGGAAAGAGACCACAACGGATGTCCGTGACCACTCCACATCCGCCCCGGCCCAACCCAGGGATGGCACGGCCGCCGCAGGGACCCGCAGGTCCTGGCCAGCAGGCACCCGCGCCTCCGCGTCCGGTCGGGCGTGTCCGTCGCAGAGCCGCCGGCGTGAGCCTCGGCTCTTTGCCCGTCTCGAACGTAGTCACGATCGAGGTCGGTCTCGCCATCGCCCTCCTCGTGCTCACGATCATGGGCGTGAAGAACGACGCCGGCGCGCTGAACGTCGTCTCCGTCTCGATCGCCGGCGGTGTGCTCCTCGTCGCACTGATCCTGGCGTTCACCCGATCGCGTGGCCGCTGGCTCACCCAGTGGATCGGCGTCCGGCTGCGCTACAACTTCCGGTCGCACAGCCGCACCGCGAAGCGCGTGGAGTCGCAGGAGTCCAAGCCCGGTGACGACGAGATGCAGGTGCTCGGCCCGGAGGACCCGCGCGTCGCGTTGCTGCGCCTCGCGATCCCGGACCTGGTGATCGCGAAGGGCGTCGACCACGAACGCCGCCCGCTCGCGCTGTCGTGGCACGACGGCGTGTGGACCGCCGTGCTGCTGGTCGACCCGACGCCGCCGCTGATCTCCGCGGTCGGCTCGGCCCCGTCGCTGCCCCTGGGAGCGCTCACACCCTGCCTGGAGGACCGCGGTGTCGTGCTCGACGCGATCACCGTGATCTGGCACTGCTACCCCGGCAGCGCGGCACTTCCGCCGAACTCGCCGGCCGTCAGCTCGTACATGGAGGTGCTCGGCCCGCTGCCCGCGGCGGCCCGGCGCACCACGTGGATCACAGTCCGGCTGGACCCGCGCCGCTGCGGCGAGGCGATCCGCGAGCGCGGCGGCGGCGTCGTCGGCGCGCACCGGGCACTGATCGGTGCGTTGTCCCGCGTCCGCAACGCCCTGGAGTCCGCGGGCGTCACGATCCGTCCACTCGACTCGGACGAGCTGCTGCGCGCGGCGATCTCGTCGGCCGAGCTCACCGCAGCCGTCGGCAACACGAACCCGGTGTCGTTGCGGGAGAAGTGGTCGGGCGTCACCGCGGGTGGCGTCGGTCACGCCAGCTACGCGATCACCGGCTGGCCGTCCAAGGGCCTCAAGGGCAACCTGAACTCGCTGACCGGTGTGCGCGCTCTCTCGTCGACGCTCGCGATGTCCATCTCGCCGTCCCGCGAGGACGGTCAGGTCTCGCTGCGCGGCCTGGTGCGGGTGAGCGCCCGCACGCCGAGCGAGCTGGACCGCGCCGAGGACCAGCTGTCCAAGCTGGGTGACAAGCTCGACATCACGCTGACCCCGTTGCGGGGCATGCAGCTCGCGGGCCTCGCCGCGACGCTGCCGCTGGGAGGTGTGGCATGAGCTCGTCGTCCCGTCTGCTCGACACGCGCGGCCGAGGCGCGGTGGCACCGGAGTTCCTGGTGTCGCCGAACATGCTCGACCTGGTCAGCCCCAGCGGCGACCGCGGCGGCATGATGCTCGGCCAGGGCACGAAGGGCGAGCCGCTCAGCGTGTCCGTGCTGCGCCCGACGCCGACCCGCATGGTGGTCGTCGGCGGCCTGTACCTGGCCCGCCAGATCGCGTTGCGCGCCATGGCGACCGGAGCGTGGATCATCATCGCGACGGGCCGCCCTCAGGCGTGGCAGCCGGTCGTGCGCGCCGCGGGCCAAGGCCCGGACGGCCGTCCGTCTCAGCTGGTGCAGCTGCGCCGCCTGTCCCCGGCGGACCTCCCGCGCCCGACCGAGGACATGCCGTTGCTGGTGATCCACGACGGCGGCCACGTCCCGCAGGAGCTGTTCCCGCCGCGCGCACCGTGGCAGACCACGATGTACGTGCTGCCGTACCTGCACCCGCAGGCGTCGTCCACGGCGAACAACGCGGACCTCGTGCTCCTGCAGCGCCTCCCGATGGGCCAGGCGCAGCTCGCCGGTCAGATGTGGCGCCTGCGCCCGCAGATGTTCCAGCAGCTCACCCAGCTCAAGGACGACCAGGTCATCGCGATGGGCCAGGACATGTGGGCGCACCTGCGCCTCTACACGACCCCGGCCGAACAGCAGATCCTGGGAGCCGTCCGCAGAGGCGATTGAGACGCTCGGCGAAATAGGCGAAACTTGCGCCCCGAACGGACAACCGTTCGGGGCGCAATTGTTTTGTAAATAGATCAGCTGCACCAACTAATTCACATGATCAGGCAAATCTGTTGATTCGGCATTCGAAGGCAATTTCGTGGACCTTCTTGTGCGAAATCAGTCCGCGCCACTAAGAAAACTCTCACCTGCACAACCCTGCGACGAGGGAGCTTGCTGCTATGGGAGAATCGTGGGCCAGACGAGCGGCTGGAATCGGGCTGGTGGCGGGCACTGCGCTCGTCCTGTCGTCCGTCTCCGCCACCGCTGCGCCCGAGGGGGAGATTCGCAACCTCGGTGCGTCCAACGCGGTCAAGGACCACTACATCGTCGTCCTGAAGGACATGAGCACGTCAAGCGTGGACAGCCTCAGCGCTAAGTACGGCGCGAAGGTGAAGCACTCGTACAAGTCCGCTTTGCGCGGTTTCTCGGCGCAGATGTCCGAAACCCAGGCCAAGCGCCTGGCAGCAGATCCGGCAGTCGCCTACGTCGAACAGGACGGCGAAGTCCGCATCTCCGACACGCAGGCCCCGACCCCGTCGTGGGGCCTCGACCGCATCGACCAGCGCACGCTCCCGCTGGACAACAGCTACACCTACCCGAACCGCGGCGCGGGCGTCACCGCGTACATCATCGACACCGGCATCCGCCTCACCCACACCGACTTCGGCGGCCGCGCGGTGTCCGGCGCCGACACCGTCGACAACGACGCCGACGCCTCGGACTGCAACGGCCACGGAACCCACGTCGCGGGCACCGTGGGCGGCACGAAGTTCGGCGTCGCGAAGGACGTGAAGCTGGTAGCCGTCCGAGTCCTGAACTGCTCCGGCAGCGGCACCTTCGCAGGCGTCATCGCGGGCATCGACTGGGTCACCGCCGACGTCCAGGCCAACCCGGCCCGCAAGCCCGCGGTGGCGAACATGTCCCTGGGCGGCGGCGCCAACCAGACCGTCGACGACGCCGTAGCGCGCTCCATCGCAGCAGGCGTCACCTACGGCCTGGCAGCCGGCAACGACAACGGCGGCAACGCCTGCAACACGTCCCCGGCCCGCACCCCGGACGCAATCACCGTGGGCTCAACGGACCGCACCGACGCCCGCAGCTCGTTCTCGAACCTCGGCACCTGCCTCGACATCTTCGCGCCGGGCCGCGACATCACGAGCGCCTGGCTCACGAACGACGACGCCACCAACACCATCAGCGGCACCTCGATGGCCACCCCGCACGTAGTAGGCGCAGCAGCCGTCTACCTGGGCTCGTCCCCGACGGCAACCCCGCAACAGGTCCGCGACGCCCTGGTGGAGAACGCCAGCTCCGACGTGGTCACCAGTCCCGGCACCGGCTCCCCGAACAAACTCCTCCAGATCACCGGCACGGCCCCCGGCAACCCGCCCGGCCAGTGCCCCGCGATCACCAACGACACCGACACCGCCATCCCGGACGCCAGCGAGGTGAAGTCCCCGATCACGATCGCCGACTGCAACGGCAAGGCCAGCACCACCGGCTCCGTGAAGGTGGCCATCAAGCACACCTACCGAGGCGACCTGGAGCTGGCCCTGATCTCCCCCTCGGGCATCGTGAAGGTCCTGAAGGTCAGCAACGGCTCAGACAGCGCTGACGACCTCAACGCCACCTACGCCGTGAACGTGTCCGCAGAGGACGCCAACGGCACCTGGCAGCTGCGAGTCCGCGACCTCTACCGCCAGGACACGGGCCACATCGACTCGTGGACGCTCGACATCTGATACCAGCCGCACCACCCAGGAGCCCCCGGTGCCACCCGCCGGGGGCTCCTCCCTTTCGCGGGAGGGCAGGCAGGCTGACGCAGGGGTACCCCCTGGCACAGAGTCCCCCGCGACCCAACGTACAGAGCAGGTCTGACACTCCGACGAGGTCAAAGGGGCGCTAGGCGGCGACCGGACGAGGCGGGGCGCGGCAAGGCAGGACCGCGGCAGCCAGAACGAGAGAAGGCGAGGCCGCGGCGGGGCGCAGCGGCGGGGCGGGGCGGGGTGGGCGCAGCGGGGCGGGCCGGGCGAGGCGCGGCCCAGCGCGGCGGAACGCGGCAGGACAGCGCGAGACAGTGGTGGGGCAAGCGGGGGTGGTGGGCCCGGCGGGTGAGTTGGCGCGGTGGGCTGGCGGGGTGAGTTGGGTGCTGAACCTCAAGCGAAACAGCACGCGCCCCGACCCAGGGCCGCATCGCAGTCAGGCCTCGCGGTAAGAGCCCGATCGCACGCGACGCCGAAGGCGAGCCGACCTGATCGCCCGCAACACCACAGACCGCCAGCTCAACCGCGACGCCGAAGGCGAGCCGTCTTTACCAAGCGGTCAGGGTGGGGTGGTCCCGTCACGAGTCGCACCTCAGCCCTTGCTGCATCTGAAGAGGAGGGTCAAGTCGACACGCTCTTCGTCGACCCTCCTCTTCAGATGTGGCCCGCTCTGGTGCGGCTCGTGACGGGACCACCCCACCACCGCACCCCTCTAAGCAACGCAA